>JBNLVK010000278.1:0-73108 GCA_050618055.1 Myxococcota bacterium
GAGGCGGCGGGCAAGGTCGTCTACGAGGTGCTGGATCCGACGCCCGCCCTCGAGTGGCCGCTGCTCAGCGAGCGGGCGGGCTGCGAGCTGCTCGTGAAGCACGAGAGCCACCTGCCGACGGGCGCCTTCAAGGTGCGCGGGGGGCTCGTCTACACCGCGTCGCTGGCCGGGGATCGCGGCGTCGTGTGTGCCACCTGCGGCAACCACGGACAGTGCGTCGCCTTCGCGGCGCGCCGCGCCGGGCTCGCCGCCACCATCGTCGTTCCCCACGGCAACAGCCGCGAGAAGAACGCCGCCATGCGCGCCTACGGCGCACGCCTGGTCGAGCACGGACGCGACTTCGACGAGGCACTGGAACGCGCCCACGCGATCGCCGGCGACGAGGACGTCGAGCTCTTCCCGTCGGTGCACCCGCTGCTGGTGCGCGGCGTCGCGACCGGCTACCGCGAGCTGCTGCTGGCGGCTCCCGACCTGGACGTGCTCTACGTCCCCATCGGCCTCGGCTCGGGCATCCTGGCCGCCATCTCGGCGCGCGAGGCCCTGGGCCGGAACGTCGAGATCGTGGGCGTGGTGTCCGCGAACGCCGACGCCTACGCGCGCTCCCACGAAGCGGGGCGGCCGGTTCCGACCGACCGCGCCGACACGCTGGCCGACGGCCTGGCGGTGCGCGTTCCCCACCCCGAGGTGGTGGACCTGCTGGCGCGCCACGTGGCCCGCGTGGTCCGCGTCGGCGAGGACGCCATTCGCGGCGCCATGCGCGACCTGTTCTCGGGAGCCCACCAGGTGGCGGAGGGTGCGGGCGCCGCCGCCTTTGCCGCGGCCTGTGCGGAGCGCGAGCGCCTGCGCGGCCGGCGCGCCGCCGTGGTCGTCACCGGTGGCAACGTCGACCGGGAGGCGTTCGCGCGGATCCTGGCCGGGGACGGCTAGGCCTTCGGTCCCAGCAGCGCGGCGGTCTGGCGCGTGAGGTCGGCCACCGGCAGGTCGTGGGGACAGGCGGCGACACAGCTGGGCGCGGCGCAAGACAGGCACGGCGCCGCGCCGGATCCGAGACGGGCGTACTCGCTGCGGGCGGCGTCGGGCTCGCCGTAGCGGCGCGCGTACATGCGCGTGCGCAGCACGTCCGAGATGGGTACGCCGGCCGGGCAGGCGTCGTTGCAGGCGCCGCAGCCGAGCCGGCACTGGGTGCCTCCGTGGGCGAGCAGGTAGCCGCGCAGTGCGGCGCTGTCGCTCGCGCGCGGTGCCTGTCCCGACGCGCGCAGGTAGTGGTCGACCATGCGCGGGCCCTTCATCGACACCACCAGGCCGCTCACCTTCGGGTTCGAGAGCACCCAGCGGAAGGCCGCGTGGGCGACGTCGTCGCCGGGCCGCGTGAACGGCGTCATGTCGTTCAGCTTGGCGCCCATCAGGGTCTTCATGGCGATCACGCCGATGCCCTTGGCGTGGGCCTTGTCGATCACCCGCGGCAGCTCCGGCTGGATCGCCACCAGGTCGAAGCCCTTGGTGAACTTCTCGTAGAAGGCCGGATCCTGCCCGAAGTTGTGGGCGACCAGGATCACGTCGACGAGGTCCTCGTCGATCGCCGCGTCGAGGCAGGGAACGAGGTGGCCGGCGTGGCCCGACATGCCGGAGAAGCGGATCTTGCCCTGCTCCTTGGCCTTCGCCACGAAGGCGTGCCATTCCGGGTTGCGCAGCCGTTCCAGGTCGTTCACTGCGTGGTTGAAGTAGACGTCCGCGTGGTCGGTGCGCAGGCGGCGCAGCGACGCCTCCAGCGCGGCCATGAAGTCGGCCTGCTTCTGGTCGGCGCGCGCCTCGGTCTTGGTGGCCAGGATCACCTGGTCGCGCCGGCCGGCGAGCGCCTGGCCGATCGCCCGCTCCGCCTGGCCCGCCGCGCCCAGCGGATAGGACTCGGCCGTGTCGAAGTAGTTGATGCCCCGGTCGAAGGCGTGGCGCACCACGCGCGGTCCGCGGCAGAAGCCGGAGCCGAACGAGATGTCGGAGATGCGCAGGCCGGTGCGTCCCAGGGTGCGGAAGCCGGCCGCCTTCGGCGGCTCGGCGGCGGCGCCGCTGCCGAGCAGCCCGACGCCCACGGTCGCGGCCGCGCCGACGCGCAGGAAGTCGCGTCGATCGAGCTGCGGAGTGCGCTCCGGGGCGTCGTTCCGGTCGGCCATTCCGGGTGGAGGGTACCAGTCGGCGCCCGGCGGGTCACTCGACCCGCGGCCGGGCCGGCCAGGGAGTGTCTGCACGAAGCGGTTTCGTTCAGGCCATCCCAGACGGATGGCCTGAGCAGTCGGCTCGTGCAGACATTCCCTACGCGCCCCTGGCGCGCGACTTCAGGTAGGCGCGGCGCGCCTCGCCGCACTCGGCGTCGTGCAGGGCGGTGACCAGTCCGTCCGCGTCGGACCAGCTGCGCATGGTACCGACCATCTGCTCGGTGACGGCGTTCACGTGGCGCTTGGTGGCCGTCAGCGTGTGCGAGGCCTTGGCCGCCAGCGAGCGGGCCAGCTCGTCGACGTGGGCGTCGAGCTCCGCGTCGGGCACCAGCCGGTTCAGGAAGCCGGCGGCCTTCGCCTCGGCGGCGTCGAAGGGGCGGCAGGTGAGCACCAGCTCCTTGGTGAGCGCCGGACCGATCTCGCGCACCAGCCGCGGAATGCCGCCCCAGGCCAGCGGGATGCCCAGGTCGACCTCGGGAATCGAGAAGCGCGCATCCTCGGCGGCGACGCGCAGGTCGCAGGCGGCGGCGAGCACCAGTCCGCCGCCCACGCACCAGCCGCGGATCGCTGCGATGCTGAGCGCGCGCATGTTCTCCAGGGCGTCTGCCATCCGACGACCCTGGTCGGCGGCGTCGCGCATCGAGCCCTCCTGCGGGCCCTGGAAGGTGGAAAGGTCCGCGCCGGCGGAGAAGGCGCGGCCGGCGCCGCTCACGATCACCACCTTCACCGCGGGCCGCGCGTCGAACCAGTCGGCGGCGGCGGTCAGCTCGACCAGCGCCTGGGTCGACAGCGGGTTCAGCTTCTCGGGGCGGTCGAGGGTCAGTCGGCCGAGCGGGCCGTCGACCTCGGTGCGCAGCGTCTCGAACATGGGGACTCCTCCTGGGCGTGGACGTTACACGCCGTTCGCGTCGGCTACGAGCCGCTCGAGCTGATCCCACAGCGCGGACGCGGCGTCCGCATCCGCGGCCGGATCGTCCGGGTGGAGCTCGATGCGGCCCAGCGTGTTGTGCAGGTAGCAGCCGCTGGGCAGGTCGGGCGCAGTGGCGGCGTAGAGCGGGGTCTGGGCGCCCTGTTCGGGCGACAGCAAGAGCGCGCGCTTCAGGACGCCGACCGCACCTTCGGCGGGTCCGCCCAGGTCGCTGGCGACGACGCCCGGGTGCACCGCCACGACGCACAGCTCCGGGTGGCGGCGCGCCAGCTCGTGCACCTGCCACAGGTTCCCCAGCTTGCTGCGGCAGTAGGCCTGCTGGCCGCCGCGCGCCCCGCGGTAGCGGAAGTCGGGCGTGCAGGAGTCGGCCAGGACGTAGATGTCGCCAGTCACCACCACCACGCGGGCGCCCTCGGCGAGCAGGCCGCGCCGCTGCATCCCGCGGATCAGCGCATGGTGTCCGAGCACGTTGGTGGCGAAGGCGATCTCGTGACCCTGGGCCGAGAGCCGGTGGCGCGTCGGCCACAGCCCGGCGTTCGCGACCACCACGTCGAGCCGGCGTCCCGCGAGCAGCGCCTCGATGCGGGCGAGGGCGTCGGCGACGGAGCGCAGGTCGGCGAGGTCGAGGGGCACGAAGCGGGCCGTCCGGTGCGGACCGGCGGGCTCGCTTCGCGCGCACGACACCACCCGGGCGCCGCGCTCCGCCAGGCCGCGGCCGGTCTCCAGACCGATGCCGCGGCTTCCGCCGGTCACCAGTGCGATGCGGCCCGCGAGCGAGGTGGCCGGACACACCGGGGTCGCGGCCGCCTGGCGCCACATCGAGGCGGCGAGCCGGGAGACGCCGCGGGGCCTCGGGTGGTGGGCGACCCGGGCGGCGAACTCCACGGCGCCGCTCACAGCGTCGCGAGCCAGTCGCCGAAGCCCAGCCGGTCGACCGCGGCGACGCTGCGCCGCAGCACCGTCCGCACCGTCTCCTCCCGCTCGGTGAGCGAGCCGAGACCCAGCGAGACCACGGCGACCATCAGCGTCTGGAAGGAGAGGGCGCGGTACTGGTCGCGGGCCTCGCCCGCGTCGAGCGGGACGCCGTGCTCCGACAGAACCTCCAGGTAGTCGTCGATCAGCGCGTCCTCGCAGGCGGCCAGCACCTCGGGCTCCAGCGAGTCGATCAGGTGGTACTGCACGTCGCGGATGCCCTGGCCCCAGTGCAGGCCCTGGAAGTCGAGCAGCCCGATGCGCGGGCCTTCGGGTGACGGGTACTCGAAGCAGTTCGCCAAATGGCTGTCGCCGTGGAGCAGGGTGAGCGGCCCCCGGTACCAGGCGGCGAGCAGCGCGTCCCACCGGTCGACGGCGCGGCGGCAGAGGTCCGCGTGGGCGCGGGTGAAGATCTCCGGTGCGGCCCGGTGGGCCGGACCGATGGCGGCGGCGTGGACCGCGCGCGATACGCCGCGGCCGTCCGGCGCCAGGTGCGGATGCAGCCGCATGGGAAGCAGCGCCTCGCGCTGCAGCGCGTCCCAGCCCCAGAAGGCGGCGTGCAGCTCGGCGAAGGTCCGCAGGCAGGCGCGCGATCGCTCGGGCGTGGTCCCCGCCGCCATGTCCCGGTTGACGAACAGGCGTACGCCGGGCTGCTCCCGGAGGTTCTCGAGCAGCAGCACGAAGCGCGAGCCGCGTCGTTCGGCCGCGTACACGCGCGGGACGCGCACCGGGACCCGGTCGGCCACGCGCTGGCAGAAGGTCGCCTCCACCTCCCAGAAGCGCAGCGCCCCGGCGAAGACGCGGGTGGCGAGCTCGGGGCAGGGGAGCTTGGCGTAGAGGGTGCGCGGCAGGTCCGCGCCGTCTTCGCCTTCCACCTCGACCAGGAAGTTGGTGCAGTTGCTGCTCTCGAACACGACGCCGGGCAGCCGGGCCGCGCGGACCGGAACGCCCAGCAGGGGCGCCAGCGCCTCCGGCCGCGCGAGCTGCTCCGGCGTGCGCGGCAGCGCGCGCCCCGACGCCTCGACGAGCCGGTCCGCCGCAATGCGGCCCAGCGCCCGGACCGACCGCGATCCCAGGGCCAGCGCGCTCAGGGCGCGGGCTCCGTTCGGCGTCTCCTCATACCGGCTCCGAGGGAATCTGGAAGTACTCCTGGTAGCCGGCGAAGCGCGCGCGCACCTGCGCCTCGTCCATCTCCACGTCGGCGAAGCGGTAGGTGTGCCTGCCGTGCTTGTCGGCCGGGTTCTCGTCCAGGAAGCGCTGCATGGCCGCGGCCGCCGTGTCGGAGAGATCGAGTCCGAAGTGCTGGTAGGCGCGGCGCACGGTGCCCACCTGGTCGGCCATGAAGTCGTGGAAGTGGAGGTCGACCACCTGGCTCTCGGGCAGCGCGCCCGACTTGCGGTAGGCGACGGTGTTGTCGAAGGCCTGGGCCAGCGCCTCGGCGTAGTAGCGCGCGACCTCGGGCAGCGACACGTGCCTGCTGGCGAGTCGGCGCAGCGTCGCCACCAGGCTGCTGATCGACACCAGCACGCGCACCGGGTCGCGGTGGGTCTGCACGAACAGTGCGTCCGGGTACTCGCGGTGGACGTGCTGGATGTGCCAGAGGTGCTGGGGCGACTTCAGCGCCCAGCGTACGCCGGGAGCCTTCCACTGGAGCACCTGGAGGAAGCGCCGGTGCCAGGCCAGGGCGCTCTTCATGTCGCTCGCGAGCACCCAGCGGTCGTAGGTGGGCACGTCGAACTGGGTGAAGTAGATCATCGACGCGAAGTCGTGGGAGGTCAGCGCCACGCACTCCTGGGCGCGCTGGGCGCCCATGGGGTGCATGGTCTTGAACTCGGGGATCATGGCGTCGACCCGCGCCAGGTCGGCCTCGACGCGGGCGATACGCGGATCGGTCGTGAGGGTGGCCGTCTCGGGCGGCGGCAGCGGATGGGCGGCCTCCCAGGACAGCGGCACCCGGTTGTCCGGGTCCATCGCCAGCAGGTCGTGGAAGATGGTGGTGCCGCTGCGCGGCGGCCCCACCACGAAGATGGGCCGCGAGATCGGCTGCTCGGCGATCTCCGGGTGCTGCTTGAACAGCTCCACCAGCCCCAGCCGGTTCCCGAGCGTGCGCAGCAGGTCGGCGCGGGCGATCATCCGCCCCAGCAGCGAAAGGTCGGCTTCGCGCTCCAGGCCGCCGAGCAGCAGCGCCAGCGGCTCGCGGAACGCGTCGCCGCCGAAGTCGCTGAGTCCGGTGTCGCGCTGCGCCTTCTCGAGCAGGCCGTCGAGCGAGAGGTCGACGGGGTGGATCCCGAGCGCGTTCGCGACGCGTCCGGCGCCGTTCATCAGGCGCACGGTCAGGGGCAGGGGGCGCGGGTGGGGCATCGGGGTCTTTCTCCGGGCTGCGCGCGACTCTACTACAGGCCGGATCCGGTCAGCGCATGCGCCGGCGCAGCACGCGCTGGCCCCACCAGAGCACCAGCCAGGGCATGGTGATCCAGGGCGCGTTGGCGAGACCGAACTTGATGTAGGTGTCGGTGAAGCTGCTCGTGTCGACGTTCGGCAGGCCCGGCAGGATCTCGGACAGGAAGTAGTAGGACGTCGAGTAGAGGTGTACGACCGCGGTCGCCATGAACAGCAGCACGGCGCGCTCGTCGCGCCCCTTCGAGCGCACCCACAGCACCACCCCGCTGGTGCCGACCAGCCCGTTCAGCACCGACAGCACCTCGATGGTGACGAGCTCCGTGGGCGCCGTGGCGTAGCGCAGGTCGCCGCCGTCGATGTAGGCCCACCACACGTAGGCCCAGGGGGTGTCCCGCAGCGCCGCCATCCGCTCGTGGAGCAGCAGCCAGCCGAGCTCCCAGCTCAGGTGGGTGGCGTAGGAGACCACCATGAACAGGAAGGCGGCCGAGAGCACGCGGCGCTCGAAGCTCCAGCCGCGCAGGCCGGGCAGCGGCCAGAAGGCGGTGCTGAACGACGTGAACAGGCCGACCGAATAGGCCCAGGCGATGCGGTCCGCGGTGGCGTCGCGCTCGGCGCCGAACGCGAAGACCGCGGCGATGCCCAGCGGAAAGGCCAGCAGCACCGGCGCCAGGGTGAGGACACGGGCCGCGACCAGGTCGCGGGAGACGGGTGCGAGCGGGGGCGGATCGGTCACGGGGCGCCATCTTCCGGTCTAGGGGGCGACCGAGGCAAGCTCCTTCGCCAGGAACTCCGTCGCGAGCCGCGCGGCCTCTTCGCGGTGGGGCGGTGCGTAGATCTCGAAGTGGTCGCCGCCGATCTCGGCGACCCGCGCCTCCGGGTGCGACGCGGCGAAGGCCTCGGCGCCCGCGATGTCGGCGAAGCGGTCACTCCGCGACGCGATGAGCAGCAGCGGGACGTCGAGCGCTGCACCCTGCACGGACGGATCGTACTCGTCGAAGGTGAGCAGCGAGCGCGCGGCGACCGCGTTGCGGTAGGTCGAGCCCGGCGCCACCAGCGTCTCGAAGGCGTCGTGGGCGGCCTGGTCGCTGATCATGGCGAACGTGTCCGGCGGGCCGATGGCGGGCACCACCAGGGCGTCGTCGGTGACGATCGACCGGATCAGGTCGGCCCAGGCGGTGAAGAGCAGGCGCAGGGCGGTGCCGACGCCGATGGCCGCCGCCTCGCCCTCGATGCTCGTGTCCACCAGCGGAGCCTGGGCGACCACCGCCGCGACCTCGCCGTCGCGCGCCGCCGCGATGATCGCGTGGCCGCCGCCCATCGAGCTTCCCCACAGCGCGAGGCGCGCGCCGTCCAGGTCGGAGCGCCCGCGCACGAAGGCCATGGCGGCGGCCCAGTCCTCGAGCTGCCGCCAGGGATCGATGAGCTGGCGCGGTCCGCCGCCGCTGGCCCCGAAGCCGCGGTAGTCGAACACGAAGGCGGCCAGGCCGCGGCGGGCGAAGGCCAGGGCGAAGGGCTCGAGGGCCACGTCGCGCGTGCCGGCGAAGCCGTGGGCCATGACCACGACCGGCGGCGCCGCCGCCGCCGGACGGTAGAGCCAGCCGGCGCAGGTCGCGGTTCCGCACGGGAAGCGCAGGTCGAGCCGCTCGATGCCGCCGGCGTACGCGACGGTCTCCCCGACCGGTGCGGCGGGAGCCTTCGGCAGCGGCAGCGACGCGGCCACCACCAGCAGCCCGATCAGCAGGCCCAGCGGAAGCCCCACCCACAGCGCGAGCCTTCGCAGGCGTCTCACCTCCGTCCTCCTCGCCGGCGGGCCGGTCGGGGGCGCGCAGCGCGCAACGCCTGCTCGACCAGACGGTCCAGGTAGGCGTCGTCGACCGGCTCGCGGGCCACGAACAGCCGGAAGTAGAGCGGGGAAACCAGGGTCTCCAGCAGGAAGCGGGCGTCGACGTCGGGCGGAAGCTCGCCGCGCTCGACGCCGCGCTGCACCACCCGACCGAGCAGCGCGAAGCGCGCCGCCCAGACCTTGCGGCTGGCGCGCGCCGCGGCGGCGCTCGCCGGCGTGCCGAGCGCCGCATGGGCCAGCGCGCGGCCGTCGGCCGACGTGAGCAGCGCCCGCGCCTGCGCGAGCAGCGCGCGCAGGTCGGACGCCAGCGCGCCGGTGTCGGGCAGCGGAATGCGCGCCTGCTGGAGATCCCCGATCGCCTCGGTGACCAGGTCGGCGAGCGTGGGCCAGCGCCGGTAGATCGTGCTCTTGTTCACGCCGGCGCGGGCCGCCACGGCTTCGACGCTCAGCCCCGCGACGCCGCTCTTCGCGAGCACGTCGATCGTCGCCGCCATCACCTGGCTGCGGACGCGGGCGCTGCGCCCGCCGGGCCGGCGCATCGGGGAGGCCGTCATGCGGTCTCCACTAATGCAACGAATCGTCGCTTTTGTCAATCCGCCCTAGAACTGGAAGAAGCCCCAGTCCGGCTCGAGCCCCAGCATGATCCGGCCCACCGCCTCGAGCCGCGCCTCGCCGATGAAGGCGTGCTGGGTCATGACGTGGATGTCGCGGAAGTGCCTCTCGAAGCGCTGCTCCTGGCGGATGCCGGCGCTGCCGACGCAGGCGTGCACCAGGTCGACCGCCTCGGCCGCCGCCAGCACGACGTTCGTGCTGGCCAGCTGGCAGCGGGCCTTCTCGCCCATGGCGAGGCGACCGCGCACCTGCACCGCGGCCCACGCCTCGTCGTAGGCCTGGTGGAAGAAGGCGCGGGCCGCCGCCAGCAGACCCTCGGCGCGGGCCAGCCGCATCTGCACCACGCTGCGGTCGCGCAGCGCGCGTTCGGTGTAGGCGGGCACCCGGGCGCCGAGCCCGGTCAGCTCGTCGACCGCCGCCTGGGCGGCGCCGAGCGCCACCGTGGCATGGCAGCCGACGGTGGCCCAGATGGCCAGCGGCGTGAGCGGCGTCGCGTAGGCGGGGGAGGGCTCTTCGAGCGGTCCGAAGGGCACGGCGCGCTCGCGCGGCACGAACACGTCGCCGACCTCGACGTCGTGGCTTCCGGTGCCCCGCATGCCCAGGGTGTTCCAGTTCTCGACGATGCGGCACTCGTCGGCCGGGATCGCGGTGAGCAGGGTCTCGGGCCGGCCGTCGGCGTCGACGCGAGGCGTGTCGCCGTCGTGGACGTCGGCCAGTCCGATCAGCCAGGTGGCACCGTGGCAGCCGCTGTTGAACGGGACGCGACCGCTGACGCGATAGCCGCCGTCGACCGGCTCGGCGCGGCGGTGCGGGTTGAAGGCTCCCGCGACGATCGCCTCCGGCGCGCCGAACACCCGGTCGTTCGCGTCGTCCGGGAACCAGCCGCCGAACAGCTCGCTGGCGTTCGCGACCTGGAGGTTCCAGGCGGCGGCGCTGTCGACCCGTGCCACCGCCTCGGCCACCCGGTACTCGCTGGTCGGATCCAGCTCGAGCCCCCCGCGCGTGCGCGGCCGGAACATGCGGAACAGGCCGGCGTCGCGCAGCGCCTGGAGCACCGGCGGGGCCAGGCGCCGGTCGCGCTCGGCGTCGTCCGCGTGCTGGCGCAGCAGCGGGGCCAGCTTGTCCACGGTCTCGAACAGGTCTTCCAGCGTCACGGGTGCCGTCATCCGGGCTCTCCTCGCCTGGGTACGCGGGGATTGTGCGGCGGGGCGCCGGTCTGGCACAATGACAATAATCCGAACGATCGGGACACGA
The DNA here is from genome assembly GCA_050618055.1 of Myxococcota bacterium. GTDB lineage: Bacteria > Myxococcota_A > UBA9160 > UBA9160 > SMWR01 > CALDCK01. The sequence goes on from JBNLVK010000278.1 coordinate 10,220, forward strand.
CCTCGAAGCGAGGGGAGGAGCGACGGCCTTGCCCGACTACGACCTGCCGGGCGTGCGCAGCCTTCCGCCGGCCGGCGAGGCGCGGCGCCGGCGGATCGTGGTCGTCACAAACCCGGCCGCGCGCTCGCTCGAGTACATGGGGCCGCTCCAGGTCTTCGACGAGGCCCGGCTGTTCCTCGACCACTACGGGCGGTCCGACCTGGCCTACGAGGTGGAGGTGGTGTCGACGGGCAGCGGGTCGATCTACGACCGCAAGGGCCTCTCGATCGCCGCGCCCACGCCCTACCACCGGGTGCGCGGCCGGGTCGACACGCTGCTCTTCCAGGCCGTCGACGAGCACGATGCGTGCCTGCGCGACGAGCGCTTCATCGCCTGGGTGGCGAAGATGTCGCGGCGGGTGCGGCGCATCGTGAGCATCTGCACCGGCTCCTTCATCCTGGCCGAGGCGGGCGTGCTCGACGGACGCCGCGCCACCACCCACTGGTGCGCCTGCGCCGACTTCCGCCGCCGCTACCCGCAGGTGACGCTCGAGCGCGATCCCATCTACGTGCGCGACGGCCATGTCTACACCTCGGCGGGGGCGACGTCGGGCATGGACCTGGCCATCGCGCTGGTCGAGGAGGACTACGGAACCGAGTTCGCGCGCCGCGTGGCCCAGGGGCTGGTGATGTTCCTGCGTCGCCCGGGCAACCAGGCCCAGTTCAGCGTGCAGGTCGCGACCGAGGTGCCCGACGCCGGCGCGGCGCGGGAGATCCAGAGCTACGTCTTCGACCACCTGGAGGGCGACCTGCGGGTGGAGGCGCTCGCCGAGCGCTTCGGCATGAGCCCGCGCAACTTCACCCGGGTCTTCACGCGGCGCGTGGGGCTGGCGCCCGGTCGCTACGTCGAGCAGTGCCGGCTGGAGCGGGCGCGCCAGTACCTGGAGGAGACCGACGAGCCCCTGGGCGAGATCGCCGCGCGCTGCGGCTACGCCACACCCGATGGCCTGCGCCTCGCCTTCGAGCGCAACCTGGGCGTCACCCCGAGCGCCTACCGGCGCCGCTTCGCGTCGTGCGCGTCGGACCGACACGCGGCCGCGGGATGAGCGATGCTCGGTCCGTCGAGCAGGAGGGAGCATGTCCATCTGGCAGGGCAGGAGTGCGATCGTCACCGGGGGCGGCTCCGGCATCGGGAAGGCCCTGGGGGCCGAGCTGGCGCGGCGCGGGGCGGTGGTCTGGCTCTCCGACGTGGACGGCGACGCCGCGGCCGCGGCCGCGAAGGAGGTCGGCCACGACGCCCGCTGCGTGGCCCTCGACGTGACCGATGCCGACGCCGTGAAGCGGCACGTCGATGACGTCGCCGCGAGCCACGGACGCATCGACGCCGTCTTCAACAACGCCGGCATCGGCGTGGGCGGCGACATCCGCGAGCTGAACCGGGCCCACTTCGACCGCTGCCTCGACGTGAACGTGCGCGGCGTGGTGCACGGCATCCTGGCCGCCTTCCCGCGCATGCAGGAGCAGGGCGGCGGCATCATCGTCAACACGGCCTCTGCCGCCGGACTGCTGCCGCTTCCGCTGATGGCGCCCTACTGCATGAGCAAGCACGCGGTGGTGGGTCTCAGCAACTCGCTGCGCCCGGAGGCGGCGCGCCACGGCGTCCGGATGAACGTGCTGTGTCCGACGGCCATCGAGACGCCGCTGCTGGAGACCGACGTCTCCCAGCAGCTCGGCGCCACCTGGCGGCCCGACATCCGCGCCTACCTGACCCGCGTGGGCGGACCGCCGTACCCGGTCGAGCGCTTCGTCGCCTACGCCCTCGACCAGGTCGAGCGGAACCGGGGCACGATCGTGGCGCCGGCCGGCGCCCGCGTACGGCTGGCCGTCGCCCGCTGGTTCCCGGGCCTGGTGGAGCGCCTCTCGAAGCAGGCGTACGAGGAGATGCTCGCCACGCGCCCGGCGGATGCGGCGGAGCGCTGAGCCGGCCTCCCGACCCCCCGGCCGCTGCCCGGTCGTTGGTCGGCCGGCGCCGGCCGCTGCCTCGAATCCGGGCGGCGGGTGCGGCCTGCGGGTGGGATCCGGCGTCGATGGGCGGCGGGTTGCCCAGTCCCGGCCGGCCCCGGGCGGCACGCGACTTGCTCGGACATGGATCCGTCGATCGATTCCGAGGAGTCCGCATGCCGAAGGCCGCGAAGACGAACGCCGTGGTGGGAGACATCAAGGCGAAGAAGCTGAAGCTCGCCACCGACGTCTACGAAAGGGAGCTGGCGCGCCTGCACGTCGAGCTGGTGAAGCTCCAGGAGTGGGTGAAGCACGAGGGGCTGCGCATCGTCGTCATCTTCGAGGGGCGCGACGCCGCCGGAAAGGGCGGCGTGATCAAGCGCATCACCGAGAGCCTGAACCCGCGCATCTGCCGGGTCGTCGCCCTGGGCACCCCGACCGAGCGGGAGAAGAAGCAGTGGTACTTCCAGCGCTACGTCGCCCACCTGCCGGCGGCCGGCGAGATCGTGCTGTTCGACCGCAGCTGGTACAACCGGGCCGGCGTCGAGCGCGTGATGGGCTTCTGCAGCGATCCGGAGTACCAGGAGTTCCTGCGCTCCTGCCCCGAGTTCGAGCGCATGCTGGTGCGCGCCGACATCCAGGTCGTCAAGTACTGGTTCTCGGTCAGCGACGACGAGCAGGAGCGGCGCTTCCAGCGGCGCATGAAGGACCCGACGCGCAGCTGGAAGCTCAGCCCGATGGACGTCGAGTCGCGCTCGCGCTGGGTCGAGTACTCGCGGGCCAAGGACGAGATGTTCGAGCACACCGACATCGAGCAGGCGCCCTGGTACGTGGTGAACGCCGACTCGAAGAAGCGGGCCCGGCTGAACTGCATCTCCCACCTGCTGAGCCAGGTCGACTACGAGGACCTGACGCCCACGCCGCCGATCCTGCCCGAGCGCCCCAAGCCCAAGGGCTACGTCCGGCCGCCCATCGAGGACCAGAACTTCGTGCCCGAGCGCTGGTAGTCCCGGACGCGGCTAGCGCGCGTCGCGAGGGTGCTCGTGCTCGCGGCAGATCCGCTCGCTGTCGCGCGCGGAAAGGGGCTCCTGGGTGAGGCCGCAGCGGTAGCGGCTTCGGCCCAGCCGCTCGAAGAAGCGGCAGGAGGCGCAGACGCCGAAGCTCCGCCGTCCGTTGGCCCGCTGGAGCGTTCGGAGCCACTGCTCGAGGGCGCGATCGATGGACTGCCCTCCGGCGGCCTGGGCGGTCGCCCGTTCGATCGCGTTCCGCGAGCGGCTTCGCAGGACCTTGCGCCCGGCGGGGGTCGGCTCGAGGTGGCTCACGCGGCGGTCGGACTCGTCCGCGCGGCGGCGGACCAGACCCTTCTCCTCGAGCCGCTGGATCGACTGCGACACGGTGCCCCGGGTGAGCGCCAGGTACTCGGCGACCGCCGCGGGCGTGTCGCTGTAGCGGTTGCACCGGTCCAGGTAGGCCAGCACGTCGAGCTGGACCGGCTGCAGGCCGGCGGCGTGCGCCGTCTCGCGATCCTCGGCACGGATCAGGTTCCCGATCCGCTCGAGGAGATCGACTCGTCGCCTCGCCGCCATGGCCGGAATGATAGCGAGTCGCTACGAAAAGCGCGCCGGGCCCTTGACGCCGGCGTGGAGCTGGGTCAGTAGTATCGACTCGATACTATAAACAGGAGGACGCAATGCGTCTCTTCGTCTCAGGAGTCCTGCTCATGTCACTCATCGCATCCACGGCCCAGGCCGGCGACCGTCCCAGCGCGACCGAGGTCCCGGGGTACACCTACGGCACGGCGGGGCTCCCGTCCGCCCCGATCAGCCTGGAGGAGCTGCAGCTCATCCAGGGGGCGCTGCTCTTCGGCGAGGAGGACGTCCGCTACCTGCGGATGTCCCGGGACGTGCTGGCGGACCAGGTGGAAGACGTCCTGGACGTCTGGTACGGCTTCGTGGCCGCGACGCCCCAGCTGGTCCAGTACTTCGGCGACGTACGCACCGGCGAGCCGGACGCCGCCTACCTGGGGGCGGTGCGAAAGCGCTTCGGCCAGTGGATCCTCGACACGGCCGAGGCGCGCTACGACCAGGCCTGGCTCGACTACCAGTTCGAGATCGGCCGGCGCCACCACAGCGTCGGCAAGAACCGGACCGACGGCGTGGACAGCGTTCCGATCATCCACTTCCGCTACCTGGCGGCGCTCCACTTTCCGATCACGGCGACGCTGCGGCCGTTCCTGGCCAACAAGGGACACGGCGCGGAGGACGTGGAGAAGATGCAGGACGCCTGGCGGAAGGCGGTCCTGCTCCAGGTGATCCTCTGGTCGTACCCCTACGTCGGGGAAGGGGAGTTCTAGCCCGGACGCGAGAGCGAGGGGCTGCCGCCATCGACGGGGGCCTCGTCCGGCACCCGCGGGTCGGTCAGCCGGCCTGGGGGGCGCGGGGCGAGGCCTCGGGCGAGAACCAGCCCCGGGTGCGCAGGCAGAAGCGGACCAGCGCCAGCATCAGCGGCACCTCGATGAGGACGCCGACCACCGTGGCGAGCGCGGCGCCCGACGACAGGCCGAAGAGCATGACCGCGGTGGCGATGGCCACCTCGAAGTGGTTGCTCGCCCCGATCATGGCGGTCGGCGCGGCATCCTCGTATCGGAGGCCGGCCGCCTTGGCCAGCGCATAGGCGAGCCCGAAGATGAGCAGCGTCTGGATCGTCAGCGGCACGGCGATCCAGAGGATGGTGAGCGGGTTGGCCAGGATGACGTCTCCCTTGAACGAGAACAGCAGCACCAGCGTCAGCAGCAGCGCACCGATGGTGATCGGCGTGAGCACGTGCAGGAACCTCTCCTGGAACCACGCCTCACCGCGGGCCGCGATGATCCAGCGACGCGACAGGAACCCCGCGACCAGCGGCAGGGCGACGTAGACGCTGATCGAGAGCAGCAGCGCCTGCCAGGGAACCGGCAGGCGGCCCACGCCGAGCAGGAAGCCGCCGAGCACCCCGTAGAGGACGAGCATGGTGAGCGAGTTGAGCGCCACCATGACCAGCGTGTGCCCGTCGCTGCCCCGGGCGAGATAGCCCCAGACCAGGACCATCGCCGTGCAGGGCGCGACCCCCAGCAGGATGCAGCCCGCCAGGTAGCTCCGCCAGAGGGGCACCTCGAGCAGCTTCACGCCGTCCCGGACCACGACCTCGCCGGCGCCGTAGCGGGCCCCCTCGGCCAGGTCCAGGCCGAAGGGAAGCTTCACCAGGTCCGTCGCCTCCGGCCCGATGAAGCCGAGGAAGACGCTGCCCAGGAAGAAGCTCGCGATGGCCAGCATCGTGAACGGCTTCACGCACCAGTTGACGAAGAGGGTGAGCGCGACCGGTCGCACGCTCCGGCCCGCCGCCACCACCTCGGCGAAGTCGATCTTCACCATGATCGGGTACATCATGAAGAAGAGACAGATGGCGATCGGGATCGAGACCACGGGCGCACCGTCCACGTCGAGGGTCATTCCGTCGAGGGTGCGCGCCAGGTCGGGGGCCACCCGCCCGAGAGCGATCCCGGCCACCATGCACAGGAAGACCCAGAGCGTGAGCAGTCGCTCGAAGCCGTCCATCCGCCGGTCTTCCGACGGGCTCCCCTCTCCCCTCATCGGCAGCGCAGCCGGGCTTCCAGTCCGGCCAGCCGCGCGCGGTCCGCGGCCAGGTCGTCGACGTCGCCGAGACAGCTGGCCACACAGCGGAGCAGGGTCCGGTGCAGCGGCGTCTTCGGCCGTGCCAGCGAGTAGAACTTCCACTTCCCGTCGGTGCGCACCTCGACCAGGTCCGCGTCCCGCAGCATCGCCAGGTGTCGCGACACCTTCGGCTGGAGCAGGCCGAGCACCTCGCAGAGATCGCACACGCAGATCTCCTTCTCCGCCTGGAGGAGGTTGAGGATGCGCAGGCGGGTCGGGTTCGCGAAGGCCCCGAACAGGTCTGAGGGAGTTATATTCATAAAATCGAATATGATCGGTTCGGGCCGTGGTGTCAAGCGATCGGGTCAGCCCGCCGGCACCAGCCTCACGATCCGGCTCCCCGACGCGTGTTCCAGCAGCAGGTAGAGGCTGCCGTCGGCGGCGGTCTCGACGTCGCGGATGCGCGCCAGGTCGCGCAGCAGGACCTCGCTGTGCACCCAGGTGTCGCCGTCGAGCACGATCCGCTGCAGCTCGGCCGCCTTCAGCGTCCCGACGATGAGCTGGCCGCGCCACTCCGGGAAGGCGTCGCCGTCGTAGACGACGAAGCTCGACACTGCGGGTGCGGGCGTCAGGTCGACGACCGGCGGCTCGATGGCGTCGAGGTCGGGCTCGATGCCGAGCTGCTCGCCGTACTCGACCGGCGTGCCGTCGTAGTCGAGCCCCTTCGAGACCAGCGGCCAGCCGTAGTTGCGGCCCGGTCGCAGGTGGTTCACCTCGTCGCCGCCGCGCGGACCCATCTCGGTGCCCCACAGACGGCCGGTGCGCCGGTCGACCTCGAGCCCCTGCGGGCTGCGGTGGCCGTAGGTCCAGATGCTCGGCATGGCGTTCGGTACGCCGACGAAGGGGTTGTCCTGCGGGATGCGGCCGTCGTCGTGCACGCGATGGACCTTGCCGTAGGGCAGCGCCAGGTCCTGGATGCCCAGGTAGTTCGCCGGGCCCTTCATGCCCACGCTGAGGAAGACGTGGCCCTCGCCGTCGAAGGCGATGCGCCCCCCGGCGGTCATGTCGCTCATGGAGGTGTAGGTCGAGGGATCGGCGCTCCACACGACCTCCTCGTCCACCCAGGCCCCGTCGCGGATGCGACCGCGCACCAGCCGGTTCATGGATCGCGGGATCAGTGCGCCGTCCACCTCCGGGCAGCCGCGGCACAGGTCGCCGTGGTGGAGGTAGATCCAGCCGTTGGTCGCATGGTCGGGGTGCGCTTCCACGTCGAGCAGCCAGCCGACGCCCTGCTCGAGCGGGCCCAGCTTGACGCCGAAGCCGGTGTCGGGCGTGCCCGTCACGAGCGTGGAAGTGCCGTCCGGCGACACGACGCGCAGGCCGCGCTTCTTCTCCGTCACCAGGATGCGGCCGTCCGGCAGCAGGGCGATCGAGTAGGGCAGGGGGTCGAGGCCCTCGGCGACGGTCTCGACGCGGAAGCCGTGGCGCTCGCTGGCGACGATGCCGTCGGGCAGGATGAGCGGCGCGTCGACCTTGAACTCGGTGAAGCGGCGCTCGACGCGCCGCTCGGCGATGTAGATCGCCAGGCTGCGGATCTCGGCCGCGCCCAGCGTGGCGGACCAGGCGGGCATGCCGCGCTCGGGGAAGCCCGCGGCGATGCTGCGCTCGATCGCTTCGACCGAGTCGCCGTGGGTGAGCAGCGCGCCGGCGAGCGCCGGGCCCTGCGCCGCTCCCTCGAGCTGTGTGCCGTGGCACACGGCGCAGTTCTCCGCGTAGACCGGCTCGAAGGGATCGTGGGAGGTGGCCCAGCGGATGAAGAGCATCACGCCGACCACCGCGACGAGCAGCAGGCCTCCCAGGCCGGCCAGCACCTGGAGCACGCGTCTGCGCAACCTCGTTCGGGCCATCGTCCTTCGCCGGGGGCGCGGCGGCAGTGTAGGGGGTTCCCCGGCCGGAGGCTGCCCGATCCAGCGAGTCGCCCTTGCCCGCGCTAGCGCCGGCGCGAGCCGGAACGCCGCCGGCGCGGCGAGTCGTCGTGCGAGCGCCCGCCCCCGTCCACCCGGAAGACGTCGTCCGGCAGCTCCTTGCCGACGTCCGTGTTGCGCCGGATGATGTCCGAGAGGCGCACGCTCTCGAGTCGATCGCGCTGCTCCCGCGAGAGGATGCGCTCGTACCAGAAGCGGTCGCCGTCGCGTAGCGCGGTGAACTGGTCGACGAGGATCGCGTGGACGAGGGGTCCCACGTGGGCGCCGCGCACCGGATCCTCGGCCAGTCCGCCGATCCAGACGTCGATCTCGTCCGGCGACGCGTAGACCGCGGCCAGCCGTGCCTGCACCTCCGGATCCGAGCTGACCTCGGCGAAGCTGCGCGCCGCAGGCAGGCCGTAGGCCGCCCGGACCGCGTTGTAGGCGGGCAGGCCGTGGTCGCGGCCGCGCTGGATGTTGAGCGCGGGCAGGTCGAAGCCCCCGGCACCGGGCGGGCCGAACAGGAAGTTCCGCACGTCGTCGACCACGTAGGGGTCGATGCGCTGGCAGCGCTGTGCCGCCAGCCCCCGCAGCACCGGGTCGATCCCGGCTTCCACGATGTGGTGCGGGGCGAAGAAGGCGTCGTGCAGGGCCAGGTGGCCCTCGGTGATCTCGCGGCCGCGACCGTCGATGCGCAGCAATATCGGCGAGAGCGCGCTGTGGCCGAAGCGGTAGGCGGCGGTCGAGAAGACGTTCGCGATGCGGGCGTCGACCTGCGGGTCGTAGCCCCGATACCGGGGCAGCGCGTCGTCGCCGAGCAGGGCGGGCAGGAATTCCCGGTACGTGATCACCTGCATCTGCGCGCCCACCTGCCGGCGGGCCGCTTCGTAGAGACGATCGCCGTCCCAGCGCGGATGCTCCTTCGCCAGGCGCTCGGCGATCCGGTTGTGCTCGCGAACGAACAGGGTGTGCAGGGCGGCCAGGGCCACCTGCTCGTTCGCCCGCACGTCGCCCGCCAGGAACAGCGTGGGGGAGGGGCCGCCCGCGTTGGGGAGCCCGTCCACGTTGAAGGGGAGCAGGTCGCCGGCGCTGGTCGCCAGCCGCCCGGTGCCGTCGAGGGTGCGGAGCGCGAGGGCCCGTTCCGCGTCGGAGCCGTAGACGTTCGAGGCGTCGATCCAGGCCGTGATCTCGTTGATCTGCTCACGCGGGTTTGCCGGGTCGGTGCCGGTCGAAGCGTCGTGGAGGGAGCGGTTGAACGCGATGGCCGCGCTGCCGGTCCCGGTGGGATCGAACCATGCGTCCCCGGCCGGGACCGGGATCGGGGCCGGCTCCGGCGGATCGGTTCCGTCGGTCAGGTCGATGTCGTGGTCGACGAACTGCCCCCACTGCCACAGGTAGTCGCTCGCATCCAGTCCGTTCTCGATCGACCCGCTCTGGGCGACGACGACGTTGCTGATCTCGCGCGCACTCGCCCGCGTGGCACCCGCGGGCGCCGAGATGCCGTCCGTGTAGTCCGATGGCACGCGCCGCATCAGCATCGTGTGGGTGGCACCCATGAGGGTGTCGTCGCGGTGGTTGTCGCTGCCGTCGATGCTGCGCACGTCGTCGGAGCGCCCCGGAGAACGCTCGGGCGAGGAATGCCCGCCACGGTCGATGCGCCGCGCCGGCGACACCTCGTCGGTTCGATGGCGTTCCCCGGCCGCGAGCGGTGCCGCCAGCGCGCTGCCGAGGAGGGTCGCCAGGACGTATCGGGCGCAGTGACGTCGCGTGCGTCTCGTCGTGCTTCGAAGGGTCGGTTCGGAGGGCATGGCGGGATGGTCGGCAGCGTCGCGGGAGGACGCCGTGTCGTGGGTCACGTGGAGCGGTCGCGACTCGTGCGCAACGCGACCGGCGGGTTGCCGGCGGAATTCAGCGAAGCTCCGCGCCCAGCTCCTCGGCCGCGCGCAGTCCGCTGGTGCAGGCGCCCTCGGTGTAGGGTCCGACCAGGTAGTCGCCGGCGAAGGCGAGCCGCGGCGAGCGCTCGCTGCGCGCGAGGAAGGCCGCCAGTCGCCGCGTGTAGCCGGCGCGGAACTGGGGAAGCATCGGATCCCAGCGGTGCACCACCGTCTGGCTCGGCGCAAGGACGCCCACCGGCGTGCGCGCCAGCTCGGACAGCACGTGGGCCACGACGGCCGCGTCCGGCTCGTCCCAGAGCTTCCGCGCCGCCGCTTCGGTGAGTGCGCAGTTCACCAGTCCGGCACCGGGCGGCGCCGCCCCTTCCTTCCAGTGGTCGACCGCCAGGCCGTAGAGGCCGATCTTCTCGGGCCTCGGGAATGCCACGCCGTAGTAGGGCAGCGCGTCGGGCGCCTCGTCGAAGAGCAGGAACGCGATCATGCCGCGCACGTAGCGGACCCCGTCGAAGAAGCCCCGCTCGGCGGGGGAGAGCTTCGGGCAGCAGTCGGTCACGCGCGATCCGGGCACCGCCACCACCGCCGCGTCGGCGTGCACCTCGTGCTCGCCGTCCGCCGCGCGGAAGCGCACGCGGGCGCCTTGTGTTCCGGTCTCCACCGACAGGACCCGGGCCCCGGTGCGCACGTCGAGCGCCTCGGCCAGGGCTCGGGTCAGCGTGCCGACCCCGCCCGGGAGGCTCTGGAGCCGGAAGCCCAGGCTGGTGAAGCGGATCGCCTGGAGCGCGAACACCGCCGACAGGTCCTCGGGCTCGCTGTCGAAGGTGGACGAGAAGGCGGGCGCGATCAGGTACTCGAAGGCCTCGCGGCCGACGGTCCGCGAGAGCCAGCTGGCCATGTCCTCGTCGTCGATCGACGCCGCGCGCTCGGGATGCCAGGGGTCGATGCGGCGGCGGTGACGCCAGGCCTCGAACAGCAGGCGCGGCAGGCGCAGCTTGCCGCGGGCCGTGAGCAGCGGCGAGGCCAGCACCTGGAGGGGCGAGTCGGCGTCCGCGGGGTGCAGCGCGCCGTCGCGCAGCACGGCGTTGCGCGCGTGCCGGAGCGGACGCACCTGCGACGCGAGACCCAGCGCGTCGATCACCCCGTGCAGGTTGCGGTAGGCGCTCGCGATGAACTGGGCACCGCGGTCCAGGACGAAGCCGTCCCGGGGCTCGGCGCGCATGCGGCCGCCGGCGGTCGCCTCCGCCTCGAGCACCTGGACCTGGTGGCCCTCCCGCTGGAGCCGCCACGCCGCGGTCAGGCCGGCCAGGCCCCCTCCCACCACCAGCACCGACGCCATGCGCCGCAGTGTAGGCGGACGCTGGCCCCGGTGGCGGTTGAAACAGCCGTATTACCCGCGTATGATCGGCGGCTCGCCAACCGACGGAAGGGTCTCGCCATGGCATGGGATTTCTCGACCGAGCCCGAGTTCCAGGAGAAGCTCGACTGGATCCAGCACTTCTGCGAAGAGCGGGTGGAGCCGCTGCACCACATCTTCCCCCACGCGGTGCGCCTGCCCGATCCGGCGGTGAAGGCCTACGTCCGCGAGCTCCAGCAGGAGGTGAAGGACCAGGGGCTCTGGGCGCTCTTCCTCGACGAGGAGCTGGGCGGACCGGGCTTCGGTCAGCTGAAGCTCGCGCTGGTGAACGAGATCCTGGGCCGTTACCCGGCGGCGCCGCAGCTCTTCGGGGCGGCCGCGCCGGACACCGGCAACATGGAGATGCTCGCCGCCTTCGGTACCGAGGAGCAGAAGAAGCGCTGGCTCCAGCCGCTGCTCGACCAGGAGATGTTCTCCGCCTACTCGATGACCGAGCCCCAGGGCGGATCCGACCCGAACCTGTTCAAGACCCACGCGGTGCGCGACGGCGACGAGTGGGTGATCAACGGCGAGAAGTGGTTCACCTCGGCGGGGCGCGTCGCCGACATCCTGTTCGTGATGTGCACGAACGGCATGTTCGTCGTGCCCCGCGAGACGCCCGGCGTCGAGATCATGCCCGAGCCGCGCAACCACAACCACATCTTCTACCGCAACGTCCGCGTGCCCCTCGACCACCTGCTGGGACCGGAGGACGGCGCCCACGTGCTGGCGCAGCGCCGCCTGGGCGGGGGACGCATCCACCACGCCATGCGCACGATCGCCCAGTGCAAGCTGGCCTTCGAGATGATGTGCGAGCGCGCGCTGTCGCGGAAGTCGCACGGGGCGATCATCGCCGACCACCAGATGGTGCAGGAGAAGATCGCCGAGTCCTACGCCAAGCTGCGCATGCTGCGCCTGTTCGTGCTGGAGACGGCCTGGAAGATGGACCGCACCTCGGGCCAGGAGTGCCGGACCGACATCGCGGCGGTGAAGTTCACCATGTCGCGGGTGTTGCGGGAGATCTCCTTCGACGCCCTCCAGATCCACGGCTCGCTGGGCACCACCGACCTGACACCGCTCCAGGACATGTACGCCGCGGCGCCCACCATGGGCCTGGCCGACGGCGCCGACGAGGTGCACAAGGCGACGGTCGCGCGCCGGGTGCTGCGCGACTACGAGCCCCACGACGGCAACTTCCCGAGAGAGTTCCTGCCCTACAAGCGGGAAGAGGCCTGGAAGAAGATGCAGCCCATCTTCGACCTGAACCCGGAGCTGGCGGAGGCGGCCCAGCGCTGGAAGGCGTACCGCGAGAAGCGCGGGCGCTGAGGCCGCCGGCGATGGGGGCCAGCATGGGCGACGCGGCGTCCACCGGACGCGACGCGCTGGTCCGTGCGGCCCGCTCGCTGTTCGCCGAGCGGGGGACGCTCGGCGTCTCGATGCGCGAGGTCGGTCGCGCGGCGGACCAGCGCAACACGAACGCGGTCCAGTACCACTTCGGCGACCGCGAGGGCCTGCTGCTGGCCGTGCTGGAGCCCTACCACCGGCTCGTCGCGGCGCGCCGGGGCGCACTGCTCGACGCCCTCGAGGCCGACGCGGCTCCCGCCATGCGCGACCTGGCCGGCGCCCTGGTGCGTCCGTCGGCGGCCATGCTGGAAGAGGAGGGCGGTCGCGACTACCTGCGCATCCAGGCCGAGCTGATCGCCGACCCCCGGAGCCTCCGGCGCCGCGCCCCCTTCGGCGGCACCCAGCTCGACCGCTGGCACCGCCTGGCCGGACGCCACATGGCGTCGGCGACCCTGCCGCTGCACCGCCGCTTCTCGGCCATCCAGCTCTGCTTCTCCGAGCTGGGACGCCGGGCCGCCTCGCGCCGGCGCGCCGACCACCGGCTGTTCGTCAGCGACCTGGTCGACCTGACCGCCGGCGTCCTGGGCGCCGAGGTCTCCGAGGAGACCCTGCGGCTGCTCGAGGAGAAGAGCGCGTCCAGGCCCTCCTCGTGATCGGCTTCAGACGGCGAGCCGGAGGCCCCCCACGCGGGCGAAGTGGCGGAAGTCGTCGTCCCGGGTGATCAACCGGACTCCGTGATCGAGACAGGTGCCGTCGCCCGGCGGGTCGCGATCCGAGAAGAAGGCGACCCAGGAGCTGGTGTCGACGGCGATCACCGGTCTTCGCGCAGCGCGTCCAGGTCGATGCCGAACCGCACCTTGCCCCGCAGGCGCCGGAGCTCATCGTAGGCATGCCCGGCCGCGCCCAGCTGCAGCCCCTGTCGCACGGTCTGGGTGATGCCTTCCCCCGAAGCCGCCAGGGCGCGTTCCAGCAGGTCTTCCGGCACTTCGAGCGTGATCTTTCGCTTCTCGGCCATGCGCGCCAGTCGAGTCGAGACAGCGGCATCGAATATGGTGCTCACTCGATCCGAAGCCGCTTCATCTTCTCGTAGAGGCCCTCGACAACCGGTCGGGTCGCATCGTGATCATGACGTGCGCCGGACGAGCGTCTCCGGCGCTTGCCCACCCTCACGGTGAGCGCTCGCGCAGCGCAGAGACCTCCGCGAGCGCCGCGTAGTCGCGGTCGCGGTGCAGGACCTCCAGGTCGTGGCGGATCGCGCAGGCCGCGATCAGGCAGTCGACGGAGGACCGCACCGTGACACCCGCCCGTCGCGCGCTGCGGTAGAGGTCGACCGCCTGCACGAAGACGTCCTGCGCGAGGGGCGACTCGACGATCGGCAGCGACAGCATGGATTCGCGTGCCCGCCGATACGCGGCCTCGTCGCGAAAACCCTGCAACACCTCCTGAATGACCGGCAGGCAGGTCGTGGTGTCGTCGAAGTCGATGATGGCCTCGAGGTCGAGGGGCCGCCTCGCCCGGAAGACCTCGATCCAGACCGAGGTGTCGATGAGGATCACGAAGCGCGCTTCCGCCGCTTGCTGTCCCGGCGCATCTCGGAGAGATCGCCCTCCCAGAGCCCCGAGCCCCGCAGTTCGAGGATCTGGCGGGCCTTCGCCCGACGCACGAAGTCCTCGAGCGCGCGCATGACCGCGGCGGAGTAGGTCTTCTCGCCCGAGAGCCGGGTGGCCTCCTCCAGGGTGTTCTCATCAAGCACAAGATTTGTACGTTTCATACACATAGAATGCAGCGATGCCCGGGCATCGGCAAGCCGGCTCACTCGACCCCCAGCCGCTTCATCTTCTTGTAGAGGCCCTCGCGCGTGAGACCCAGCTGGCGGGCGGTCTCGCTGCGGCGGCCGTCGTGGCGGGCCAGGGCGCGGCGGATCAGGTGGGCCTCCAGGCGCGCGACGGTGGCGCGCAGCGGCTCGTCGGGAAGCTCGTCGGGCAGGGCCTCGCGCAGCGGGGCCAGGGCGGCGCGCAGCCGTTCGGAGAAATGCTCCGGGCGCAGCGGCTCACCCGGGTCGGCCAGGGCCAGCGCGCGCTGCACCTCGTTCTCCAGCTCGCGCACGTTGCCGGGCCAGCGGTGGGCACGCAGGAGCGGCACGGCGTCCGGGGCGAGGTCGCTGTGCGGCGCGCCCGGCCGGCTGTGGCGGTGGATGAAGTGGCGGACCAGGGGGAGCAGGTCGTCGCCGCGCTCGCGCAGCGGCGGCACCGTCAGCGGGAAGACGGCGAGGCGGTAGAAGAGGTCCTCCCGGAAGCGGCCCTGGGCCACGGCGCGGTCGAGCCGGCGGTGGGTGGCCGAGACGACGCGCAGGTCGACCGCGCGCTCGCGGTTCGCGCCGAGCGGGCGCACCATCCGCTCCTGGAGGACGCGCAGCAGCTTGGCCTGGAAGGCGGGGGAGGTCTCGGCCACCTCGTCCAGGAAGAGCGTTCCGCCGGACGACTCCTCGACCAGGCCGCGGCGATCGCGGTCGGCGCCCGAGAACGCACCCCGCTCGTGACCCAGCAGCTCGCTCTCCAGCAGCGTGTCCGGGAACGCCGCGCAGTTGACCGCCACGAAGGGTCCGCGGCGGGCGCTCTGGGCGTGGATCGCGCGGGCCACCAGCTCCTTGCCGGTGCCGGTCTCGCCACTGATCAGCACGCTGGCGTCGCTTCGCGCGGCGCGCACGGCCAGGCGGCGCACCTCGTCCATCGCCGCACCGTCGCCCACCAGACCGTCGAGGGGCGGGGGCTCGGAAGGCGAGGCGTGGGCCAGCCAGCCGCGGACCGACGTCCCGGCGCGCGCCGCGCCGCCGTGGACGAGTACGGGCAGGTCGGGGCGCAGCCGGGCGAGCCGCGCCGCGGCCTCGGGCGTGTCGACCACCGCCGCGTCGAACGCCGCCAGCGAGCGGCCGGTCGCCGCGTCCAGCTCGCGCTCCCACACCACGTCGTAGCCCGCCGACTCGGGCAGACCGCTGGCCGCCAGATCCTTGGCCGACCCCACCCACAGCACCGACCGGATCACCATCGCGCGCACCTCCGCATGAGGGGGTGCGGGAGAGCAAGGCGCGTGCCGCGCTCTGCGAGGTCGACGCGCCGCGAGGGGCGCCCCGAGCCGGGAGCGGCCGGCCGGCGGCCGGCCACCGGCCACCCGAGCCGGACCGGCTACCCCCCGAGCAGCTCGCGCAGGTGCTCGTTCAGGAACACGCCGTGCGGATCCAGCCGCTCGCGCAGCGCGGTGAAGTCGCCGAAGCGGGGGTAGAGGTCGCGAAGCTCCGGCGCACCCAGCGTGTGCCACTTGCCCCAGTGGGGTCGCCCCTGGTGGTTGCGCAGCACGACCTCGGCGTCGGCGAAGAACTCGCGCCAGGGAAGCTCGTTTCCCTGGTGGACCGAGACGGTCATGGTCTCGCGACCGAAGGCGGGCGACAGCGGCACGTCGTCGGCGGCCACCGTGCGCACCTCGACGGGCCACAGCACCTCCGGGTGCCGCGTCTGCATGAGCCGGCGCAGCTCTTCGAAGCAGGCAAGCCCGTGCTCGGCGGGCACCGCGTACTCCATCTCGACGAAGCGCTCCTCGCGCACCGACGGCAGCACGCGGTAGCCGTGGTCGACGCGCTCGTAGGGGCGGTCGGGCAGCGGGTCCGGCGCCGCGTCGGTGGCGTCGATGCGCTTCACCTCGCAGACGTCGCGCCCGGGCAGCCAGAAGAACTCGCAGTGGCGGTGCGCGTCGGCCCAGGCGTCGAAGCGCTCGAGCGTCTCGTCGACCGGGACGCGGGACACGCGCTCGTGGAGCCGGTAGGCCGGCACGAGGCGCAGGGTCAGCTCGCTGAGCACGCCCAGGGCGCCCAGCGAGACGCGCGCCAGGTCGAAGACGTCGGCCTCCCGCTGCTCGTCGCAGGCGAGCACGTCGCCGGAGGCGGTCACCAGGCGCAGCGCGGCGATGCGCGTGGCCAGGCCGCCGAGCGTCCGGCCGGTGCCGTGGGTTCCGGTGGAGACGGCGCCCGCCAGGGTCTGGACGTCGACGTCGCCCATGTTCTGGAGCGCCAGGCCCCGCTCGCGCAGCGGATCGCCCAGCGACGAGAGCACGCTGCCGGCGCCGATGCGCGCCGTCGCTGCCCGGGTGTCGTGGTCGCGGACGCCGGCCAGCGCGTCCACGGAAACCACCGTGTCCCCGTTGGCGATCAGCGCGGTGTGGGAGTGGCCGGTTCCGGCGGCGCGCAGCACGCCGCCGCGGGCGGACGTCTCGCGCACCAGACGCGCCAGATCCTCCTCCGACGTCGCCTCGTGGACGCGGGCGTCGCACGCGACCGTCCCCGACCAGTTGCGCCAGCCCGCCGCCATGGCCGGGAGCATACGAGCGGGGGGTGCAGCCCGCCCCCCGCTCGCGCGGGCCTCCCGAGAAGGGCTAGTGGCCGTGGCAGTCGCGGTGTCCGCGGTGCCAGCCGTGGCTCCTGTGCCTCGACTCGTACTTGGCGTGGCCGTGGCCGCGGTGGTCGGAGCGACCGAAGCGGTACGGACGCGGACCGTGCTGGTGGGTGTGGACCGGCACCTGCCGGTAGCCCGGGTAGCGGTACACCTGCGGTCCGGCGTGGGCCCGCGGATGGCGATCGCGGTAGCCGTGGTCACGGTAGCCGTAGTCGCGGTAGCCGTAGGAGCGCTGGTCGTAGTGCACCGGGTGCACGATCCCGTGGAACAGGATCTCCTTGCCGGCGTTCACGGCCTCGTAGGCCAGGATGCGGCCCAGCTGATCCTCGAAGCCGCGCTCGAAGTTGCTGTCGGCGTGGGCCGGCGCGGCGGTCGCGCCCACCCACAGGAACGTCCCCAGCACGGCCAGGGCGAAGCTCCACCTCGTCGTTCGATCTCGCATGGTTCGTCCTCCCGGCACGCCCCGCTCTGGCGGTGGGGGTCGGCGTGCTCTGGGGGCGTAGACGCAGCGCGATCCGGCGAAATTCGGCGCGGATCGCCGTGTAAAGGCATGTACAGCAACTGGACTTGCAGGGTGCTGAAATGCCGTCAGAAAGCCCGCAGGAGGTCCCATGGGAAATCGAGTGCTCATCGTCGACGACGATCCCAGCCTGTGCGCCGCCATGGCGCGCGTCGCCGGGGCATGGGGGGACGAGGTGCTGACGGCCCACTCGGTCGCGCAGGCGCTCTCGTTGCTCGAGACGAACCCGACGCTGCTGATCGTGGACGTGTGCCTGCCGGACGGCCGCGCCATGGACGTGGTCGAGGCGGCGTCGCGCCGGCGTCCGGTGCCGACCATGATCGCCATGAGCGGGGCCGCCTCGCCGGAGGAGTCGTTCGGGCTGGCCCAGGCCGGCGTGCGCGCCTTCCTCTCGAAGCCGATCGCCGTGTCCGACCTGCGCGCCAAGGTCGAGGCGGCGCTGCACCAGCCGCCGGCGCTCGAGCCGCTGGTGGTGGGATCGGTCGGCCACACCCCGCTGCGCCGCGTCCAGTCCGAAGTGCGCCGCGCCATGGTCGACCAGGCGCTGGCGCGGGCCGGCGGCAACCGGTCCGAGGCGGCGCGCCTGCTCCAGGTGACGCGGCAGGCGGTCCAGCAGATGGTCCACGAGCGCGAGGAGCAGTCCTCGGCATGAAGACCGCCGCCGCCATGGCCCGGCTCGTCGAGACGACCCACGACGCCAGCAACACGCTGTCGGCGGCCATGCTGCGCGCGGACCTGCTGCGTGAGGCCGGCGCGGCGACGGCCCGCGGCGAGCGCGCGGACGTCGACGCGGGCGCCGTGGTCGAGGCGCTCCGGGAACAGCTGCTGCGCCTGCGCGCGTTGTTCGAAGAGGCGCGCGCCGTGGGCCGCGGCGGAGCCCGGACGAGCGACGAGGTCCTCGCCTGGGTGGAGCCGCGCCCGGTGGTGCTGGCGGTCCTGCGCGATCTGCGGCTGTGCTTTCCGCGGGTCGCGCTGCGCGCGGTCGGCGGCGAGGGGGGAGGGCACGTCCGCGTGTGCGGCGGCGCCACGGGGCTGGCGCGAATCATCGAGAACCTGGTGCGGAACGCCTGCCAGGGAGACGGTGTCCGGGGAGCCGGCCGGGTCGAAGTCTGCATCGAGGAAGCGCTCGCCGTGGGCTGCGTCGCGATCTCGGTGTGCGACGACGGTCCCGGCTTCTCCCCGGCCCTTCTCGCCCGCCCGGTCGAGGACGCGTTCACCACCAAGCCCGACGGGTCGGGGTGCGGTCTGC
This sequence comes from Myxococcota bacterium, assembly GCA_050618055.1. Lineage (GTDB taxonomy): Bacteria > Myxococcota_A > UBA9160 > UBA9160 > SMWR01 > CALDCK01. The sequence goes on from JBNLVK010000278.1 coordinate 28,650, forward strand.
CGGGGACGCTGCGGCGCGTGCGTGCGAGCGGCGGATCGCTGGTGCGCGACAACCGGCCCGCCGGCGGCGCCCGGGTGCGGGTGTTCCTCTCGGCCTGCTAGTCGCCGCTCGACCGGAGCACCACCAGCGCCGGCCCGAAGCCGCCGTCGTCGCGTCCCAGCGGGAGCACGATGCCGTCGGCGGGCTCCGCTTCCGGCGGCGTGAGCGCGAAGCGGAAGTGGCGGGTCTCGCCGGCTCCCGCCGGCAGCCGCTTGCGGAGGGCGGGGCGCGCCAGGCGCAGGAGTCCGGCCACCAGCGTTCCCATGGTGAAGCGGGCGTTCAGCTCCACCACCGGCCGCAGCTCGGGTCCGTCGGGGCCGCGGAAGACGAAGGCGTCCACGCCGCAGGGGCCCCGGAAGCCGCGGGCGTGGGCCGCCCGCGCCACCGCGCAGGCGGCGTCGAGCACGTCGGCGTCTTCGGCGCAGCCCGACGCCACGCGCAGACGGTGGTCGAGGCGGCCGGTGTGGCCGCGGTAGACGCCGGACGCCGACACCTGCTGCACCAGGCTGCCCAGCAGGGTGAGCGTGCCGTCGCCGTCGACGAAGAGCTGTACCGAGAGGTCGCGCTCGCGCTCGAGCCAGGGTTCGAGCAGCGCGCCGCCCTGGCGCGCCAGACGCGGCAGGGCGCGACGCAGCTCGGCGAAGTCGCCGCCGCGGAGTCCGCCCACCCGGCCGCGACCGCTTGCGCCGAGGCGCGGCTTCAGGGTGAAGCGCCCGCCGGTCCAGGCCGGCCAGTCGGCGAGCCGCCGTTGCAGCGTGGCGACGAAGCCGTCGGCGTCCGCCAGCTCCTCGGGCCCGAAGGCCTGGCACAGGCCGCGCAGCGAGCGCGCCTCGTAGCCCTCGTCGCGGCACGTTTCGAGGGCGAACGCCTTGTCGTGGACCGCGCGCGCCACGTCCGGCGCGGCGCCCACCAGGGGAACGCCGTGGGCGTCGGCCAGGCGGGCGGCCTCGGCGTCGTTCCACCAGGCGTAGAGCGCCGGATCCCGGGCCAGCCAGCGGAAGGCCGCTCCCTCGGTACGGAAGCCGAAGCCGTCGCGCGCTGCCGGACCGTCGTCGCTGCGGCGCGTGTCGTTGGGGAAGAGGGCGGTGAACAGGCGCGCCACGCAGGCCACGACCGGCGGCGGAGCCCCCGAGAGCGGCTCCTCGCCGCCGACGTTCGGGTGGACCCAGCGCGTCACCGGGCAGGCGGACGCGACCGCGCCCGGCGGACGCTCTCGATGAACGCCTCCGAGAGTCCGGCCGCGCGCCGCGCGCCGGTGTCGAAGCGCCGGCCCTTGGCGCGGGTCGCCGCGAACGGGAAGGGCGTGCAGGCGGCGTAGGCCTGGTCGTCGCTCCAGCCGGGCTCGGACAGGGCCAGCAGCCAGTGTCGCGCCACGCGCACGTGGCGCACCTCGTCGCGGTGCACCTGCTCGCAGACCCGCGCCGACGCCTCGTCGCCCGCCTCGCGGAAGGCGTCGCGGTACAGGGCCGAGAAGTCCAGGTTCGCCTGCTCGAGGGTCAGGCCCATGGCGCACAGGAAGGCGCGCGGACCGTGGGGCGACTCCGCGATGGTGCGGGCGTGGCGCCAGAAGTAGTCGGAGCGCGGGTGGTCCGCCAGCCGGGAGCCGTGGGCGGCCAGCCGCTCCAGGTACAGGCGGCAGTGGCGCTGCTCGTCGGCCAGCACGCGCAACAGGTCGGCCCGCATGGCGGGCGGCAGCCCGGGCCAGCGCAGCAGCGCCCAGGCGAAGAGCTCCACCGCCATCAGCTCGTGGTGGGCGAAACGGGCCAGGCAGCGGGCGCGGGCGACCGGGTCGGCGAGGGCGCCCGGCTTCGGCAGCTTCTCGGCACCGGAGGACAGCGCGAGCGACGCGTCGCGCGCCGGCCGCTCCACCGCGAAGGCGGCGGCGGGCGGGTCGGGCAGGCCGGGCGGGGCCGGCGCCAGCTTCGCCGCGAGGTCGCCGCACAGCAGGATGCGCCGGCACAGCGCTCCGACGTCCGCGGGCCTCTCCTGCATGCGCCGCAGGGTAGCGGAGGGGCGGGGGTCGCAGGCCACCGGCAGGCGTCCGGCAACCGCCGCGCAAGACGGGCGCAGCGGCGTTCAATTCGCCGCTCCGTCGTGCCGATCCACGAAGGGGAACGTTTCGAGGTTCGCATGCGCCTAGCGATCGTCCTCCTGGCGGCCGGGGTCGGCCTGCTGGGAGGCGCTGCCAGCTCCGAGATCTACCGGTGGACCGACGCCGAAGGCCGCCTGCACTTCACCGAGCGGCTGGAGCTGGTGCCTCCGGCGCACCGCGACGCCGCGGTCGCGTCGGTGATGCGATCGACGCAGCCCGAGCCCGAGCCCGAGCCCGAAGCCGGAGGGCAGCCGGCCGCCATGGAGGCCCTGGAGTCCACCGAGCCCATCGGCCGGCGGCTCCCGACGCGCAGCGACTCGATCGTGATCCCGTTCGTGCCCGAAGGAACCCTGATGCGCGTGGACGTGCGCATCAACGATCTGGTCACCGCCCCGTTCCTGGTGGACACCGGCGCCAGCGGCATCTCGCTGCCCAGCCACGTGGCGCACCAGCTCGGCATCCGCGTGCGTCACGACACCCCCCACGTGCGCGTGATCACCGCCAACGGCGCCGTGTCGCGGGCCGTGGTGCGCCTCGACTCGGTCGCGGTGGGCGAGGCGCGCGTCGAGGGTCTCCACGCCACGGTGAATCCGGCCATGGACATCGGCCTGCTGGGCGGAACGTTCTTCAACAACTTCATCTACCGGGTCGATCACGGCGCCCGCGTGATCACGCTGACGCCCACCGACCAGATGCGCGGCGGCATGACCGAGGAGATCTGGCGCAAGCGCTTCCGCAGCCTGATCGATCCGCTGACCACGCTGAACGACCACCTCGCGGAAGAGGTGGTGCGGCGCAAGGGCGAGCAGGCCCATCTGGAGCAGCGTCGCCGCGAGCTGGAGACGGCGCTCGAGGAGCTGGAGAACGAGGCCAACCGGCTGAACGTTCCCTACGCCTGGCGCCAGTGAGCCCACCAGGACGGGGAGACGGGGAGGAAGGATCATGACGTTCGCGCGATGCCGGAGGGGTCTGTTGTCGGCGCTCGGTGGAGCGGTGCTGCTGGCCGCCGTGCCGGCGGGAGCCGAGCTGCTCCGCTGCATGGGGCCCGACGGCAAGATGATCTACACGGACAAGAAGGAGGTCTGCCCGGAGGCCGAGCCCTTCGAGCCGAAGGGCGAGCTCCAGGTCGGATCCACCACCGGCGAGCGCGAGCAGCGCGAGGAGGCGGCCTCGTCGAGCCGCAGCCGGCTGGCCGAGCGCCGGCGTCGCGCCAACGAGCGCATGGCGGCGCTCGAGGCCCAGCAGGGCGAGGAGCAGCGCTGGAGGAAGAAGAAGGCGGACCTCGAGCAGGAGATCGAGAAGACCGTCGCGCGCCGCGAGTACCTGAAGAAGTTCGTCACCAACTGCAACCGCGGCGGCATCGTCTGGGCCCGGGACGAGGCGGGCATCAAGCGCAAGGTGAAGTGCAGCGACATCAAGCGGCAGTTCGCCGAGATCCAGGAGAAGGAGCAGCACGCCAACGCCCGGCTGGCCGAGCTGCCCGAAGAGTGCCGGAAGGCCGGCTGCCATCCCGGCTGGCTGCGCTGAGCCGCGCCCCGCGACCTCCGCGGACCCTCTGATAAGATCCAGCGCGTGACGGCGCCCGAAGGACCCGGAGGACCGGAAGAGCCCGAAGCGCCCGCGCCGGCCGAGCCGTCCGATGGGGGCGCCGCGCCGGGACCGCGCGGGATGCTCGGCGATCCGTGGGTCCGCTTCGCGCTGACCTTCGGCGCGCTGGCCGTGGTGACCGAGGTCGTCTACTACGGGCTGGCCCTGGAGAGCAGCCTGATGCAGGCCTACCTGCGGACGCTGGCGCGCATCAGCGGCTGGATCCTGGGCCTGCTGGGACAGCCGGTGACCGTCGACGAGGCGGTCATCTCCGGCGAGCTGTTCGCCGTCGAGATCGCCCAGGGCTGCGACGCCTACCGCATCTGCGCGCTGCTCTCCGCCGCCATCCTGGCCTTCCCGGCCCGCTGGTCGACGAAGGTTTGGGGCCTGGTGCTGGGGCTCGCCTGGCTGAACTCGCTGAACTTCGTGCGCATCGTGGGCCTCTACTTCGTGGGCGGCCTGCACCGCGACCACTTCCAGCAGGCCCACGAGGTGTACTTCCCGGTGTTCCTGGTCTGCATGACGGTGCTGGCGTGGATCCTGTGGGTGCGGAGGGCGACCCGTGACTTCGATGCCGAGCCCGCCGCCGCCTAGCGCCGGCGGGGCGAGCGGGGAGACCAAGCCGGTCCTCGTCTTCCTGGCCCAGGCGCTGGTGGTGGCGCTGCTGCTGGGCTCCTGGCCCAGCGCCCGCGATCTCTACCCGGCGGCGTTCCGCAGCGGCATCCAGGGGGTGTTCGCGTCCGAGGCGGACGCCGCCGAGGCGGGCGTGCGCGTGCGTCCCGGCGAGGTGCGCGGCGACGAGGTGACCGACACCTTCATCGAGGGCCTGCCGGCGGGCGGCGGCGAGCCCGAGTGGCGCGTGGCGTTCAGCACGCTGCGCATCGGCTACTGGCCCTCGGCCGTCCTGCTGGCCCTGCTGCTGGTGACGCCCATGGCGGCCCGGCGCCGGGCCTGGATCGCCCTGGTGGGGGTGTTGTGGCTGTTCGTGTTCGCCGTGGTGCGCCTGCAGCTCGAGATCGTGCGCGCCGGCACCGAGCTGGCCCGGGGCGGCGCGAGCGCCGAGGCCGAGGGGTCGGTGCTCGCCCTGCGCACCGCGTCCGAGGTGCTGGGCTCGAACATCGTCGAGATCGCCGCGGTGCTGATCGTCTGGGTGCTGCTGGCGAACCCGCACCGCGCCCTGCGCATGGGCGCCCTCGGCCGGCTGCTGGGGACGCCGCGCTCGGCCTAGCCGGCCCGGAGGCCCCGAGGGTCAGCGCTGGGCGCGTCGGGTGTGCAGCGGCACGACGCCCTTCGCCGGGTCCTGCGACACCACCTCGTCGGGCTCGCTGCGCAGGCCGCTGCGCAGGAAGCGCCACAGGGTGGCGAGGCCCGGGTCGAGGCGCAGCTCCGCCTTGCGCACGCGGCGCAGGTAGCGACCCTTGCTGCGCTGGGAGAGGCCCTCGAGGAGCATGCGGGCCTCCTCGCGCTGGTCGGTGCGGCCGAGCAGCCCGGCCAGCTCGATCACGGTCTCGAAGTGCCAGGGAGCGACCGTCCGCGCGCGGCGCAGCAGGTGCACCGCCTGGGGGCGCAGGTAGGGCGTGCGGAAGTGGCGGCTGCCCTCGAGCAGGGCCTCGACGGCCTCCTGCTCGTCGCCGCGCTTGGCCAGCACCCGCGCCACCGACTGCCACGCCTCGATCTCCCGGGGCAGCGCCTGGGCGGCCTCTCGGTAGACGGCCAGCGCCTTGTCCTCGCGTCCCTCGCGCAGCGCGGCCTGGGCGGTCAGGCGGAAGCTCTGCCAGGCATCGAACTCCTGACCGGTCTCGGCCAGCAGCGGCGCGAGCTTGGCGTGCAGCTCGGCGTTGTTGCGCTCGACGGCGAGCACCCAGCGGTAGAGGGAGATGGCCCGGCGGCGCTTGCCGCGGGCGCGGGCCTGGGCGGCGGCTTCCAGCAGCCGCTGGCGGTCGTAGGCGTGGTTGGCGCGATCGAAGGGCATGGGGGGCTCCCGCGTGGTCGGGTGTCCCCTCCGATTCGGCCGGCCGGTCGCGATCAGCGCGTGACGAAGATCACCGCTTCCACCAGAAGCGGTGGAAGCTGCCGCAGCCGAGCTTGCCGAACTTCTCGCCGGCCACCCGGGTGCCCGCGGGCACGTCGACCGGCGTCTGGCCCTGGAAGCGCTGGTCGATCACGCCGTCGTAGTCGGTGTCCTCGTCCTGGTTGGCCAGGGCGCCGCCCGAGTAGGTCTGGATCACGTCGGGCAGGCGGTCGCCGTTGGTGTCGGCGTCCAGGCGCACCAGGGCTCCGCCGCTGCCGAGCACCTGGCGGGTGTCGGCCCACAGGTCGCCGGTGGTGTCGATCAGCACCTCGCTGACGGCGCCGCCGTTCACCACCGCCCGCGTGTTCAGCTTCTTCTTGTCCTCGCTGAGCAGGCACTGGGCGGTCACCTGGCCGGAGCCGTTCAGGAAGAGCTTCTTGTCCGGGTTCCGGCCGTTGGCTCCGCTCGCCACCTCCTGGACCTTCACGTTGCCCGCCCGGTCCAGGTGGTTGAAGACGTCCGGACGCCCGTTGCCACTGGTGTCGGTTCCCTGCCGCACCAGCACCTTGTTCTCGAAGTAGCTCCAGACGTCGGTCTTGCAGTTGCCGCTGGTGTCGCGGTACTCGGCGCGCACGTCGCCGCCCTTGTTGAACCACTGCTTCAGGTCGAAGCAGCCGACGCCCTTGGTGTCCTGCTCGAGGCGCACGACCCGGTCGTTCTCGAACCAGGCCACCAGGTCCGGCTTGGTGTCGCCGGAGCGGTCCTCTTCCTTCTTCACGACCGCGCCCTTCGCGTTCGTGTGGATCCAGGTGTCGATCTTGCCGTTGCCCGAGGTGTCGGCCTCCTGCACCGTGGTGCCGTCGGCGCTGGCGCGGCTGCGGCGGTCGACGCTGCCGTCGAAGTCGGCGTCCTCCTCCTGGCGCACGACCTTGCCGCCCTCGTAGTAGGCGTAGAGGTCGGCCTTGCCGTCGGCGTTGCGGTCCTTCTCGGTGCGGACCTTCTCGCCGTTCTCGAACACGGTGACCGTGTCGAAGCGCCCGTCCAGGTCGGTGTCCTCGCGGATCTGGGCCGGGCGCTCCTGGTCGTCGAACACCGTGACCACGTTGTCGTCGCCGTCGCCGTTGCGATCCTCGCGCTGCTCGCGCTTCTTGCCGTCCTCGTAGGTCACGACGACGTCGGCCTTGCCGTCGCCGTCCAGGTCCGCCTCGGACCGCTCGGGCACGCCGTCGTCGTAGTCGGTCACCAGCTCGAGGCGGCCGTCCCCGTCCCGGTCCGCCTTCTCTCGCACCAGCTCGCCGCCGTCGTAGATCTTCACCAGGTCCGGCTTGCGGTCGCCGTTGGTGTCGATCTCCTCGCGCAGCGGCCGCCCCTTGCGGTCGAACTGCACCACCACGTCGGCCACGCCGTCGCCGTCGGTGTCCTGCTCCTGCGACGACTGCTGGCCCTCGACGAAGGCGAGCTGCGAGTCGTACTGGCCGTCGCCGGTGGTGTCCTGCTTCTGCTTCACGGCCACGCCGTTCTCGAAGAGGGTCACCACGTCGAACTTGCCGTTGCCGTTGGTGTCCTGCTCCTCCTGGCTCTTCTGGCCGTTCACGTAGGTGGTGCGCAGGTCGAAGCGGCCGTCGTGGTTGGTGTCGGTCTCCTCGAGGGCCACGTTGCCGTCCGCGTCGTAGCGGCCGCGGGAGTCGGCCTTGCCGTCCAGGTTCGTGTCCTCTTCGAAGCGCTTCGGCTTGCCGCCCTCGAAGTGCACGGTGCGGTCGGCCTTCTGGTCGCCGTTGCGATCCTCCTCGATGCGCGCCGGCTCGCCGTTCCTGGCGTTGATGCGGCGCGTGTCGATCTTGCCGTCGCCGGTGGTGTCACGGCGGACCTCGCGCTCCTTGCCCGACTTCGCGTCGAGTGCGATCCAGGTGTCGACGTTGCCGTCGAGGGTCGTGTCCTGCTCCTGGCGCAGCAGCACGCCGCCCTTGCCGTAGAAGTTCCAGAGGTCGGTCTTGCCGTCGCCCGACTCGTCGATCTCGGCCCGCGCCAGCTCGCCGGCCTCGAAGAACTCCTTGCGGGACGCGGCGCCCTCGCCGCCCACCTCGCGCCGCACGATCTTGCCGCCCTCGCGGACGTTGGTGACCTCGAAGGTGCCGTCCCGGTCCTCGTCCAGGTTCTCGAGCACCACGTTGCCCTTGGCGTCGAAGGCGTAGCGGGCGTCGATCTCGCCGTCGCCGTCCCGGTCCTCCTCCTGGCTCTTCTTCCGGCCCTTCTCGAAGGTGAGGAAGGTGTCCATGACGCCGTCCTCGTTCGTGTCGGCCTGGCGCGAGAGCAGCGTGTCGCCGTCGAAGGCGGTGATCACCTCGGGCTTGCCGTCGCCGGTCTGGTCCTCCTCCTCGCGGACGCGCACGCCGCGCGCGAAGAAGCGCTCGATGTCGCGCTTGCCGTCGCCGTCGGCGTCGATCTCCTCGCGCGCCTTCTTGCCGTCGTCGTCGAGGTGCACGATCAGCTCGTTCACGCCGTCGCCGTCCTCGTCGCGGGTCTGGCGGACCTCTTCGCCGTCCTCGAACCAGGCCACGCTGTCGAAGCGTCCGTCGCCGGTGGTGTCGGCCTCGCGGCGCAGGATGCGTCCCTTGGCGTCGAAGTGGGTGACCACGTCGACGCGGTCGTCGGCGTCGCTGTCCTCCTCGAGCCGGACCTTCACGTCCTTCTCGAAATGGATGGTGACGTCGAAGGAGCCGTCGTGGTTGGTGTCCTGGCGCTCCAGGCGCTTGCTGCCGTCCGGGTGGAACTCGGCCACCACGTCCGGCTTGCCGTTGCCGTCGTTGTCCAGCGCGACCTGCACCGGCTTGCCGCCGCCGTAGGTGGTCCAGCGGTCGGCCTCGCCGTCGAAGTCGGTGTCCTCCTCCAGGCGGTCGGGCAGGTCGCCCTCGTAGGTGAGCTGGGCGTCCGGCTTGCCGTCGTAGTTCTTGTCGTCCATCTGGAGGCTGGGCTTGCCCCCGCGGAACGTGATGAAGCGGTCCTTCTCGCCGTCGGCGTTGGTGTCCTGGTCCTGGCGGGCGGGCGTCTTGCCGTCCTTCTCGAAGAACTGCCAGACGTCGGTGCGTCCGTCGTGGTCGGTGTCGCGCTCGGCGCGCTCGGCCACGCCGTCGCGGTAGTAGACCACCTCGTCGAAGCGGCAGTCCTTGTTGGTGTCCGACTTGCGCTGGGCGAGCTGCTCGTTGTCGTCGTAGAGCAGCTCGATGGGCGGGCAGGCAGCACCCGCCCAGGCGGGCCAGAGGAGCGCCGCGAGCGCCACGAGCAGGAGTCTCGGGATCGTTCTCATGCCGGCGGCGCGGGGACGCTCGTGCAGGTCAGCCCGCAACGGGGTTGCTGAACGTGCCCACGATCGGGACGCGGGTCAGGCAGCGGACCGATTCGGGCATCGGGGGAAAGGGCGATGCGGAGCGCAGCGCGTCGACGGCGCTGGCGCCCAGGGCGTTGTCCTCGGCCTTGACCACCGAGACGTTGCTGGCGGATCCGGCCGAGTCGAGGCGGAAGCGCAGGGTGACGCGCTTGTCCGACGCGACGCCGGGCGGCAGCACCCAGCGGTCGAGGGTGCGGTCCTTGATGCCGGAGAGGTAGCTGCGGACCTCGGGGCGCTGCATGCAGGCGGACAGCGAGACCACGCTGCTGCCGTCGCCCGACGCCTCGGTGCCGCGCAGGAAGCCGTCGCCCACGGCGGTGTCCACCGACACCACCAGCGCGCCGTCCGGTGAGCCCACCACGTCGCGGTTCGACACCACGCCCTCGGCCACCGAGGAGCCGCTGCCGCTGCCGATCTGGAGCGCGGTGCCGATCGACGGGGCGACGGTGGCGGCGGTCACCTGGCGCGGACCCACCGAGGGTCCGACCGGGGCGTTCACCTTCACCGGACCGCGCACGGCGGGCACGCCCACGTTGGCCACGTCGACGCGGGCGGCGGTCGCCCGCGCCACCGAGTTGACCGCCGAGACGCGCTCGACCACCACCGAGCTGGCGCTGGCGATCTGCGTGGGGGCGGTGACGGCGCTGACCGCGTCCATCTGGAGCGCCTCGGCGGCGATGGCCGGGGCGGCCTCGGCGACGATCGCCGGGTTCACGATCTGGGGCTGGATCGACTGGACCTGCGGGTTGAAGGGCAGGGGACGGCGCTCGGCCAGGGCCTTCGGCGCGGCGGCCGGCTTCACCTCGGGCGGCGGCTCGTCCTTGAGCAGCGTCACCGGGATCAGCTCCTCCTCGATCACCGGCGCCAGGCTGGCCAGGATGATCAGGATGCCCAGGCTGCCCAGGTGCAGGAAGGTGGCCAGGCCGCCGGTGATCCAGCGGCGGCGGCTGCCCTCGGGATCGGGCTCGGAGAAGCCCGGGTAGGCGGCCGTCAGGGCCGCGGCCCCGCCACCCGACGGCTTCTCGAACGCCGCCCGGACCACGTGCCGGGGGCGCTTGCCCTTCGGGCGTCTGCGAATGGAGAACTCGTTCATGACGGGCGCGCCGCTCCCAGCCTCAGAGTGTCTGGAGAGGATCCGATCCCTCGGACCGCCTGCCCGGAGCCCACTTTCTGCCGGTCCGGCGATCACTTGCGAGGGGCCCGCCGGTTCGCCGGGCCCCCGTTGACTCATCGGCCGAACCCGCCCTCCATTAAGGTGGACGGCTCGACACGACGAAGGATTCAGAACCGAATCACCCCGACCGACCGATCCTAAGAAAGGGGTCTGGGGGTGTCAAACCCGGAACGGGCTCGGTGGTGGGTGCAGACCCATCCGCTAAGCTCCCGATCCGGAAGGGGAATGACGACGAGCGCCGAAGCGGCGTCTGCGTCCAGTGAGAGGGGAACCCGTTGGAAACAGGATCGCTACTCGAGCTGCTCTGGCTGGGCCGGCTGACCATCATTCCGCTCGGCGTGGGCTCCATCATCGCCCTGGCAATCTTCTTCGAGCGCCTGTGGCGCTACCGCGGCATCGCCGAGGGCACCCGCTCGCTGACCCGCGACACCATCGAGGCGCTGGTGCAGCGCGACGTCGACAAGGCCAAGCGCCTGTGCGGCGACTCGAAGCAGCCCATCGCCCAGATCTACCTGGAGGCGATGCGCTGGAAGAACGTGGCGCTCGAGGACCTGGAGCGCGTGCTGGCCACGTCGCGCCAGGAGGCGGCGGCGGATCTCAAACGCGGTCTCTGGATCGTCGGCACGATCGGCTCGCTGGCGCCCTACGTCGGCCTGTTCGGCACCGTGGTCGGCATCCTGCGCGCCTTCCGCGACATGGCCATCGAAGGCGTCGGCGGCTTCGAGGTGGTGGCGGCGGGCATCTCCGAGGCGCTGATCGCCACGGCGGTCGGCCTGGCGGTCGCGATCGTTGCGCTGCTGTTCTTCAACTACCTGCAGACGCGCGCGGGCGCGCTGGCGGCCGTCTACTCGCGGTCGTGCGAGCGCTTCGTCCAGGCACTGCTGTTCGTCGAAGCCTCGACGGACGAAGGGGAAGCCCATGGCCAGCTCGTTCCGGCCCGATGACGAAGAGGGCATGGACGACGGCGTCGTCGCGGAGATCAACATCACCCCGCTGACGGACGTCTTCCTCGTCCTGCTCATCATCTTCATGGTCACCAGCTCGGTGGTGGCCAACCAGAGCAAGCAGATCGACCTGCCCGGCGCCGAGGTCAGCGACACCACGCCCCAGGGCGTGACGGTGACGGTGAACGAGGACGGCGAGATCCTCGTCAACGACGCGCCCACCTCCACCGAGAACCTGTACGGGGCGCTCGAGGCGGCGCTCTCCGACGCCCGCGAGAAGCTCGTGATCCTGCGCGGCGACAAGGCGGTGCAGCTCGGTCAGGCGGTGAACATCCTCGACCTGGCCCAGCAGGCCGGCGCCACCGGCATCGCCCTGGCGACCAAGCCGCCGAAGGAGAAGCGCGGCTAGGGAATGTCTGCTTGTGCAGACACTCCCTAGCGCCCGAAGGTCCGCAGGGCGCGGCCGCGGCGCTCCGCCTTCTCCCACATGCGCAGGTGGCCCTCGGCCGACTTGAACAGCGGCGCCAGCTCGGCGTCGCTCACCCCGTCGCGGCGGGCGTCCTCGATCATCTCGGGCAACAGCCCGATGTGCACCAGGCCCTCGGTGTTGAAGTCGAGCACGCGCTCGCCGACCTGCGGCTGCGTGAACAGCACGTCGCCGGCGTAGGACGGGAACGGGTAGCGGACCGGACGCCGCTGGGGCGCCGGGCACGCGCTGTCCGGGCCGAAGCGCGGGCCACGCGCCCCGGCGAAGCCGTTCAGGTCGAAGGCGAAGCCCTCGGCCGGGTAGCCGCCGGCCTGCTCGATCTGGGCGACGCGCGACTGGAGCGCGTCGTCCATGGTGGAGCGCACGCCCGGGGTCTGGCAGGTCCCCAGGCTCGTGGCCGACACGCCGCCCAGCCGGTAGAGCTCTCCGAAGTGGTTGCGGTGGTGGCTGCCCGAGGCGGGGTAGTCGTGCTCGGCCAGCAGCTCGTAGGCGCGCCGGTAGGCCAGCCGCGGCAGGTGGTCGACCTCCACGATCATGCCCCGGCGCATCATCTCCTCGATCAGGAACTCGCCCAGCGGCGTCAGGCCGGTCGCCTGGCACACCTCCTCGCCGGTCGGCGGCGCCAGCAGGCGCGGCAGGAACGGCGTCAGCGTACCCAGCGGATCGTCCGCCAGCCCGCTCAGGTCGTTGGGCGGCGGAGCGAAGAAGTCGGCGCGCGGCTCGATCAGCCCGGGGAAGGCGGCGGGGCCCCGGTCGAAGCCGCCGGCCACGCCCGGGTCGCAGTACGACACCAGGTTCGAGAAGTGGCCCGTCTGGATGAAGTTCCCCAGCTCGATGATGCCCTTGTGTCCGTCGCCCGCGGAGAACGCGTTGTCGTACTTGTGGACCGGGAAGATCGCGCGGACGCCGCGCGCATGGTACGCGTCGAGCTTCTCGCGGACGGTCTGCTCGGTGCACGCCGGGAACTCCTGGGTGGGCACCAGGAGGCAGTCGAACAGGTTCGACGTCTCGATGCCGAGCACGACGGCCAGCTTCCCGCTGCGGATCACGCGCCGCGCCTCCTCGGGTGACGTCACGATGCGGAACCAGCCGCGTCCCGGGCCGCCCTCCTGGGCGTCGATGTAGGCCTCCATGGCGCGCGTCTCGTCGAGGATGCGGTCGACGGCCACCATGTCGTTGCACGCGTAGCGGGTGGCCTGGATGCCGGCGCCCTTCACCACGTCGCAGATGATCTGGTTCGTGGTGGCGTGCTGGACCACCAGGCGCAGCCCGCCCAGGTACGCCCGCTCGAGCCACTTGTAGTACTGGACCTGGTGGGTCGAGCTGGTGGGAGCGCTCGGCCAGTCGGTGAACGCGGGCCAGCCCGCGGTCGCGTGGTTCGCCGTGGGCGTCTGGCCGGTGGCCAGGGCGAGCAGCAGCCCGGCGCTGTCGTCCGGGTTGTCGAAGCCGTAGCCGAAGACGTCCCGCCGCCCCTCGTCGCCGTGGTAGACGCTGCAGTCGGGCAGGGCGTGCTCGACGCCCAGGCGGTGGAAGGGGCTGCCGTGGAAGAGTCCGCCGCCGCCGAAGCCGAAGTTCGAGAGCAGGTGCGAGTGGGAGTCGACGACGCCGAAGACCGCGCCGTCCTCGAACTCGACCCGACGCACGCGGCCCAGGGCGTCGAGGGACGCCTCCGGGAACCCGGCGCAGCCCTGGCGCGGGATCAGGCGGACGTGGGCGGCGTGGCGCCGTCGTTCCACCAGCCCGCCGGTCGCCAGGTAGCGCCCCGACCGGCGATGGCGCAGGCGCAGGCCGGCGCGGCGTCCGTCCACCGCTTCCAGGTCCCACTCGGCGGGCGACTGGAAGTCGTCGTCCACCGTCAGGACGTCCGACAGGAGCTGCGTCTCGCGCTGGAGCGTCGCGCCGTCGGAGACCAGGTAGGCGCCGCCGTCGTCGTAGAGCAGGTAGGTGCCCAGGGCGGCCGGCTTCAGGAAGAACGGCGTGGCGTCGGCGATGCGGCGCCGGAACGCGTAGCCGGTGTCGTCCGCGCTGCGCGCGAGCAGCGCCGGCCGCTGCGTGTCCGGGTCCGCCACGGCCACGGCGAAGCAGCGGTTCGCGGCGGAGTGGACGGGGACCGGCTCGGCGCCGGCGCCGAGCGCGACCAGGAACGAGAGCAACAGCATCCAGCGCAGCAGGTGGGGCAGCATGGGACGGGCCGCAGCATACCCGACCCGCCCGTGGATGGGGGCGCTCAGGCCGCGCGGCGACGCAGCCAGACCACGCCGCCCACGATCAGCAGCGCCTCGGGCACGAGCAGCCCCACGCCGTAGAGCATGCCCAGCGAGTCCTGCACCGGCAGCGGGAACTGCACCGTGTCGCGGATCTTCGGACGCAGCGCGATGCGCGCCTCGCGCTCGGCGGTCCAGTGGATGCCGTTCATCAGCAGGTCGAGGTTGTAGAGGGCGCGCAGGTAGCGGTTCGACGCGAAGTCGGCGTCGCCCACGGCGAAGATGCGTGTCTCCACCTCGCCGCGCTCGAAGCGGCCGGCCACCGCGATGGGGTGGTAGTCCTGGCGCTCCCCCTGGTGCTCGACGCCCTTGCCGCGCCGGTCGAGCACGTCCAGGTCGTCGCTCAGCCAGGCGCGCGGGCTGGTCTGCACCACCGCGCGCAGCGAGTCGTTCACGTCGACCTTGCGCAGCTCGAAGCTGCGGGCGCCGCAGAAGAAGGTCATGCGGTTGCGGTCGAGGCCGCGGGTCACCGGGTGGGTCTCGTAGTTGAAGGCCAGCGGGCACGCCCCCTCGACCTCGCCGCCCAGGCCCTCGCCGTGGGCCGGATCGATGATCACCCGGTCCGGCGAGCGCAGACCCCACTCGGCCAGCACGTCCTCCAGGCCGCTGTGCACGCCGGGCTCGAGCAGGGCCACGAGCCCGCCGCCGCGGGCCAGGAAGCGGCGGATCGCGTCGAGGGCCGGCGCGTGGAGGTCGCGGCGGGGGGCCAGCGCGACGATCACGTCCACGTCCTCGGGGACGTCGCGCATGGCCATGGTCACCAGGCTGCGCACCTCGTAGCCCTCGGTGGCCAGCATCGAGGCCAGTCCGCCGTAGCCCTGCTCGGTCCGCAGCTCCGGGTCGCCCTCGCCCTCGCCGCGCAGCATGGCGACGACGCCGCTGTCCACCGAGGCCAGCCGGTACAGCGCCTCGTAGATGGCGCCCTGGGTCGGGCGCTCCACGATCTCGTCGCGGCCCCGGTAGCGGATCAGCAGGCTGTTCGACGAGCCGATCGCGTACTCGTCCACGTCCTTGGGCAGCTGCTCGAAGTCGTGGCTCGCGACCTCCACGTCGCCGTGGCGCGCCAGCTCCTCCAGCAGCAGGCGCGTGCGGCGGATGCGCGGATCGAGCGCGTCGTAGACCAGGTCGATGCGCAGGCCCGGCAGGGCCTGGATGCGTTCGACCAGCGCGGGCGCCAGGTCGTAGCGCCGCTCGAAGGTCCAGTCGAAGCGGACCTGGGCCCTGTGGGCCACGCGCTCCATGCCGACCGCCAACGCCAGCGCCGCCAGGACGAGACCCAGCCCGCGGCCCAGCACCGGCCAGGCGTGCCGGCCGCCGGTGAAGCGCAGGCGCCGCGCACCGAGCGCCACGGCGAGAAGCAGCGCCAGGCCGCCGCCCACCAGGTTCACCCAGCTGAAGGCGCCGAAGTGGTCGGTGGCGTAGAAGGTCCCGAGCCCGAAGAGGATCGCGACCACGCCGGCCAGGGCGAGCTCGCGCACTAGGAGCCCACCCGCCGCAGGTCGAAGGAGAAGCGCGCGATCGCCATGCCCACCAGCGCCACGCCCGCGAAGTAGACGATGTTCTCGAGGGCCACGATGCCCTCGGAGAAGCTGCCGTAGCGCGGGTGAAGCGAGATGGCGTCCAGGAAGGCGGCCACCTCCTCGCTGACGAAGGGCGCGGCCCAGCCGAAGTCCCACAGCACGAAGGCGACGGCCCAGCCCGAGACGGCGGCCACCAGCTGGCTCGAGGTGAAGGCGGAGCAGGCCAGGCCGATCGAGGCCAGCCCCACACCGTGCAGCAAGAGGCCCAGGAACACCGCCGCCAGGTGCTGCGCGCCCAGGCCGCCGCGCTCGATGGCCACCGCGGGGTAGATGAAGCTGGCGGTCATCATCAGCGCCACGAAGGCGAAGGTGACCGCGAACTTCGCCAGCACGATCCGGCCGGGCGTGAGGTGGGTGGAGACCAGCAGCTCGTCGGTGCCGCGGGCGCGCTCCTCGGCGAACACGCGCATCGTGAGCAGCGGCACCGCCCCCACCAGGGTGAGCCCCAGGGTCTCCATCACCGGGAAGAAGACCGCGTCCCAGAGGTTGATGTAGTCCGGGATGGTGTCGGTCTCGATGCCGCCCATGGTGCTCGAGGCGTAGACGAAGAGGATCTGGTTGTAGAGGCGCAGGTGGTCGAAGAAGATCAGCGCCGTCACGAACGCGACCATGGTCAGCGTGACGTAGGCCGTCGGCGCGCCGAACAGGCTGGCGAACTCCTTGCGGACGAGGGCCAGCAGTGCCGTCACGCCTCGCCCCCGCGGAACAGCGACAGCGTGTCGCGGTCGCCCAGCACCTCCTCGGTGGGTCCGGTGCGCAGCAGGCGGCCGCGGCTCAGGATGGCGACCCGCGAGGTGAGCCGGCGCGCCTCCTCCAGGTCGTGGGTACAGAGGATCACCGTGCGCTCGCCCGCCAGCCCCTCGAGCACGTCCTGCACCAGGGCGCGCTGCACCGGGTCGAGGCCGCCGGTGGGCTCGTCGACGATCACCAGCGGCGGATCGTGCAGGAAGGCCTGGGCCAGCGAGACCCGCTGCTGGTAGCCCTTCGACAGGTTGCCGACCAGCCGCCGCGCCATCGGACCCAGCTCGAAGCGCTCGATCACCCGCTCCACCGCCCGGCGCAGCGCGGCGCCGCGCAGCCCGCGCGCCCCGCCGGCGAAGCGCAGGAAGCCCTGGACGCGCAGCTCCGGGTACAGGCGCGAGGTCTCCATCACGAAGCCGAGCTGGCGGTGCAGCTCGGCCGCCTGGGTCACCGGCGACAGGCCCTGCACCCGCACCTCGCCCGACGTGGGCAGCAGGAAGCCGGTGACCATGCGGATCAGCGTGGTCTTGCCCGCGCCGTTCGCCCCCAGCAGGCCGAAGGTGGTGGCTTCGGCGATGGTCAGGTCGAGGCCGTCCACGGCCAGGTGGTCGCCGAAGCGGCGCGTCAGCGCGCGCGCCTCCACGGCATTGCGTTCCGTCGGGGCTGCGGCGGCCATGCCCTATAGATGCTCCAGGAAGGAGAAGTACTCCGGCCAGGTCTTCGCCACGCAGCCCGGATCCTGGATGCGCACGCCGGGCACGCGCAGCCCCGCCAGGGCGAAGGACATGGCGATGCGGTGGTCGTCGTAGGTGTGGACGTCGGCGCCGTGCAGCTTCCCGGGCTCGATGCGCAGGTCGTCCTCGCCGGCCCGGGCCGTGGCCCCCAGCCGGCACAGCTCGGTCTCCAGGGCCGCCAGCCGGTCGGTCTCCTTGATGCGCAGGTTCGGCACGTTGCGGATGGTGGAGGGGCCGTCGGCGAAGAGCGTCACCACCGCCAGCGCCAGCGCCGCGTCGGGCAGGTCGTTCAGGTCGGCGTCGATCGGCCGCAGCGTCCCGGCGCCGGTCACCTCGGCCCAGTCGGGGCCGCGTCGCACGCCACAGCCCATGGCCTCCAGGCAGTCGAGGATGCGGAAGTCGGACTGGAGCGAGTCGCGGACGATGCCCTCGACGCGCACCGTGCCCCCGGCGATGGCCGCCGCGCAGAAGGGATACACGGCAGCCGAGGCGTCGGCCTCGATGGCATGGTCGCGGCCCTGGTAGGGGCGGCCGGCCGTCACCTGGAGGGTGCCGCGCGACGCCCAGCCGGCCTCGGCGCCGAAGTCCTGCATGATCCGCAGGGTGAGGTCCACGTAGGGGCGCGAGATCACCTCGCCGCCGGCCAGGTTCAGCCGGACGTCCTTCTCGGCGTAGGGGGCCGCCAGCAGGATGGCCGACACGTACTGGCTGGAGCTGCGGCGCGCGTCGATGGTGGTCTCGCCGCCGGGCAGTCCGCCGCCTTCCACGCGGACCGGCGGACAGCCGTTGCGTCCCAGGATCTCGCAGCGCACGCCCAGACCGGCCAGCGCCTCGGTCAGGTCCGAGATGGGCCGCTCGCGCATGCGCGCGTTGCCGTCGATCACCACCGGACCGTTGGCCAGCGCGGCGGCGGCGGTCACGAAGCGGGCCGTGGTGCCCGAGTTGCGCGTGTCCAGCGGGGCGGCCGGCGCCTGGAGACTGCCGCCGCTGCCCACCACGTTCCAGACCTCGCCGCCGGTGTCGACCGCGCAGCCCAGCGCCGTCAGCGCGTCGCGCATGGCCTCGGTGTCGTCGCTGGCCAGGCCGCCGCGCAGCTTCGAGGGTCCGGAGGCCAGGGCCGCCACCAGCAGCGCCCGGTTGGTCAGGCTCTTCGAGCCGGGCACGCGCACGCGCGCGTCGAGCGGCCCGCGGGGGGCGATCGGAAGCGGGTCGGGAAGCGAGGGATGGGCCGCCATCGGCCAACCAGCCTAGCGCGGTCGTTGACACCCCAACGGGGCTCCGGCACACTCCTGCCCCGGCGCGCCTTTCCCTTTCCAGCACAGGCATTTAGCGAGCGGAACCGCTGCTCGCGAGGACCCCTCATGTTCAAGCGACGCCTCTTCACGCCCGGCCCGGTGCCGGTTCCCGACGCCGTCCGGCTCGCCATGGCGAAGCCGATCATCAACCACCGCGCGGCCGACTTCATTCCGGTCTTCCAGAAGTGCAAGACCGGCCTCCAGCGCATCTTCCAGACCGAGCAGCCGGTGCTGCTGTTCGCCGCGTCGGGCACGGGCGCCATGGACGCCGCCGTCTCGAACCTGCTCTCCCCGGGCGACCGGGTGCTGGTGGTGCGCGGCGGCAAGTTCGGCGAGCGCTGGGCCGAGATCTGCGCGGGCTACGGCGTCGAGACCACCTGCATCGACGTCGAGTGGGGCCAGGCGGTGGATCCGGCCGAGGTCGAGCGCGCCCTCGACGCCGACCCGAGCCTGCGGGCCGTCTACCTCCAGGCCTCCGAGACGAGCACCGCCGTGCGCCACCCGGTGAAGGAGATCGCCGAGATCGTGCACCGGCGCGACGATCGCATCATCGTGGTCGACGCGATCACCGCCGTCGGCGTCTACGACCTGCCCATGGACGCCTGGGACCTGGACGTGGTGCTGTCCGGCAGCCAGAAGGCGTTCATGATGCCGCCGGGCCTGGCCTTCCTGGCGCTCTCGGAGCGCGCCCGCGGCTTCCTGGAGACCGCCAGCTGCTCCCACTACTACTTCAGCCTCGACAAGGAGCTCGCGGCCCTCGACAGCGACCAGACCAGCTGGACGCCGGCGGTGAACCTGCTGTTCGGCCTGGCCGAGGCCCTCGACATCATCCTGGAGCAGGAGGGGCTCGAGGCGACCTTCGCCCGCACCGAGAAGCTGGCCCACGCCACCCGGGAGTCGATGCGGGCGATCGGTCTGGAGCTGCTGGCGCCCGATTCGCCGAGCCCGGCCTGCACCGCGGTGAAGGTCCCCGAGGGCATCGACGGGCCCGCGCTGCGCAAGGCGCTGCGCGAGCAGTACGGCTACACGGTCGCCGACGGCCAGGGCAGGCTGAAGGGCAGGATCTTCCGCATCGCCCACCTGGGCTACTTCGACCGCTTCGATACGATCGCGTGCATCGCCGCCGTCGAGATGGCGCTGGCGGCCGTCGGCTACGTCCACAAGGTGGGCGAGGCCACGCGGACCGCGACTGAGCTGCTGCGCGACTGAGCGCCGCACAGGGGAGACACGACGATGGCCACCGTCCTCGTCACGGATTCGCTCGCGCCCGAAGGACTTCGGATCCTGGAGCGCGCCGACGGCATCGACGTCGTGAACGCGCCGGGTCTCGACCCGGACGAGCTGCTGCAGAAGGTGAAGACCGCCGACGCCCTGGTGATCCGCAGCGGCACCAAGGTGACGGCCGACGTGATCGCGGCCGCCGAGAACCTGTCGGTGATCGGGCGGGCCGGCATCGGCGTCGACAACGTGGACGTCCCGGCGGCCACCGCCCGCGGCATCGTGGTGATGAACACCCCGGGCGGCAACACGGTCACCACCGCCGAGCACGCCATCGCGCTCGTCATCTCGCTGGCGCGCCACATTCCCCAGGCCACCGCCTCCATGAAGTCGGGCCAGTGGGACAAGAAGCGCTTCGTCGGCATGGAGCTCTACAACCGCACCCTCGGCGTGATCGGCCTGGGCAACATCGGCCGCATCGTGGCGCAGAAGGCCAAGGGCCTGGGCATGAAGGTGGTGGCCTACGACCCCTTCCTGCCCGAGGACGCGGCCTCCAGGGCCGACGTCGAGCCGGTGGACTTCGAAGAGCTGCTGGCGCGCGCCGACGTGCTGACCGTGCACGTGCCGCGCACCAAGGACACGGCGGGCCTGCTGGGACGCGAGGCCTTCGCGAAGTGCAAGCCCGGCGTGCTGGTGGTGAACGCCGCGCGCGGCGGGATCGTCGACGAGGAGGCGCTGCTCGAGGCGCTCGACTCGGGCCAGGTGGGCGGCGCCGGCCTGGACGTCTTCGAAGAGGAGCCGCCGCCGGCGGACCACCCGCTGCTGGCCCACGAGCGGGTGATCTGCACGCCGCACCTGGGTGCCAGCACCGAGCAGGCCCAGGTGAACGTGGCCATCGCCGTGGCCGAGCAGGTGCGCGACTTCCTGCTCTCGGGCGTGATCAACAACGCGGTGAACGTGCCGTCGATCTCGAAGGACGTGGCCGCGCGCATCCGCCCCTACCTGTCGCTCGGCGAGAAGCTGGGCCAGTTCCAGGGCCAGATGTGCAAGGGCTCGATCGAGCAGATCGAGATCGAGTACTCGGGCGAGGCCGCCGGGCTCGACGTGGCGCCCATCACGGTGGCGACGCTGAAGGGCCTGCTGGGCTCGCTCAGCGACCACGTCAACATGGTGAACGCCCCGGTCATCGCCCAGCAGAAGGGCATCAAGGTGATCGAGAGCAAGAGCAGCCGCGCCGGCGACTTCGCCAGCGCCATCACCACGCGGGTGGTGGGCTGCGACGACCGCCTGATCGAGGGCGCCATCTTCGAGGGCGGCCAGCCGCGCATCGTGCGCGTCGACGACTTCATGCTCGAGGCGATCCCGCAGGGTCCCACGCTGCTGATCTTCAACAACGACCAGCCCGGCGTGGTGGGTGCCGTGGGCACGCTGCTCGGCGAGGCCGGCATCAACATCTCGCGCATGCAGCTGGCGCTGAAGGACGGCGAGGCCGCCATGCTGGTGAACGTGAACCCGTCGCCGGCGGGCAAGGTGATCGAGGCCGTGCGCGCGCTGCCCCAGGTGACGTCCGCCACGCTGCTGGAGCTGGGCGAATGACGACGCTCATCGCGGTCGGGGCCCAGTGGGGCGACGAGGGCAAGGGCAAGCTGGTCGACTGGCTGGCGCCGAAGGCCCAGCTGGTGGTGCGCTTCCACGGCGGCAACAACGCGGGCCACACCCTGGTGGTGGACGGCGAGCAGACGGTGCTGCACGTGGTGCCGGCCGGCATTCTCGACCCGGACACCATCAACCTGATCGGTCCCGGCGTGGTGGTCGACCCGGACATCCTGCTGGGCGAGCTGGACGCCCTGGCCGAGCGGGGCCTGCTGCGCGATCCGTCGCGGGTGCGCGTCTCCGGCCGCGCCCACGTCATCCTCCCCTGGCACCTGGCGCTCGACAAGGCGCGCGAGGAGAACGCCAAGGGCCGCGCCATCGGCACCACCGGGCGCGGCATCGGTCCGGCCTACGAGGACAAGGTCACGCGGCGCGGCATCCGCGTGGCCGACCTGCTGGATCCGCAGAGCCTGCGCGAGGCCTGCCACCGGCTGGCCGAGCAGAAGAACTTCGAGCTCACCCAGTACTACAAGTGGGATCCGGTGGACGCCGACGCCATCGCCGAGAAGGCGGTGGAGTGGGGCCGGCGCCTCGAGCCCTACGTCGACCACACCGAGCGCACCCTCGAGCGGGCGCTCCGCGACGGGAAGAACGTGCTGTTCGAGGGCGCCCAGGGGAACTTCCTCGACATCGACCACGGCACCTATCCCTACGTCACGTCGTCGAACTGCGTGGCCGGGGCGGTGTGCGCGGGCGCCGGGATCGGTCCCACCCGCATCGACCGGGTGCTGGGCATCACCAAGGCCTACACCACGCGCGTGGGCGGCGGACCCTTCCCGACCGAGGAGACCGGCGAGCGCGGCGAGGAGCTGCGGCGGCTGGGCGGCGAGTTCGGCGCCACCACCGGACGTCCGCGGCGCTGCGGCTGGCTCGACGCGGTGATGCTGCGCGAGGCCGCCACCGTGAACGGCTACACCGCGCTGGCGGTGAACAAGCTCGACGTGCTGTCCGGGCTCGCCGAGGTGAAGATCGCCACCGCCTACGAGGTGGACGGCAAGCGCATCGACGAGTTCCCGATGACGCTGGGCGAGATCGAGCGGGCGGTGCCCGTCTACGAGAGCCACCCGGGCTGGACCGGCGACCTGACGTCGTGCCGCGCCTTCGAGGACCTGCCGCGCGAGGCCCAGGACTACGTGAAGCGGGTGGAGGCGCTGGTCGGTGTGCCGGTGGAGATCATCTCCATCGGCCCGGGCCGCGACGAGACGATCACCACCAACGATCCGTTCCGCCCGCTCTAGGGGGGTATGATGCGGGCTCCCCTGAGCGGAGCCCGCACGCCTCCTTGAACGAACGGCTCGAACAAAGCGTCTCGGTCGCGCTGCTCGTGCTGGCCGCGGCGTGCGGCGTCGGCTTCGCGGCGGCCTGGCCGCCCGGCGGCGAGCCCGGCGAGGTGGCGCTGAAGGCGTGGCTGGCCGGCGCGGTGATCCTGCTGCTCGTGGCGGTCCGCCTGGGGCCGCTGCGCCGGCGCCCGCGGCTCGCCGCCGCCGTGCTCGCGCTGTGCGCCGTGGCCGGCGTGTGGGCCCACACCAACTTCGGCCGCTTCCACTTCCCGGTGTTCGCCCACTACTGGGAGCAGTTCCACTACCAGCTCGGCGCGCGCTACTTCCCGGAGCTGGGCTACGACGGGCTCTACCTGGCGTCGATCGCCGCCGAGCGGCGCATCGCGCCGGAGCGTCCGGCGCAGCGCAAGGTCCGCGACCTGCGCACCAACCGGGTGCGCCTCTACGAGAAGCTCGAGGACCACGCCGCCGAGGTGCGCGGGCGCTTCGCGCCGCCGAGCTGGCGCGCCTTCGTGAACGACAACCGCCACTTCGTCCGCGCGATCCGGCCCGCCGACCTCCAGGCCATGCGCCGCGACCACGGCTACAACCCGACACCGGCCTGGACCTTCGTGGCGCAGCAGGTGCAGGGAGGGGAGCGCTTCACGGCGAAGACGCTGCGCCGGCTCGGCGCCGTCGACGCACTGCTGCTGGCCGCCGCCTTCGTGGTGCTCTTCCGCACCTACGGCTTCCGCACCGGCTGCCTGTGCCTGGTGATCTTCGGCCTGGGCTACGCCGGCCGCTTCAAGTGGATCGGCGGCGCCTTCCTGCGCTTCGACTGGCTGGCGGCGCTGATCCTCGCGGCCTGCGCGCTGCGCCAGGGGCGCGGCCTCGGCGCCGGGCTGGCCCTGGGCTACGCCACGGCGGTGCGCCTGTTCCCGGTGGTGTTCCTGCTGGGTCCGGCCGTCGCGGCGCTGGCGGCCTGGCGTCGCGGCGAGCGGCCGGTCTGGCCGGCGCGGCTCCTGCTGGGCTTCGGGCTGGCCCTGCTGCTGGCCTTCGCCGCCGGATCCCTGGCCGGACGCGGCGTCGGCGCCTGGAGCGAGTTCGCCCAGCGCATGCAGCTCTACCAGCTCTCGGTGGCGCGCAACAGCGTGGGCCTCGAGTGGCTGGCGCTCTACGGCGGCGAGACGCTGGCGCGTGCGGCCGAGGCGCAGGAGGGGGACGCGGCCTGGCCGCTCCAGCGCGAGCAGGTGGCGGCGCGCAAGCAGGACCGGGCGCTCTTCCTGCGCGGGCTCCAGGCCGTCTTCCTGCTGCTGGTCGTCGTCGCCGTCTGGCGCGCGCCGCCCGACGTCGCGCTGGTGGCGTCGATGGCGGCGCTCTTCGCCGTGACCCTGTCGGCCGGCTACTACTGGTCGCTGCTGGCGCTGGCGCCGCTGGCGGTGCGCTGGCCCGGTGTGCTGGTGCTGCTGCTGGTGAACGCGGCGATGTACCTCGTGCACGAGGCGGTGCCCGACAAGCTGGTCCGCTACGGGCTGCTCTCCTGGGGGATGCTCGCGGTCTTCCTGTCCTGGCTGGTGCCCGAGGCGCTGCGCGTGGGACGCGGCGCGCTACCCGGCTGGGCGTCGTCGCAGCCCGAGCCAGCCGACGCCGGCCAGCAGCAGGCCTAGGGGCGCCAGGCTCCAGCGGCTCTCGGGGAAGAGCGCCTCGCCCAGGTTGAAGGAGCTCCAGTGCTGGGGCGTCCCCACCCCGGCACGGGCCTGGATGCCGTCGCCCACGAAGCCGGTGGGATGGGCCGACACCGGTCCGTGTTGGGGGAAGCCGCCGCTCTCGACCGCCTCGCCGCGCCACAGCGGCAGGTAGAAGCCGGTGAGCGGCCGGTGGATGGCGGCGTCGAGCTGGGGGCTCACGGCGGTGACCAGCAGGGCGCTCGCCACCGAGAGCGCGGCCAGCGCGCCGGCGGTGCGCGGGGTCCGCTCGAAGGCGCGCACCAGCGGCAGCGCGAGGAAGGGAATGGCGGGCACCAGGTAGCGCGGTCCGAAGGTCCCACCGCCGTGCCAGGCGTTGAAGCTGGCGTTCATGAGCAGGAAGGCGAGGAAGAGTCCCAGGCAGAGCAGGGCTTCCCGCCGGTGCGTGGCGTCGCGCAGCAGCGAGAGCGCCGCCAACGCCCCGACCGCCAGCACCGGCGACCAGAAGAAGAGCCCGCGGTAGGGGATGAAGAGCAGGCGCGGCAGCAGCTCGGGCCGCGGTGCACCGAACACGCCCAGCACCGGCGCCGCGCTCTGGAAGAGGCCCAGCTGGTGGTGTTGGGGCAGGGCGAAGGGGCTGCCGAAGCAGAGCTGCTGGTAGACGGCCAGGAAGAGCGCCGGCGCGACGCCGCCCAGCACGTACGCCCCGACCCGCCGGCGCAGGTCGGGCAGGGCCAGGGCGTAGGCGCCCAGGCCCAGCGCGGTGAGCGCGGCGCTGTGGTTCACCACCACCGCCAGGCCGGCGAAGCTGCCGGCTGCGAACAGGGGGCCGGCGCGGGGCGCGTCGCGCGCCACCAGCAGGCTGCGCAGGGCGAACAGCGACAGGCTCGCCACCACCGCGTGGTCGATCAGGAAGGTGGCGTAGGCGAAGACCGGCGTGCCCAGCGCGTAGGCCAGGCTGGCCAGCCCGCGCGCCCGCATCGACGCGCCCGGGAACCAGCGCCCGGCCACGTCGAAGAAGGCGACCCCGCCGAGCGCCGACAGCAGACCCACCGACAGCAGGCCGGTCCAGTAGAGCGCCAGAGTCAGCGACCACCCGTCGGTGTCGCCGTCGTCGCCGCCCGTGAACGGGCGTTGCAGCAGGTAGCCGGGCAGGGCCAGCAGCGACAGGCCGGGCGGCTTGTTCGGGTAGAAGTGGCCGGCGTGCTCCGAGAGGTCGAGGGAGACGGCGCGGGGCAGGCGGGTGCTGCGCGTCGCCGGGTCGGAGAGGCGCAGGCGGCGGTGGGCGGTGCGGCCGGTTGCGTCGGTGGCCAGCGTGTAGAGGAGCTGGTCGTCGACGGCGAAGGTCCGGTCGTGGGCCAGGGCGCGTACCTGGGCGAAGCGCACGTTCTGGTTCCAGCCGCCGCCCTGGTGGAACCAGCCGTAGGCGAGCAGCAGCGCGGCGAAGAGCGTCCAGCCGGCCGCGCGGCCGGACGCGACGTGCGACATGCCGCGAGCCTACTCCAGGGGGTCTCGCCGCGACTAGACTGTCGCTCGGCATGCGATGGACGCTTCTTCTCGGCCTGGCGCTGGTGCTCGGCGTGCCGTGGGCACCGTCGGCGTCGGGGGCCGGGGATCCGCAGGCGGACCTGTTCGCGGCGGCGCGCGTCCGCCGCCACGTGGAGGCCTGGCCCGAGGTGGCGGCCGGCGCCCGCGACCGCGCCGCGGCCCGCCTCGACGCCGAGGCGTTCGCGCTGCTCGAGCGCGCGGTGGCCCGGGCGTTCGCGCCGGAGCGCCTGGTCGCCGCCATGGATGGCGAAGCGCTGGCCGGCGCCGGCGGACCGGGCCTGGCCGGGGCGCTCGACGCCGCGCGCGCCGGAACGCTGTTGGGTCCGCTGGAGGGCCTCCCGCCCGAGGCCCTGCGCGAGTTCGTGCGCTTCGCGTCGGACCTCGGAGGCGGCGACCTGCCGCCGCCGCGGATCGTTCGGGTGCGGCGCGCCGACGAGACCACCGGCTTCGGGCGCAACGCCTGGCGGACGTCGAGCGCGGTGGCGCTGGCCGTCGCTCGCGGCGCGCGTGCGCTCTCGTGCAGCGACGCCGCCTGGGAGTCGCCGCTGCCGCCCGAGGCGGGCGCGGAGCTCGAGGCGCTGGCCGATCCCTTCCGCGAGCGCGTGCTGGTGGAGCTGCTGTTCCACGCGCGAGGCCTGTCGGGCGCGGATCTCCAGGCGGCGCTGGCGGTGCTGGAGGCGCAGCCGTCGCGCCGCTTCCACCGGCGTCTGGCCATCGAGGTGCGGCGCGCGCTGGCCCGGGCGGGCGCCGAGGTGGGGGAGCGGCTCGGCCGGGAGTCGGCGGCGCGCTGCTCGCCCTGAGCACCCGACCACCACGGACCACGGAATCACGGACCACGGTCTGCGGGCGAGCGATCGGGGGTGGGGCCGCGATCGTCCGCCCGCAGATTCGTTGGCTCAGTCGTCGCTCCGGTGCTCCGGCCCCGCCCTGCTGGGGTTGGTGATGGGGTTGGATGGGCTGGGGACTTCACCTCGGGAGGGGGGCCGGCCCGAGCCGCGAACGCCATCCAGCGTCCGCGGCAAGCGCCTGATCTCGGTTTTGAGGCCGAGTGACCGGCTCCGACTCCCGAAGTGCTGTCCACAGAGGGGCCATGAACGGAGCGGATCGTAGGCGAAAGTAAATCGAAAGTCAACACGCGCGCTCAAGTCCTCCTGCGGGTCTTCCGATGGGGGTGGAAACGCGCAGGAAACCGGGGGGTTGCCCCCAGCGCCTGCGCCCGCGTGAGGGGCCTGACGATGCGTCTTCCGATCCTGATGATCCTGCTCTGCGTGCTCGTGGCCGGGGGCTGCGCCACGCCTTCCCGGATGGGCGGACCCGCCGAAGCGGAGGAGAGCCAGGACGAGGGCTCGCCCGTGCGGAAGATCCGCGGGCAGCTCTTCGCCGAGGCGGGCGAGCCGGTCGCGCCGGCGCTGAGCGTCCGCTACGAGGACATGCTGGGCCGCCTGCGCGACGCCCGCTTCCCGGATCCGGTCGCGCACTCGATCGAGATCCCCGCGCCCTCCGCGGTGGCCGTGGCGGCGCTGCTGCGCCTCGACCTCCACGAGATCTGAACGCGCGGCTCAAGCTCCCGGCCCCCGGCGCCGAAACAGCGGGAAAACCGCGGCGCCGGGCGGGGTTGGCCCGTCCGACTGCACGCGGCAGAGGGGCTCTCGACCATGCGTTTCCAGGTGCTCGCGGCGTTGCTCGCAGGGATCGTGTCGACCGGCTGCAGCGTGCTGCTGCCCGTCGTCGGTGCGGCCACCTATCCGCTCGACAAGCGCGGCAGCTTCGAGGAGGCCCAGGCCGACTACACGAACGACGTGCGCTTCGGCCTGTGGGACGACGCCAAGGAGCACGTGGAGCCGGACCTGCGCCCCCAGTTCGAGGAGGCCATCGGGCGCCTGCGCGAGGTCCGCTTCAGCGACTCGCGCACCACCTCCATCGATCTCGATCCCCTGAAGGCCAACGCCACCGCCCGTGTGACCTTCCGCGGCTACTGGCTCTCTTCGCCCTACGAGCGCGAGGTCGAGGCCGTGCAGCGCTGGCGCCGCGAGGTGCCCACCCAGAACTGGTACGTCACCCCCGACTTCGAGGCGCTGCTGGGCCCCGCCATCCCGCCGATCTCGTCCGCGATCCCGTCCGAGGGCCACTGAGCGCCGCCGAGGCTCTCCTCGACAGCCCCAGCCACCGGTGTTACGAAGGCCTCGGGCCGTTAGCTCAGTTGGTAGAGCACCGGGCTTTTAACCCGAGGGTCCAGGGTTCGAGTCCCTGACGGCCCACCAATGCGTCCGAGTGGTTTCGCGCGCTTACGCCCTCTAGATGCGGTGAATTTCGTGGGGCCAGTTTGGGGCCGGGAAGCGAGTTCGTCGCGCCGGCGCAGGGCACGCGCGCGTCGCGCGTCGCCGCCCAGGTCGTAGATGCGCGTGGTTCGTTCGTCGCGGTGGCGCGCAAGCGCTTGCACGTCCTCCAGCGCCAGGCCGTCCTCCAGCAGCGCCGTGATGGTGCTGTGCTTCAGGGCTTCGTAGAGCGGGACGTACTCCACCTTGGCGTCCTGGCAGGCGCGCACCCACAGGTCGCGCAGCCGATTCGCGCCGTAGGGCTTCCCGGTCCGCGGGTTCGGGAAGAGCGGGGCATCTCGGTCCAGTCGCCGCTCGCCGGCCACGTGTCGCTCGATCCAGTCTCGCAGGTTGCTGGACAGCTCGTACTTACCCACCTCGCCCGTCTTCGTCTCGCCGCGCTTCGCGTTGGCGCCCTTGCCCTTCAGCGCTTCGCCGATCCACAGGCGGCCGGTGCCGAAGTCGTAGTGACCCACGCGAGCGGCGCGGGCTTCGCCAGGTCGGATGGTGTGTGCGAGCGCCAGGAAGATGCCGCGGTCTGCTTCCGGGACGGCACGCAGTGCCGCCGCCTGGTCCGCGGGTCGCATGGCGCGGCGCGTGCGCCGCTCGGACTTCACACGAGGGAACTCCAGCTGCGGGATGCGGGCGTCTCGGCGTCGCAGCCAGCTCCAGAAACTCCGGAAGGCGGCGAGGATGTTTCTGATGGACTTGCCCGACTGGCCGCGCTCGCGGAGCCACCCCACCCAAGCCTCCAGGGTGGTCCAACTCACGTCGTGCACCGTGTGCTCGTCCCAATAGGCCACCGGCGGGCCTGGTTGCAGTCGGCCCGACCAGTTGCGTTCCAGGTGTTTGGTTGCGTTCAGGGTGAAATCGCCTACCCTCGGGGACCATCGCGTCACTGCCTCGACGCGACCATCAGGATGATGAGGGGAAACACCATGCCGATCGATACAGCTGACTTCCATCCGGACCTTCAGGTGGAGCGCATCGAGGCGCTCGCGCGCGCCGTCGCCGACGTGCGGCGAAAGGCGCTCGTGGACCACAACCCCGCCCTCGGCGACACCGCGTGGGGCCTCGGGTGCCGCTGCTACGAACGCACGGTGCGCACGATCAGCGAGATGGCCAAGGAGATGCCCTGGCTCGAAATCCTGGAGCTGGCGCCGGCCTTCCAGTTTCGCGTGGGCTGCGTGCCGCTGCGCTTCTACACGGGAGCCGCGGACGCCCCCCACACGCGCACGCTGCGCGTGCACTACCCGGAGCTGCGCGCGCATCAGCTCCTGCTCGCGGAGGGCGACGCCTGGGGTGTCGGGCAGGGCAACCTGTTCCGGCTCGCGATCGAAACCGACGAGGACGGCGACGTGGACGCGGTGTTCCTCGTGAAGTGCGACGCCGACGGCAACGTGTTCGGCGCCATCTCCATCTCGATCGACGTTCCGGCATCCGCGGCCGGTAGTGTGGCGCCCGCGGCCGAGGCAGTGGACCTGGGGCCGCCCCCTGTCGGCGACGCAGTGCAGGACTCCGATGAGGCGGACGGCGAGGCCGAGGAGGGCGAGGACTCCGACGACTCGGGCCAGAGTGGCGATGCCTCGTAGGCTTCACGAGTTCATCGGCGCGCGCCTGCGCGTCGCTCGGCTGTTCCGCGGGATGAAGCAGTCTCACCTGGCCGACGCCGTGGAGGTGACGCGGCAGTACATCTACAAGATCGAACGCGGCGACGCGCAGCCCCGCTTCGACCTGGTGGAGGCCATGGCCGAGGAGGTGGCATTCCCGGTGCCGTTCTTCGGGACGCCGCCGGCGATCGACGTGCGAGAGGAGGACTGCAACTTCCGCAAGCGCGTCACCACGCCCGTCGGCGTTCGCAGCCAGGCCGTCGCGCACCTGATGCTGCTCGCAGAGGGTGTGGCGCTCCTGGAGAAGCAGGTTGCCTTGCCCCGCCTGCGTATCCCCGAGATCGCCGTGGACAGCCCCGAGGGCATCGAGCGGGCCGCCGAGCAGTGCCGCAGCGAATGGGGGCTCCGGCATGATGCGCCCATCCAGAGCATGGTGCGCGTGGTCGAACACGCGGGCGCTGTGGTCGCCGAGCTGGCCGGGAGCACCGACAAGATCGACGCGTTTTCATGGCCAGGTAGGCGGCCCGTCGTCGTGCGCAGCACCTTCAAGAAGAGCACGACCCGCGCCCGGATGGACTTCGCCCACGAGCTGGGGCACCTGGTCATGCACGCCGGGCTGGACGATACGGACGACCCGCAGCTGGAGGTGGAGGCCAACAGGTTCGGCAGCGCCTTCTTGTTGCCCCGCGCCGGCTTCATGCGCGAGTTTCCGCGGACGAGCCGAATCAGCTGGCCTGATGTGTTCGCGATGAAGCGCCGATGGCGGGTCGCGGTGTCGGCCATCGTCCGGCGCGCTTTCGACCTGCACCTCATCGACGCTCGCGAATATAGGCGGGCCAACGTCTTCATCAGCAAACAGGGGTGGCGGCGCGGCGAGCCCGAGGAGCCGCGCGACCGCGAGGAACCGGAGGTCATCCGGCTTGCGATGGACCACTTAATGGACAAGGGCGTTCCGCCGTGGGAGCTAGCCAAACAGCTGCACTGGAGCCCTGACACGTTCGAGGAGGTGATGGGCGTGGCACCTCTTGCCCCAGCCGCACCCGTGTACCACTTGCGAATTCCTCGAAAGGGCGACAGCACGCCCGACGCTCGCTAGGTACCCGGAGAATGTCTGCCCGAGAGCATCAGCGCTTCACGCACAAGATCGACTGCGGACACTGTGGAAATGAGGTGCACATGGAGGTGGCCGCAACTCATTCCCAGGTCCGTGAGTACGGAGACGAAGAGTACCTCTCACACTCTGCCGGCCCGGTGTACGAGACGCTGAAGTGCCCCGCCTGCTTCGGCGTGACGCTCTGGACGTACCACTACCATGATGCGTTCCCGGAGGAGATAGAGCGCACAGTGCTCTATCCCCAGCCTCGGACCGGCATCGCCGGCCTTCCCAGGTCGATCGACGCGGCGTACAAGGCGGCGATCCGGGCTCGGTCTGCGGACCCGAACGCATACGGCGTGCTACTCGGTCGCGTTGTCGAGCGCATCTGCGCCGATCGCGGCGCGAAGGGGAAGTCACTCGACTATCGCTTGAGGGACCTGGCCAAGCGCGGCGAAATCCCGGATCGCCTGGTCAGCGTCGCAAGGCGGCTGCGTCAGCTCCGGAATGTTGGTGCACACGCCGACCGTGGCGAGCTAACGAGCGCAGAGCTGCCCCTCATGGACGACCTGTGCCGGGCACTCCTCGAGTATGTGTACGGAGCACCCCTGCTCGTGAAGAAGGCGGAGAAGAGCCTGGAGCGGCTTCGATCTAGGCGGAAGAAGACCGCGACCAAGAAGAAGCCCGCGAAGAAGAAGGCCACTCGGAAGGTGAGCACTCGGAAGGCACCGTAGGGAGGTGAGATGGGTACGATCGACAAGCTCTGGGTCAAGCTGACTTGCCCCGGTTGTGGGGTTTCGGAGACATCCTCGGCGCTGGACAAGGGATCGGGATGGGGCGGCTCATCGTGGGGTAGCTTCGGCTCTTTCGAGTCGTTTCACGTCGCGGCGTCGGGTGGTGACAAGCGCGAGCCCGAGGTGACGTCTGCGACGTGCAAGGCGTGCAACGCTAGCGCCAGTGTTGAGACACAGTACGGTTTCGGGAGGCCGAGGGGCTTCTAGGCCATATGAGAGAGTTCACGTTCAAGAAGGCCAGCTGGGAAGACTTCATTCGGGAACATCCGATCTACGAGTTTCACCTGGATTACCAGAAGGTGAGCGCCGAGGAGACGCGCGGGTTCGAGAGGTGTGTAGATGCGGCAGCAGACGAAGCACCCATCCAGGCGTACCTAGAGGCGCACCCGGGCCTTCTGGCTCTGCACCTGCGAGCTAGCGGGAGGTTCGTCCTGCCGCAGAAACGATTGGGGGCGGAGTTCATCCCCGACTTCGTCATCGGGGAACACCACTCGTTCGGCTACGACTGGCAGCTGGTGGAGCTTGAGAACCCGACCGTTCCTCTATTCACAAGGGCTGGCGACCCCCGTGCTGAGCTGACGCACGCGATCCGACAGATTCAGGACTGGCGCGCTTGGCTGCACCGCAATCAGAACTACGCGAGCCGCCCGCGCCGTGAGCAGGGACTGGGCCTCACCGACATCACCGCCGGCGTGCCTGGCCTCATCTTCATGGGCCGCCGCGAGTCGCTAGATGACAGCACGCGCGACCGGCGCCGGCAGATGGGAAGCGAGCTGAACATCAGGATTCACACCTACGACTACCTGCTGGAGTGGGCGCGGGGAGCCGTTCGGGCAAGCTAAGGGACTGCGACGTACCGAGGGGAGTTGGGATACCAGACATGGGCAGCTTTTCGGACGAGTTCGTGCGCAATCTCCCCGCTGACGTCCACGAGGCGATCATCAAGGTCGATGATCACTTCTGGAACGAGTCGGATCCGGACCATGAGTACGACGAGGTAATGGAGGCGTTCTACTTGGTGCGCGGACTGCTCGATCGCGCCGGGCATGATTTCCCCAGCCCCGACCTAAGTCACACGCAGGAAGACACTCGCGCGGCTACGGCGTGGCTCAACGACGTGGCCAGGCGGTCGCACGGAATCGTCAACGGCAGGGCCAATGTCAAGCGGGAGCAACGGTTCGGTCAACTGCTCGGGACCGCGGCCATGGTCTATGAGTTCTCGGAATCCGACTTCGAGAGGATGCAGGATTGCCTCAACTCGCTGCGCAACATCATCTCGAAATCCGAGGAGATCGAGGAGCGCCACCGGCAGCGCCTCCTTCGCCGCCTTGAGGCGTTGCAGGCCGAGCTTCACAAGCGGATGTCGGACATCGACCGCATCTGGGGCTTCGTGATTGAGGCAAGCATCGTGATTCGACAGGTCGGTGAGAACTTGGCACCGGCCGCCAAGGTCGTGAAGGACATTATGGATATCGTCTGGCGCATCGTGGAGGTAGCCCAAGGGTTGCCTCCGGGAACGATGTCGCGGGGGCTGTCGCTTCCGGCCGGAGAACCTCGCGAGGACGATGAGTAGCCGACTCGATACACCTCCCCGCTGCGCAACGAGGTCGCGCTAGCTTGGGTCGGATTCGGCACCCGCGGCCGTTCTCCCGCGAGTTTGGGGTGGCTCCCGAGGACCTTGCGGAGCAAGGCGTTCTCGACCCGCTACTAAACGTTGACACCAAGCTGTTCATTGACCCGATGCTGCTGGAGGGCAGCTCGGCTCCCGAAGTGGCTGCCAACTCGTACCGCCGCGTCCGGGAGCACTTCGAGTCGATACTGAAGCTGTTGAGCGCCTCGCGTCGGCACGGGGATGCCGCATGGCGAGAGGCGATTCGACGGCTGACCTTTCGCGAGATATCTGCAACGGCGCTCGGCTACGGTGCTGGCACGACGCATGGGAGTGGCTGGGGCCGAACGCTCGCCAGCAACGTAGCGGGCACCGCGAGCGAGATAGTTGAGCTGGGCGTTGAGGATCCGGAACTCTTCATCCTGTTGCCATTGATCGAGAAGGACATCGGTCCGGATCGCATCAGCGACATGGTGACGCGGATCATCCTCCCGGACCTCGCGGCTGCTACGCAACGCGTGTGTGCCGAGCTTGGCGTGGATGTCGAGCGCTTTCAGATCTACGAAGAGCAGTACCGCCTCCCGAAGAATCCGACGGAAGATGGGCGGGTGCCGGTCATCCTGGTGCCACTGGACATTCTCCGCGAACTGCCCACGGCAAGCGACTGGTCTGAGGTTGCGGAGGCAGCTGCGAAGAGCGCTCAGCTTCGGAGGCGGGTGAACGAACTCATCGGAGATATCTGGGCGGCCAAGACCCGCCGGGAGAAGGACCAGCTCCGCGAGCGGGCCCTATCGAGCAGA
The DNA here is from genome assembly GCA_050618055.1 of Myxococcota bacterium. Lineage (GTDB taxonomy): Bacteria > Myxococcota_A > UBA9160 > UBA9160 > SMWR01 > CALDCK01. Next base: position 62,567 of record JBNLVK010000278.1, read on the forward strand.
CAAGCCTTTGAGGCGCTTCTCGATTGCCTGCACGAGATTGATCCACACTCCTACGATGCGCTTGGCGACCCGAGCGGGCATCTTGTCTGGCGCCGCGCGCTGAGCGTTGCCTGGGACTTCCCGGTTGCGATGGTCCCGCCCGCGGCACCCACGCCAGATGGGGTGTTGGCGGTCGTGCGTCAGATCGTCGCACAGTTCAAGCAGCTGATAGAGAACCAGGGGCTTGCGACTCTCCTATGGCACAAGGGCAAGCGGCATCACGAGGTAGTCGCGCAGAAGATCTTTTTCGCGGTGGCCGAGTCCTACTGTGTGGCGAACAACCTCGAAATAACGCCAGAGGCTGGGACTGGTGTCGGCCCGGTTGACTTCAAGATTTCCGCTTCCCGCAACACGCGGGTCTTGGTCGAGGTGAAGCTGTCGAGCAACACGAAGCTCGTCTCAGGATACGAGAAGCAGCTAGGCGCCTACCGGGCTGCCCAGCAGACGATGAGAGCAATCTACTTGGTTGTGGATGTGGGTCGAATGGGCAAGAAGGACGAGAAGCTGCTCCAGGTGAAGAACGATCGAGCCGGGAGAGGGGAGCCGGTTTCGGAGATCGTGTTCGTAGATGGGAAGGTCAAGCCCTCCGCGAGTAAGCGGTAGTCCGAGTGGCTCGCACGATCGTCCGTCATCTGTTGGCGACTCGCGCATTGGGCCACGATGGGGCCAGCTTGAGGCCAAGGGGCTAGTCAGGCGTGCAACCACGCGACATTGCTAGGATTCGTCAGAGGGGTCCTCGTTTCGAGTCCCTGACGGCCCACCATGGATTCCGCTCGAGCCTCAGGGCCCGGCGGAGTCCGCGGCGCGGATCCGCGCATCGATCGCCTGCTTCGGGTACCGCTTGATGCGCACGATCGTCGCGCGGCGACCGTTCTCGTCCGCATTGGGGTTGCGCCAGCGCCACACGACGTCCCCCTCCGGCGTGACCTCGAAGGCCTCACCGGCGTCCGAGTTCGCGATGAGCGTGTTGCCGTTCGGGAGTCGCTGGCTGGAGCCTTCGGAGGCGGAGTAGAAGCTCCTCGGCTGCGCTGCCCGGTACTGCCAGACGATCTCCCGGCTCTGCGGGTCGACCTCGACGACACGCGACCAGCCCCGCCCCAGCCCGTTGTCGAAGAGCAGCAGGTTGCCGTTCTCGAGGACGGTGGCGTCGTGGGGGCCCGCGATCTCTCCCTGGCCCCAGGACCAGACGACCCGGCGGGCTTCGAGATCGAAGATCGCGATCGTGTCCTGGTGTCGGAACGAGACGAGGGCGTTGCCGGTGGCGTAGATCGGGTTGCGCGCCGCGAGATGCGGGTGCCGCATGAGCTCGACCGAGTTCGCGTGCAGGAGATCGAGCGAGAGCTTCGTGGGCGCGACGTGCTGAAAGCGGAAGACGCCGGGATCTGCCTTCAGCATCTCGTAGAGCGAGTAGCTCGCCAGGACGTCGCCCTGCGCGTCGAGCAGGGCGATTCCGTTGTCGAGCAGGGGCAGCCGGGGGTGGAGCTCGGGCATCGTGCGGCCCTCGAGGGTCAGGGCCGCGATGCCTCCGTCCGGTGTCACCTCCACGTCGTGGTGGACGTCGATCCAGCGCCGCCAGATCAGCCGCCCGTCCCAGCCCAGCTTCGCGAGGTACAGGCGCTTCTTGCCGCGGACCCCCTGCACCAGCAGGTGCCCGGTCGGCGTGAGCTCGGCGTTCGACCAGGCGACGCTCTTCGGGTCGCTCCAGCTTCGCAGCACGCGCCCCTGCGCGTCGAAGAGCTCGCTCCTGCTGAGGCTTCGCGTGGTGACCAGGTTGTAGCCGGGGGCAGACCGTTGCGGGTCGTAGTCGCTGACCGGGCTCTCGGTCTCCAGCACGATCTCGTCCGCGAAGTCCAGATATCCCAGGGAGCGCAGTCGGTCGATCTCGGACTGCGAGACGTCGGCAGCCGGCTCGGCGGGCTCTCCAGGCCGGGCCTGGCTCGCAGCCAGCCGTCGAATCCGCGCCGCGAGCTGGCGTGAGCGCACGTGGTCGGGCGCGATCGCCAGGGCGCGCTCGATCGCGTCGCGCGCGGCGTCGACTTTGCCCCGGCGCAGCTGGCTGCGCGCGAGGGTGTGGTACGACTCCGCGTTCCCCGGTTCGAGCGCGACGGCGGCTTCGAGCGCCCGCACCGCCAGGGCGAACTTCTTCTCCTCGAACGCGATCAGGCCGAGGTGCTGCTGCATTCGCGCATCGCGCGGCCAGCGTTCGACCGCGTCCTGGAGCAGGGCCAAGCCGCGCTCGGCATCGCCGGCGCGCACATGGGCCACCGCCAGGTTGTCGATCAGTCGCGGCTCTCCGGCACCCCCGAGCCTGACGGCACGTTCGAACGCCACGAGCGCCTGCCGGGGACGCCCCTTGGCCAGGTAGACCTGGCCCAGGTTGAGCTGAAGCTGCCAGCTCTTCGGGTGATCGAGCGAGGCCGCGCGCCCGATCTGCTCCGCGTCGTCGAGGTTCCCGCGGCGCAGGTACTCGCTCATCAGCGCGACCTGCGCCCTGTGCGAGTGGGGCCGCGTGCGAAGGGTCTCCTCCCAGAGCGTGGCCTCGTCGCGCCAGACCTGGTTGCGCGCGAAGGCGAGGCCACCGTAGACCAGACACAAAGCTGCGAGGGCTGCAGGAAGGGCCCTGCGGGCCAGGGCCCGGGGGCGAATCGAGGGTGCCAGTCGCTGGCATCCGGACACGAGTGCCCACCCCGCGACCAGCGCGTAGCCGACGCTGGGCAGATACAGGTAGCGGTCCGCCCGCAGGTTCTGGATGGGCGCAATGCCCGAGGTGGGCAGCAGGCCGATCAGCAGCCACAGCAGTCCGAAGGCGGGCACGGGGCGCCGTCGCAGCATCGCGAGCGCCATGCCGAGCAGGGACGCCACGGCCACCAGGCCCAGGACCGACACCAGCCCCAGCTCCTCTTCGGCCTGCGTCGCGTAGTCGGCGCTCAGGTGGATCGGCAGCAGGAGCTGGCCCAGGTAGGCCAGGGTGATCTTCCCGGCGGTCGCGACCACGGCCAGGGGGGCCAGCGCATCGGCGCCCTGGGCGGTGCTCAGCACGTCCGGCAGCAACAGGGCATCCACCCAGAAGCGGGAGCCGAACGCGGCGAGCGTGAGGGGGAGGTAGACCCAGGCGCTGCGCCGCAGGAAGCTCCGGGGGTCTCCGCGGAAGAAGCAGGCGTCGTAGGCAGCCAGCAGCACCGGGAAGGTGGGCACGATCTCCTTGGCGTTGCTGCCGAAGACCAGTGCGAGGCAGGCCAGGGCGACCGGAACGAGGCGGCCGGACCGTCGAGCGGTCACCACGAGTGCCATGGCGACGCAGATGGCCGTCGTCGCCACCAGGTCTTCGCGATAGTTGACCACCGCGACCGCCTCGCTGGAGATCGCGTGCACCGCGAACAACAGCCCCGCGGCTCGTGCGATGCGCTCGTCCTCCGAGAGCCGTCGGGCGAGCCACGCGACGGAGAGAGCGCAGGCCAGGTGCCAGAGAAGGTTCTGAAGGTGCCAGCCCCAGGGCTCGAGCCCGAAGATCGCGTAGTCGAGCATGTACAGGGCGATTGCTGCCGGGCGGTTGCCGTCCGGCAGCCCCGCCGGGAGATCGCCACCCCACAACCCGGTGAAGTTGGAGAGGTCCTTCAGGAAGGGGTTGTTCACCACGACCCAGAGGTCGTCGTAGACGAACCCACCCGCGAGCGTCACGCCGTGGACGACGAGCACCGCCGCCACGACCAGGCAGGCCGTGATCCGCGAGGAACGAGGCGAAGTCGGCGCCGCCGTCATGGCACGTAGATCGGGCTCGTCCATGCCATGTGTCCGCTCGACTCGGTCACGCGCAGGTAGTAGAAGTCGCCGGACTCCGGCGCCTGCGGATCGCGCCAGCGGTCTTCGACCTCCACTGCGGACAGCAGGCGCCGGTACGCGACGCGCCCGTTCTTGAGGATCTCGACCTTCGCGATCTCGTCGGCAGCGCGCACGTCGAGCGTGAAGGAGTCGCCGTCGCGCCCGAGCCGCGGCAGGATGCGTGCGCCCGTCGTCGCGAAGCTGTGACCACCCTCGATGGCCTCCCAGATGGCGTCGCGTGTCAGCGCGCGGGCCCACACGCCGGCCAGGCCGGTGCGATGCGGTCGCAGCCGTGGGTTCCGCCCCGGATGTCCATTGTGGGTATCCCCCGAACCGATGAAGGCGAGGCGGTACCCCCGCTGCAGGGCGTCGAGGACGAACGATCCACGCCTCGGGTTCTGCACCCGCACTGCGCAGCGGTAGCACTCCGAGCTCCCGTGCACGGAGAACAGCTCGACCGTGCGGACGAAACGCGGGTCGAAGTGGCTCCAGTCGGTAGCCATGCTGCTGCCGCCGCTGTGGTGGGGAACGGTCAGAACGGGGACGTCCTCGAGCTTCGCCAGCTCCGCCCACAGCTCCTCGACCCGATCGAAGCGGGGGTCGGCGGCGGAGAGGAGCGGCAGCGAGGAGCTCGGCGAGAGCACGGTGAGGTGGCCCGTCGCCCAGTTGGTGTATTCGTAGCCGAACAGGGTCACGAAGCGTCCCGGCGCGTGGAATGCCTCGGCGGTCTCGATGAGGCCGCTCCAGCGCCCTGCGTCCAGGTGGAACGGACCGATCGCGTCGTGTTCGGTCAGCGCGGCGAAGTCGAGGCCTGCCGCGTCTCGCGCGTAGCGGTAGTAGTCCTCCGGTGCCCCCACGCCGTCGCTCCAGCCCGCGTGGCCGTGCAGGTCGCCCCAGTAGACGCGTCTCTCCGCCGCTTCGCCCGGTCGCCAGATCCGGCTCGAGATGCCGGACAGGCCGCTCGCCTCGTCGCTCGCGAAGACGGCCGGGACGGCTCCTTGCATGCCGCGGGTGCGGATCAGGTTGCCCCAACGGTCCAGCAGGCTGACGCGGGCCTCTACGCCATCTCCTTCCGGGCCGGGGCTGCGAGCCACGACCCAGAGGTCCGCCGGGGCTCCCGCCACGACGTCCAGGGTCGCCGCCGGCTCCACCCGACGAAAGGTGCCGTCGCCGTCCGCGTCCGTGAAGATCGCGAACCCCTGGTGCCTGCCGGCGAAGCGTCCGGCCGTCGCGTTCCGGTACTCGATCTCCACACGAGCGCCCGGGGCGAGCGCCCCCTCCTCGACACGCAGCCAGATGGCGTCGTGCAGCGTCCCGTCCGGAGAGACCCGCAGCGCCCGGAGTCGCGCCGTGGACCCTTCGACGTGGAAGTCGATGAAGCCGGGGGCCCTGGGGTCTTCGATCTGGGGTGCCGTCCAGCCCCACTCGGGCCAGACGTGGAGCGCGATGGCGCCTCCCTGGCGGATGCCCTCTCCCGACGCTTCGTAGCCGAGGGTCCAGGTTCCCGGCGACTCCACCTCCACCGCCGTCGCAGGCTCGAGGGTCACGCGGCCTGCCCCGTCTCCGAGCCGAGGGGGATCGGCATCCGAACAGGCGAGCCACACCAGGCACGCCAGGGCGATTCCGAGAGCCGGCGGCCGGCACGGCGTCTTCCGGAGGCTCGATCGACTCACCGGTTCTCCACCCGGGCGAACCTACCAGAGTCTGGAGCGAAGCCGCCGTTCCGTGGAGCTCATTCCGGTAGCCCGAACCCGCGCCCTATTCGGGCTCGATGTAGCCGAGGGCCCGGAGCGCCTCGCGGCTCTCTTCGGTGAGGGCTTCGTCGGGCACCCTGGCCGGGCGCGGCCGGTTCGTCGCGCCAGTCGTTCGCCGCGACAGATCCTCGAGCATGTCGGCGCCTCGCTGGGGCTCGTCGCGGAGGCGGTCGTGAAGCTCGCCCGGATCCTCTTCGAGATGGAAGAGCGCCGACCGCTGCGTGTCCGCATCGTGGTGCAGCCTCCAGGGCCAGATCGTGAGCGCGCGCTTGTTCCACTTCTCGAACTCGAGTGTCGAGAAGATCGCGCGACGAGACGAAGCGGCGGCGAGGTCGAGCGAGCGTCCGTCGACGTGCCCCGGCACCGGGAGCCCCACCAGCGAGAGCAGGGTCGGCACCAGGTCCACGAGCTCGACCGGCGCCCGCACGCGGCGGCCCGCCGGCAGGCTCCCTGGGTGGCGCAGGATCAACGGAACGCGGATCGACTCTTCGAACAGAGCCTTGTTGTGGAACCGCTGACCGTGCTCCCAGAACTCCTCTCCGTGGTCGGACGTCAGCACGACCACGGTTTCGTCCGCGAGGCCCCGTCGTTCCAGCCCGTCGACCAGGCGACCGAACCAGTGATCGCCGTAGGAGACCTCGCCGTGGTAGTAGGCCCGGATGCGCTCGCGATCCGCCGCGTCGAGATCCGGCGCGAGGGCGCCCCCTGCGCCGTCGCGGACCGGCCCGGAGTAGTCGCGCCCGTAGCGGTCGAAACGGGGCGGGGGCGTGTAGGGCCAATGCGGGTCGATGGCGAGAACGAACAGGAAGAAGGGCGAGCGGGCGCCGTCCAGCCAGCGGAGAGCCCGCCGCGTGACCCGTCCGGCGTCGGCGACCAGCTCGCCGGACGCGACCCGCCCCTTCGCGCGACGCTGGTAGAGCTCGACGTACTCGTCCCAGCCCTGGTCGAAGCCGTAGGCAGAGCCCACGTTGGGGTTCGCAACGATCGCCGCCGTCGCGTAGCCGGCATCCGAGAGCCGCTCGGCGAGCGTCTCGACTTCCTGGGGGAGGGCTTCGTCGCGCTGGTTGAGGCCGTGGGTGTCCGGGTGCTGTCCGGTCAGGATCGACGCCACGGACGCCCGCGTCCACGAGGTCGGCGCGTAGGCACGCTCGAAGAGGACGCCCTCTGCCGCGAAGGCATCGATCCTGGGCGTCTCGACCGTCGGGTTGCCGTACGCGCCGAGGGCGTCCGCGCGCAGCGTGTCGATCACGAAGAGCAGGACGTTGTGGCGCGGCGGGTCGGAGGGCGGCGGGTCTGCGGCGGGCCCGCAGGAGACCAGCGGCACCGCGAGCAGGATCCACCGGAGAGTTCCCATTCGCCGAACGTACCGGAATCAGGGCTCCTGCCGGCGCTCCCCTCGGCTCCCCGGCCTTCGTGGCCGGAGTCGCGCGCGATACCGCGCGAGGGCGAACAGGCCCGACGCCAGGAGCAGGCCGCTGCCCGGCTCGGGGACTGCCACGAGGGTGCTGCTCCGGCCGACCGTGCTGCCGGCCTCGGCCGACGCGTAGCGCTCCTGGGAGGCCTGGCGCGATCCGGAGGCGGCGGAGGTGCGGATGCGCGCTCGCGCCACCCGCTGGAGCGTCGGGCGGGTCGCGGACGTCTCCCACGCGATCGCTCTCGGCGCGCAGTCCCGGTCCGCGGTCTCGTCGATGCGGGCCCGCTGGACCCTGGAGCGGCGGAAGGCCACGGCCTGGCCGGACACGACGCACGAGCCCGACGACGGATCGCGCATTGCGTCCTCCGCGGCGATCTCCTCCACGACGGTCCGCCACCACTCCCGGGTGCGCCCCTGGTGCCGTCCCAGGATCTCCAGCATCAGCATCCCGGCCTCGCTCTTCGCGAGCTCGTCCTCGATCTCCTCCGATCGCGCCGACGGCATCCCCGCCGCGTCCGACACCGCGAACGCGCGATGGGTCGCGGCGACCGGGGTGACGAGCCGCAGGAAGTCGTGCCAGTCGCGCAGGAAGCTCTGCCAGTCCCGGTCGGACAGCGTGCGCCGGGACGTGCGATCGAACGCGATGTCCAGCGTGTTCGTCACGTGGAGGTACTGCACCAGCAGCGACGCCTCGGCGAGCCGGAAGGTCCGGGGCGGCGCGTGGAACGATTCCGCGCGCGAAGCCGCGTCGACCGTGAGCGCCCGCTCGTCGAACCCGAGATGGGTGATCGAGTCGGCCGCTCCGCCCGGGGCATGCCCGAGCACGGCAGCGAGGGTGAACAGAACGAAGGATCTCCGGCAACGCATGGGAGTCTTCGCTATCGGTCGCCCTGCTGGCGCCGTTACGGCCCCGAACGATTTCGAGCGTGCGGATCCGCCTTTTGGCGGAGCCCGCGCGGGAAACCCCGTACCCGCCCGCCGGCCCTGGGGAATGTCTGCACGAGCCGGCTGCTCGGGCCATCCGTCTGGGATGGCCCGAGCGAAACCGCTTCGTGCAGACACTCCCTAGCCGAGCACGTACCGGTAGCCGTTGCTCCGCCAGGGCAGGCCCAGCTCCTCGCTCACGTCCGCGAGCACCTCGGGGCTGAAGAAGTGGTAGAGGATGTGGGCGACGCGTCCGTCTTCGACGCGGAAGCGCACCACGTCCCGCACCACCGGGCCCGCGTCGTGGTCGTACCAGATGAGCATGACCGGCTCGCCGTGCACGACGCGCAGCTCGCCGCGCGGGGCGTCGCGGTTGCCCTCCAGCAGCTCCGGGTAGACGGCGTGGTCGAGGGACGAGAAGAGCGTGTGGTGGAGGCTGCCCGTCTTCGGGTCGAGCATGGCGTCGCGGCCGAACTCGCCCGCCATGCCCGAGATGGCGGCGCTGCCGTTCTCGAGCACCAGCGCCGTCAGCCGCTCGACGTCGCGGGCGTTGAAGGCGTCGCAGAAGGCGTCCAGCACCTCGGGCACCACGCGCTCGGCTCCCTTCGGATCGGCGTCGTCCGAGAGCTTGCCGCGGCCGCGGTGGAGCGCCGACTTGACGGCGCCGGTCGTCGTGCCGAGCACCTCGGCGATCTCGGCCAGGCGGAAGTCGAACACGTCCTTCAGCAGCACGGCGGCCCGCTCCTGGGGGCCCAGGTCGCCGATCAGCGCGGCGGCGGCGGCGCGCGTGTCCGAGGGACCTTGCGGCTCGGCGGCCGGCTCGGGCAGCTCGCCCAGCGCCAGCTCGCGGGTGCGGCGCAGCCGGTCGATCCACAGGTTCGACGCCACGCGCAGCAGCCAGGCCCGCGGGTTGCGCAGCGCAGGGTAGACGTCGCCCATGGTCGAGAACGCCCGCATCAACGTGTCCTGCACCAGGTCCTCGGCGTCCCATGGGCTGCGCGTCAAGCCCCGGCAGTAGCGGTAGAGCTCGGGCCGCAGCGGCTCGAAGGTCTCGATGAAGCGGTGCCAGCTGCGGCGCAGCTCGAGGGCCAGGTCGTCGGTCGGGATCGCGGTGTCGTGGCTCATGGGGAGAAGACGGATCCGGACCCGGAAAGGATACGCCGGCGGGTGTCGCGCCCGGCGATCGCCGGCTCGGCCGGCCCCCCTACGCGGGCGCGCCCGGCAGCCGGGGGGCCTCGGCCTTGCGGCCGATGTACTCGCAGAAGGCGCCGGGCACCACCACCTTCGAGCGGGCCTGCTCGAAGCCGCCGGCGCGCATGGCGGCCACCACCTCGGCCGGCTCGACGCACTGGTCGATGGTGTCCCAGTAGTAGTCCATCAGCTCCTTGGCGTCGCGGCTGCGCGTGGCCAGGTAGGTGAGGCCGGGAATGACCTTGGCCCAGGCGAATTTGGTGAGCGCGTGGCCCAGGCCCTTGCGCGGCACGTGGCTCTCCAGGATCCACAGCGTCCCGCCCGGCTTCAGCACGCGGCAGTACTCGCCGAAGGCCGCCTTCAGGTCGGAGACGTGGCGCAGCGCGATGCCCATGGTCACGAAGTCGAAATGGTCGCTGCGGAAGGGCAGGGCCTGGGCGACGCCACGCGACAGCGGGATGTCGACCTTGCGGCGCGCCTCGCGCAGCATGCTGCGGTTCGGATCCACGCCGAACACGCGACCCTCGGGCCCCACGATCTTCACGGCGCCCATCGACACCGCCGCCGTCCCGACCGCCACGTCGAGCACCTTCATGCCGGGCTTCAGACCGTTGAAGCGCAGCGACAGGCGCCGGTAGTGGACGCCGCCGTTCAGGAAGATCCGCTCGACGGTGTCGTAGTGATGCGCCGACTTGTCGAACAGGTCCTGGACGTAGTCCTGGCGATCGTCCGGCTTCGCGTACCACTCGGTGAGGGGAACGTGGGGCGGGTGCTCCCCGGGAAGGTTCGACTCGTGGCGCTCGGGCATGGCGGGTACCTCTCCACCCGAGCGTGCGTGTCGCGGCCGCCGGGCGCAAGGTCCGGCCGGTCGATTCGACCTCAGCGATCGATGTAGCCGAGCGCCTCGAGGGCGCGCCGCGACGCCTCGTCCACCGATCCCACCGGGCCCTCCAGGGCCGACGCGCGCAGTGTGTCGAGCTGCCCCTGAAGGCGCTCCAGCAGCGCCTTCGCCAGCTCGGGTCGCTTCTCGGACAGGTCGTTGGTCTCGTAGGGGTCTGCGACCAGGTCGTAGAGCTCGACGCCGAGCTGCGTGTTCCACAACAGCTTGTGCCGCGCGTCCTGGATGGCGTAGGCCTCGCCGGGCTCGAAGTTGCTGCGGATGGCGTGCTGTACCAGGTCGTCCAGCGAGGGCCGGGCCGGCAGCGGACGCGGCGGGCGCGGCGGGCGCGGCGGGAACGATCGCCGCTGCGCCAGCGCCACGGTGTCGGCGGCGCCGGGGTCGGACGCGCCGGAGAGCTCCGGCACCAGCGAGCGCCCCGGCAGTCCGTCGGGCGCCGGCACGCCGGTCAGCTCGAGCAGCGTCGGCAGCAGGTCCACGTGCTGCACCACCTGGCCCACGCG
>JBNLVK010000279.1:0-18040 GCA_050618055.1 Myxococcota bacterium
TCAGGCGGAAGGCCGCGTCGCGCAGCGCGGTGGCCGGCGCGAGTCCGGTCCTCCCCGTCGACACGCCCTGGCTGAGCCTCGCACCCGAGGAGCTTCTCGTCTCCGCCTTCAAGCCCGCCGCCGACGGCGACGGCGTGGTCCTGCGCGTGCTGAACCCGGGCGAGCAGGCCTGCACGGCGCGCGTCGATCTCGCCCTGCCCTTCGAGCGAGCCGAGCCGGTGCGGCTCGACGAGCAGCCCGCCGACTTCGCCGTCGAGCACAGCGGCCACGAGCTGCGCTTCGAGGTGCCGGCTCACGCGCTCCGGTCGCTGCGCATCGGCTCGGGCAGCCCGCCCGGATCGTAGGCGTACTGGGCGTTGGCCTGCGCCTCCAGCAGCCGGGCGGGCGTCAGGCGGAAGGCCGCGTCGCGCAGCGCGGTGGCCGGCGGCGACGCCCACAGGCCGGCCGCCCCCCACCAGCGCGAGACCCGCACGGTGCGCGCGGTGCGGCGCGCGCGCAGCCGGTGGAAGCGGCTGAAGGCCTGCTCGGGGTCGGGCGCCTCGGCGATGCAGCGCGCCAGCACCAGCCCGTCCTCGATGGCCATGCAGGCCCCCTGTCCCAGGTTCGGCGTGGTGGGGTGCGCCGCGTCGCCCAGCAGGCCCACCCGGCCGCGGTGCCAGCGCCGCGCCGGGGGCCGGTCGAAGATGTCGTTCTGGAGGATCCGCTCCTCCGGCGTGCGCGCGAAACGCTCGGGAACGCCGCCGGCCCAGCCCGCGAACGCGCGCGCCAGGTAGGCCCGGCGCTCGGACGGCGGCACCACGCGGCCCGCGGGCTCCGGCGACGTGGCCCACCAGTAGACGCGCCCCTCGGACAGCTCGTAGTAGGCGGTGCGCCGGCCGCGTCCGAAGTACTCGCGGCACAGGTCCGGCTCGTCGAGGCTCTCCTCGGCGATGCCGCGGAAGATGGTCTCGCCGGCGTGGCGCGGGGCGCCGTCGCCCAGCACGTGCTCGCGCACCACCGACCGCAACCCGTCGGCGCCGATCAGCAGGTCGCCCTCCTCCGGCGCTTCGCGGCCCCGCACGAAGGCGCGCACGCGCGCTCCCGCCGCGTCGATCCGCTCCACCTCGGACCCGGTGCGCACGGCGCCCGGGTCCACGCAGGCGCGCAGGGCGGCGTGGAGCTCGCCGCGGTGCATGACGTAGCCGGTGCGCCCCGCCCGGGCGAAGACGCGGCTGAAGGACAGCTCGGCCAGGTCCTCGCCACGCTGGGTGGCGATCCGGAAGCGCCGGAACGGCGCCGCCCGGGCGAAGAGGTCGGGCGAGACGCCCAGCACCTCGAGGGCGCGCACGGCGCCCGGCAGGATGCCGAGCCCGCTCCCCACCTCGCCCAGCTCCGGCGCCTGCTCGAGCAGCACGAAAGGCTGGCCCAGGCGCCCCAGCGCGGCGGCCAGCGCCATGCCGCCGATCCCGCCCCCCACGATCACGATGCGTTCCGGCCTCACCCCGGGAGACGTAGCGCAGACCCGGCTGAAGAAAACGCCGTTTTGCGAAATATGGACCAAGCTTTCGTGAACGATTGCGTGGCTTTCGTGCTTCAATTCGGGGAGCCGAGGAGGGGTGGATCCTGCTGGGAGTCCCGTTCGAGATCTGGCTGGCGGGGATCCTCGCCCTGTACATGGCCTGGGCGATCGGCGCGAACGACGTCGCCAACGCCATGGGGACGAGCGTCGGCTCCGGCGCTCTCACCATCGCCGCCGCGATCGTCGTGGCGGGCACGCTCGAGTTCGCCGGCGCCTTCCTGGCCGGGGGCCACGTCACCGACACGGTGCGCAAGGGCATGCTGGACATGGACCTCGTGTCCGCGGACGCGCTCCTCTGGGGCATGCTCGCCGCGCTGACCGCCGCCGCCACGCTGCTGCTGGGCGCCACCCGCTACGGGCTGCCGGTGTCGACGACCCACTCGATCGTCGGCGCCATCGTCGGCTTCGGCGCGGTCGCCATCGGACCCTCCGCCGTCAACTGGGCGAAGGTCGGGCAGATCGTGGCGAGCTGGCTCACGTCGCCGCTGCTGTCCGGCGTGCTCGCCTTCGCGATCTTCCAGTTCACGCGCCGCTCGGTGCTCGACCGGGAGAACCCGATCGAACGCGTGCGCAAGGTCGGCCCGCTGTTCTTCTTCTACGTCTTCTTCATCGTCGGGCTGGTGACCCTGTTCTAGGGCCTGAAGAACCTGAAGCTCGACCTCGACCTGCCCGAGGCGCTGGCCGGCTCGGTCGCGCTGGGGCTGGTCGGCGCGGCCATCGGGACGTTCTTCCTGCGCCGCGTCCACGAGGGCGAGGAGGTGCCGGGCCGCCGCTTCAGCCGGGTCGAGCGCGTGTTCGTGGTGCTCCAGATCCTGACGGCGTGCGCCGTCGCCTTCGCCCACGGATCGAACGACGTGGCCAACGCCATCGGACCGCTGGCCGCCATCGTGGGCGTGGCCCAGGGCGCGCACGAGGTGGCGGGCAAGTCGACCGTGGCGCCCTGGATGCTGGCCGTCGGCGGCCTGGGCATCGTGCTGGGCCTGGCCACCTGGGGATATCGGGTGATGGAGACGGTCGGCAAGAAGATCACCGAGCTCACGCCCAGCCGCGGCTTCGCGGCCGAGCTGGCGGCGGCCACTACCATCGTGCTGGCCTCGCGTCTGGGCATCCCCGTCTCCACCACCCACACGCTGGTGGGCGCCGTGCTCGGCGTCGGGCTGGCCCGCGGCATCGGCGCCCTCGACCTGCGCGTGGTCGGCAACATCGTCGTATCCTGGGTGGCGACGCTCCCCATCGCCGCGGTCCTGGCGATCTTCTTCTTCTACTTCTTCAAGGGCCTGCTGGGGTAGGAGGTACGCCATGGCCTGGATCGACAAGCTCGTCGGCCGTTCCCCGATCGGCCCCATGCAGGAGCACATGCGGGTGGCCGTGCAGTGCGCGCACCAGATCGTTCCGCTGGTGGAGGCGATGGTGTCGGGCGACGGCGAAGCGGTCCGCACCCAGCGCGCCGAGATCGACCGGCTGGAGCACGAGGCCGACACCATCAAGCACGAGATCCGCAGCCACCTGCCCCGCCGCCTGATGCTCGCCATGGAGCGGCGCGACATGCTGGACATCCTGGACCAGCAGGACTCGATCGCCGACGTCACCCAGGACATCGCCGAGCTGGTCGACCAGCGGGGCATGCAGCTGCCCGAGGCCCTGGCCGAGCCCACGCGGTCGCTGGCGGCCCGCGTCGTGGCTGCCTGCGAGCAGGGTCAGCGCATCATCGACGAGCTGGACGAGCTGCTGGAGACCGGCTTCGCGGGCCGCGAGGCGTCGCGGGTCGAGGAGATGATCTCCGAGCTGGCGCGCATCGAGAGCGAGACCGACGACCTGCTCGACCGCGCCTGCCGCACGCTCTTCGCCATGGAGGACGAGCTGGGCATCGCCACCGTCTACTGGCACCAGATCCTGCTGTGGATCGCCGACGTGGCCGACTACGCCGAGCGCGTCGGCAACCGGCTGCGCCTGCTGATCGCGAGCTGAGGCTCAGCCGCCCACCTTCCGTCCGCCCTCCCAGTACTTCTCGCGAAGCTTGAACTTCTGGAGCTTGCCGGTGGCGGTGCGCGGCAGCTCCGGCACCCGCTCGACCGACGTCGGGCACTTGAAGTGGGCCAGGTGGTCGCGGCAGAAGGCGATCAGCTCGTCCTCGCCGGCGTCGTGGCCCTCGCGCAGCACCACCAGCGCCTTCGGCGTCTCGCCCCACTTCTCGTGGGGCACGCCGATCACGGCGCACTCGAGCACGGCCGGGTGCTGGTAGAGCGCGTCCTCGATCTCCGGCGAGCTGATGTTCTCGCCGCCCGAGATGATGACGTCCTTCTTGCGGTCGACGATGTGGACGCTCTCGGTCTCGTCCCACACACCCAGGTCGCCGGTGTGGAACCAGCCGTCGTGGATGCAGGCGTCGGTCTGGTCCGGCTGCTCCCAGTAGCCCTTGAAGACCACGTTCGAGCGGGCGCACACCTCGCCGACCGTGGTCCCGTCCTTCGGCACCGGGTCGCCGTGGTCGTCCAGCACCTGGAGGTCGACGCCGATGCCCGCCACGCCGGCCCGCGAGCGGCGCGCCCAGTCGCCGTCCTGCCAGTGGACGTCGGGCTGGGAGACGGTCAGCAGGGGCGCCGTCTCGGTCAGCCCGTAGATCTGGAGGAACTCCCAGCCCAGCTCGCGCTCCAGCCGTTCGATGAAGGCGGCCGGCGGCGGCGCGCCCGCCACCACGAAGCGGGGCTTCGTGGCGATGGCGTGCCGGTCCTCGTCCGGGTGGTCGAGGATGGTGCGAAGGACCGCCGGCGCCATGCAGGCGAAGGTCACGCCCTCCTGCTCGATCAGCTCGAAGATGCGCGCGCCGTCCACCGCGCGCAGCACCACGTGGGTGCCGCCCATGCCGGTCAGCGCGTAGACGCCGCCCCAGCCGTTGCAGTGGAACATGGGCAGCGTCCACAGCTCGACGTCGCCGTGCTGGATGCCCAGGTGGGCGATCATGTTGTAGGCGTTCAGGTAGCAGTTGCGGTGGGTGAGCATCACGCCCTTGGGCCGCGCCGTGGTGCCCGACGTGTAGTTGATCGAGACCAGGTCGTTCTCGTCGATGGGCCTGGGCGGCGGGGGCGGCGGACCGTCCGGCACGCCGGCGATGCCCTCCTCCCAGTCGACCCAGCCCTCGGGAGCCGCGCCGCCGTGCTGCGCCACGACGAAGTGCTCCACCTTGGGCAACGCGTCGCGGATCTCGTCGACCACGCCGGTGTACTCGCCGTCCACCAGGATTGCCTTCACGCCGGCGTGGTCGATGATGTACTGGTGATCCGCCGGCGTGAGCCGGTAGTTCAGCGGCACCAGGATCGCGCCGATCTGGCTGGTGCCGTAGAAGCTCTCCAGGAAGAAGTGGGAGTTGGGGCTGAGGATGCAGACCCGGTCGCCCTGGCCTACGCCCAGCGACAGCAGCCAGTGGGACAGCCGGTTCGCGCGCGCCTGGAACTCGCGGTAGCCGAAGCGCAGGTCGCCGTCGACGACCGCCGTCTTGTCCGCGTACAGGCGCGCCGCGCGCGTCAGGAAGTCGTTGACGAGAAGGGGAACCTCCATCGGGCCTCCGTCGGTCGGGGTGTGCCGGCAGATCATACACGCGTGCCCTACCCTGGGCGGCCGCGCCCCGAACCAGGAGAACCCATGGCGAACTTCAGCGAGATCCCGTGGATCGCCGAGCACATCGAGCTCTACCGCACCGACCCGGAGAAGGCCCGGCTCTGGGACTCGACGCCGCTGGGCGGCCCCGGCGTGCTGCCGACCCTGCTGCTCACCACCACCGGTCGCAAGTCGGGCAAGCCGCGCTCGCTGCCGCTCATCTACGGCGAGTTCGACGGCCGCTACGTGATCGTCGCCAGCAAGGGCGGCCTGCCCACCCACCCGGTCTGGTTCCTGAACCTGGAGGCCGACCCGGAGTGCGACCTGATGGTGGGTGCCAGGCCGGTGAAGGCGCGCGCCCGGGTGGCCGAGGGCGCGGAGCGCGAGGACCTCTGGAAGAAGATGGCCGAGATCTACCCGCCCTACGACGACTACCAGAAGAACGCGGGCTCCCGGGTGATCCCGGTGGTGGTGCTCGAACCCGTGGACTGATCCGCCGTGCGCCGCTCGCCCGTCCTCGCTGCGCTCGCCGCGCTGCTCGCCTGCTCGTCGCCCGAAGTCGACTTCTCCGGTCCGATCGCGGACTGGCCCGCCTACGGCGGCGACGCGGGCGGCGCCCGCCATTCGCCGCTCACCCAGATCGACGCGGACAACGTCCGCCACCTGGAGGTCGCCTGGACCTACCGCACCGGCGACGTGCAGGACGGCTCGGACGGCAACCCGGTGCGCAGCTCGTTCCAGAACACGCCCATCCTGGTCGACGGCACCCTCTACCTGTGCACGCCCTTCAACCGGGTGATCGCCCTCGACCCGGAGACCGGCGAGGAGCGCTGGGCCTGGGACCCGGGCGTCGACCGCCGCGGCATGTACCTGCTGAACTGCCGCGGCGTGTCGAGCTGGCTCGACGAGCGGGCGCCGGAGGGCGCCGTCTGCCGCCGGCGCATCCTGACCGGAACGCTCGACGCGCGCCTCGTGGCACTGGACGCGCGCACGGGCACGCCCTGCCAGGGCTTCGGCGAGAACGGCACGGTCGACCTGCGCGGCGGCGTCGGCGACGCGAAGCCCGGCGAGTACGGCGTGACGTCGCCGCCGACGGTGATCGGCGACCGCATCGTCACCGGCGCGATGGTGCTCGACAACCGGCGCGTCGACATGCCCGGCGGCGTGGTGCGCGCCTTCGACGCGCGCAGCGGCGCCGAGGTCTGGGGCTGGGATCCGGTGCTGCCCGGCACGCCCGGCCCGGACGACGGCGTCCGCTACCGGCGCGGCACCACCAACGCCTGGACCACCTTCGCGGCGGATCCGGAGCTGGGGCTGGTCTACGTCCCCACCGGCAACACCTCGGCCGACTACTACGGCGGACACCGCGAAGGCGGCGACCACTACTCGAGCTCTGTGGTGGCGCTGCGGGCCCGCGACGGCACGGTGGCCTGGCACTTCCAGACGTCCACCACGACGTCTGGGACTACGACGTGCCGGCCCAGCCCTCCCTCTTCACCTTCCGCGGCGAGGGCGGACCGGTCCCGGCGCTGGCCCAGGTGACGAAGCTGGGCCACGTCTTCGTGCTCGACCGCCGCACCGGCGAGCCGCTCTTCCCGGTGGAGGAGCGCCCCGTGCCCCAGGACGGCGCGGTTCCCGACGAGACGCTGGCGCCCACCCAGCCCTTCCCCACGAAGCCGCCGAGCCTGCACCCCACCGAGCTCACGCCGGACGACGCCTGGGCGCCGATCCCGGGGACCGCCGGCGCCTGCCGCGAGCGGATCGCCGACGCCCGCTACGAGGGGATCTTCACGCCGCCGGGCACCGACACGATGATCCAGTACCCGGGTGCCGGCGGCGGCATGAACTGGGGCAGCGCGGCGATCGATCCGCAGCGCGACCTGCTGGTGGTGAACACGCTGCGCATGCCGAACCTGATCCGGCTGGTGCCGCGCGCCGAGTTCGACGAGCGCTTCCCGGACGGAACCCCCACCCTCGGCTTCGAGCCCCAGGCCGGCACGCCCTACGCGGTGGAGCGCATCGGCCTGCTCTCCCCCGACGGCCTGCCCTGCACGCCGCCGCCCTGGGGCACGCTGGTGGGCGTCGACGTGGCCGCCGGCGAGATCCGCTGGGAGATCCCGTTCGGCACGGCGCGCCGGCTGGTGCCGGCCCCCATCTGGTGGTTCGCACCGGAGGGCATGCCCAGCTTCGGCGGACCCATCACCACCGCCAGCGGCCTCACCTTCATCGCCGCGGCCACCGACGGCTACCTGCGCGCCTACGACACCGCGTCGGGACGCGAGCTGTGGAAGGGCGACCTGCCCTTCGGTGGCCACGCCACGCCCATGACCTACCGGCTGCGCGAGGACGGCCGCCAGTACGTGGTGATCGCCGCCGGCGGTCACTGGATCTTCCCCCAGCCGGTGGGCGACGCGCTCGTGGCGTTCGCCCTGCCCTAGGCGTTTCCGCTACTCGTCGGACAGCGCCGCCAGCCGCGTTGCGATGGCGCGCAGGCGCGCCGGACGCAGCGGCGTGCGCACGCGCAGCACTTCGTCGCCGGCGTCCCCTGCGTCGTCGAGCCGGGCCAGCGGGACGCCCAGCTCGAGGGGCTGGGCGCTGAACGCGAAGTCGGCCTGGTCGGCGAGCGCCCTCGCCTGCTCGCCACTGGCGACGCAGCGCACCTCGCAGCCGAAGCCGCGCAACATCGACTCGAGGGCGGCGGCGCGCTCCGCGTCGGCGTCCACCACCAGCACCGCCCGCCCGTCCAGCGCGTCGCCGTGGGTCGCCGGCGGGATCGCCGCGGCAGTGGGGACGCGCACCGAGAAGCACGAGCCGCGGCCCGGCAGGGAGGCGACCTCCACCCGGTGACCCAGCGACACTGCCAGCCGGCGCACGATCGAGAGCCCCAGCCCGACCCCGGGGATCGCCCGCGTCGCCTCGCTGTCGGAGCGCTTCCACTCCTCGAAGACGCGCCGCTGCTCCCCGGCATCGAGGCCGGTACCGGTGTCCACCACCTCCACCCACACCGCGTCTCGCTCGCCCTCGCCTCCGGTCTCGGGACGCAGCCGCAGCTCGACGCTCCCTTGCTGCGTGTACTTGAGCGCGTTGGTCAGCAGGTTCTGGAGGATGCGTCGCAGCAGCACCGGATCGCTCTCGACGGTGACGTCGCCGCTGGCGACGCGCAGGTCGAGCCCGGCCGCGCGCGCCTCCGGCTCGAGCTCCTGGCGCAGCCGTTCCAGCAGCAGGGCCAGCGGGAAGCGCGAGATCTGGGGCTCCTCGCCGGTCGCCTCGAGCTTCGAGACGTCGAGCACGCCCTCGAAGAGCTCGCGCAGGTCGCCGACCGAGGCGCGCAGCCGCTCCACCAGGTCGCGCGTCTCCGGATCGGCGGCGCGGGCGCCGAGCCCCTCGGCCAGGTGGGAGAGCGCGCCCAGCGGCTGGCGCAGGTCGTGGCTGGCGGTGGCCAGGAAGCGGCTCTGGTCGGCGCTCTGGGCCTGCATCGCGTCCTGGGCGAAGCCCTCGAGCACGCGGCCCGCCTCTTCGGCGACCGCCGCCAGCATGGCCAGGTCGGTGGGCGAGTACACCTCGCGCGAGCGACGCGCACCGATGCCCACCACGCCGTCCAGGTGTCGACCGCGGCGCAGCGGCAACAGAACGGCGGGGTCGAGCTCGCGCACCAGCTGGCGATCGGAGGCGTCGAGGTCCGGGCGTTCGAGCGGGTCGCCGCGCTGGAGCGAGAGCGCGCCGGGCCGCGCCGCCAGCTCGCGACCGAAGCCCCCTTCCGCCGCCAGCCGCGGCGGCGCGTCGGCCCCGGCGCTCACCACCGCGCCGAGCCCGCCCTCGTCCCGGCGCAGGTAGACGGCCAGCGTGCGGGGGCGCAGCAGGGTGCCGAGACGCGCGGCCAGCAGCTCCGCCAGCTCGGCCGGCGACTGGCAGGTGTGGAGGTCGCGCAGCAGCTGGTCGAGGCCGGCGCGCAGCTCGGCCCGGTCGGGGAAGAAGAGCGCCTCGAGCCGGGGCCCGGCGCGCCGCGACACCGGCACGCCGACGCCCACCACGGCGACCGCGACCAGCGCGACGCTCGTCCCCGGATCGAAGCCGGCCGCGCCGATCCAGGCGACGGCCCGCGGCAGCAGCCAGAGCGCCAGCGCCACCCCGCCGGTGGCGAACAGCGCGGCTGCCAGCGTCCCGCTCATGCGCCGCTCGAGATCGAGCTCCTCCAGGTCGCTCAAGAGCAGGCCCAGCGGCATGATCCCCCACGGCAGCTCGCGCCAGGGGGGTCCCACGTGGGGGCCGCCCGAGACCATCGAGAGGGTGTTGGCCACCAGGGCCGCCATGGCCGATCCCGAGATCAGCGCGGCCAGGTCGGTGCGGCGTCGCACCGACTCGCTGGCGATGCGGCGTCCCCGGACCACGACCAACAGCAGCAGGAAGCCCATCCAGCCGACCAGCGCCCGGTCGATCGCCTGCACGACCGCCATGCCGTCGGTGGACAGACCCGGTGCGCCGTACCAGGAGATCGGGTGGGTGAGGCCGCGCAGCCAGAGCAGCGCGACGGAGCCGCGGAACCAGGCGCCGCGGGGCTCCGCAGCGGGGCTGAGCGACAGCATCCCCCGCACGGCCAGGGGCCCCAACGCGCCGGTCGCCAGCGACGTGCACAGGAACGACGCCACGACCGCCAGCGGCGAGCCCGTCGGCCCCAGGAAGGCGGCGCCGCCGGCCAGCGACGCCTCGGCCATGCGCCGCGGCGCCCCGGTCGCGACGCCGCGCCGGCCGATCAGCAGACCGGTGAAGCCACAGGCCAGGCTCATCAGCAGGTACGGGATCTTGCGCGGACGCTGGGAGACCGGCTCGTGCAGCAGCTCGAGCGGGGCGCCGTCGCGCTCCAGGCGCAACGCCACGGGCCCGCGCAGCACGTCGCCCTCCGCCCGGATGCGCTGCCAGGGCGTCCCGGGCACGTTCGGGGGCTCGCCGTCGACCGAGAGGATGCGATCGCCGACGCGCAGGTCGGGGGCGCGGGTCGCGACGACGCGGGCGCCGCCGTCCGCGTCGCGTTCGAGGGTCGCGCCGAGCGTGCCGTGATCCTGCACGACGGTCACGACCTGGAGGGACACGGAGACCCCCCACAAGAGGGTCAGGACCACGAACCCGGGGCTCGCCCCGCGCAGGAGCGCGCTAGCCCTCGTCGGCATCGGCGAGCCCGAGCTCGACCATCGCCATCACCGCCTCGGTGCGGTTCGAGACCTCGAGCGCCTCGAGGATCGCCGCCACGTGCCCCTTCACCGTCGTGACCCCGATGCCCAGGATGCCGGCGATCTCCCGGTTGGTCAGCCCCTTGGCCATGAGCCGCAGGGTCTCCTCCTGGCGCGGCGTGAGGTTCGCGGCCAGGCGCCGGCGCTGCGCGTCGCGGGCGCGACCGCTGCGCAACGGCGCGCCTTCCAGCGCCAGCGGGGGAACGTAGACGCCGCCGGCCAGCACCAGCCGCAGGGCGCCCACCAGCACGCCGGAGGGCGCTGTCTTCGGCACGAAGCCCACCGCACCCCGGTCGAGCACGGCGCGCACCAGCTCCGGGTCCTCGGTGCCCGAGATCATCACCACCGGCACGGCCGGGAAGCGCTCGCGCAGGCCGTCCAGCAGATCCAGGCCGTCGGTGTCGGGCAGCCCGTGGTCCAGCAGCAGCAGGTCGAGGTCCTCGTGGGCGGCGACCTGCTCGAGCATCTCCTGCGCGGTCGACGCCTCGAGCAGCTCGGCGTCGGGATCGAGCAGCCGCAACGCCTCGGCCAGGCCCTTCCGGAACAGATCGTGGTCGTCGCAGCTCAGGATCTTCAACCAGCGCAGCATCGGGGATCGGCGCCAGCGCCACAAGCGACCCCGCCAGCCGCTCGGGGGGAGGCGCAGCAGCAGGGCGAGCAGGGGGCACGGGGCGGAATCGTCCATGGAGACGAGGGTCGGGCCTGGACGCCAGCCCGGACACCGGCCAGGTGGCCCCCCTCCAGGTGGCCGGGCCGGGGCCGCCGCCCGGCCGGTGACGTCGCGGCGGGCGATCGCCGAGCCTCCGGACATGCCGAACATCCACCGTGCCCGCGTCTGCGTCCTGCTCCTCGCCTGGCTCTGCCCGGCGCTCGCCGGAGCCGCCATCACCAACCCGAGCTTCGAGGACGACGGCTCGGTCTTCCTGTTCCACACGGTCCCGCCCACCGCACCGATCGGCTGGAGCTACGACACGGTGAGTGTCATCAAGGGCCGGATCAGCGACTTCTACGAGACCGACGGCAGCTACATCGCCCAGCTCTACATCCCGGTGAGCGGCGTGAGCGCGCCGCCGGCCGGTCCGACGCGACTCACCCAGGCCGTCGACCTGACCGGGGTGGACACGATCACCTTCGACGCGGTGCTCTCGCCCGAGGTCGGCTGGAACCCGCTGGTCGTGGCCTCGTTCTGGGTGGACGGCGCCATGCGGTGGTCCAGCACGACGGGCGGCTTCCTCTACGACCAGGCCGTCGACGTCTCCGGCGTGAGCGGCGTGGTCGACATCGAGTTCCAGCTCGACACCAGCGACTCGGGGGCGGGCACCGGGGGGCACGCCTTCTTCTTCGACCACCTGCGCGAGACGGCGCCGCCGCCGCGTCTCACCTCGACGCGCGTCGACCCGCTGGTGCTGGTGGCCGGGGTCGACACCGGGACGATGACCGTCACCTGCTCGGACCCGCCGGTCAGCGAGATCCACATCGACCTGGGGCCCCAGGTGACCCAGGGCGGTGTCGCGGCCAACACCACCGTGTTCCGCGACGACGGCACCCAGGGCGACGCCACCGCCGGCGACGGCGTCTTCACGGCGGACGACCTGGCGCTGGCCGCGACGCCGGACACGGTCGGCTACTGGAACCTGGGCTCGAGGGACGTGGACTACCTGTTCCCCTCGGCGCCCACCCACGCGGCCAACGAGGACCTGGCCCTGGCCTTCCGCTACATCCAGCCCTCGGTCCCGATTCCCTCGGTGACGGACCACGCGGCCGACGTGCGCGCTTCGGACTACGCGGTCTCCATGGACCGGCCGCTGCTCGAGGCCTTCCCGAGCCACCGCATCGACACCCAGGACCTGGCGATCCGCTACTACGAGCTCTTCCCGGACGACCTGGATTTCTTCCTGATCGCCCACGAGTACGGCAGCTCGCTCGCCGCCGGCAGCTTCAGCCTGATCCGCAACGACGTGGTCGGCACCGGCCAGCCCATCCAGGACCGCTCCGGCGAGTGGGGGAGCAACGGCGTGCTGCGCGGCTACGCGTCCGTCTACACCGGCTTCACCCCGGCCTTCTGGCTGTGGAACCACGAGCTGCTGCACTACTGGGCCGCCCACCTGGACGCGTCCCTCGAGCTGAACACCAACCACTGGGAGGCCGTGGTGCGGCCCTCCACCGGCTTCGGCGCCAGCGGACCGAACCTGGTCTACGACCGGATCGAGTCGCTGGGGGGCAACGCGTACCGGGGCGTCGACTATCCGGACGCCACCCAGGGCGCCTTCAACGACCTGGAGCTCTACCTGATGGGACTCGAGCCGGACAACGCCGTGGCGGATCCGATCGAGACGCTGACCAACCCGGTCTACACGGGCCAGGGCGCGCAGGTCTGCGATCCGGTGTGCGGCGACACCTACGAGTTCACGGCGGACTCGCTCACGACCGTCTCCATGGCCGACATCACCACGGCCAACGGAGCGCGCTCGCCGGCGTACCCGGCCTCGCCCACCGCCTTCGAGGCGAAGCTGGTGGTCGCCTACGACCGGGTGCTGACCGACACCGAGCTGGCCTACTACGACTGGGCCATGCGCGAGTACGAGAAGGCGTCGAGCTCCCACGACCTGACCTTCGCGGCGGCCACCGGGAACCGGGCCGTGCTGACCCTGCCCGAGCCGGGCGCCGCCGCGGGCCTGCTCTCGGGCGTCCTGTCCCTGGCCCTGCTGCGCCGCAGGACCCGAACGGCCGCCGGGCGCTGAGGTACGATCCACGCGGGTACCGCCCGTGCAGTACGAGACCGACCCCAGCCTGCCGAGCATCGACGACCTGGTCGCCCGGGCCAGGCGCCGCATTCCGCGCTTCGCCTTCGAGTACCTCTCCGGCGGCTGCAACGAAGAGGTGAACCTGGCGAAGAACACGGCGGAGCTGCGCCGGGTGGAGCTGGTGCCCTACTACCTGCGCGAGCGACGCCCGGCCAGCCTCGCGACCGCGCTCTTCGGCGAGCGCTACGAAGCGCCCTTCGGCATCGCTCCCATCGGACTCCAGGGGCTGGTCTGGCCCGGCGCGCCGGAGATCCTGGCCCGCGCGTCGGTCGCCCACGGCCTGCCCTTCGTGCTGAGCACGGTGTCGACGGCCAGCATCGAGACGATCAGCGAGATCACCGAGGGCCGCGCCTGGTTCCAGCTCTACCACCCGAAGGAGGACCGGCTACGCGACGACCTGATCGAGCGGGCCAAGGCGGCCGGCTGTCCGGTGCTGGTGGTGCTGTGCGACGTGCCGACCTTCGGCTACCGGCCGAAGGAGATCCGCAACGGGCTGGGTCTGCCGCCCCGGCTCACGCTGCGCAACCTGGCCCAGATCCTGGGGCGGCCCGAGTGGGCGCTGCGCACGCTGGCGAAGGGCACACCGTCGTTCGAGACGCTCGCGCCCTACACACCGAAGGGTCTCGACCTGCGCCACCTGGGCCTGTTCATGGACGCCACCTTCTCGGGCTGGCTGTCGGAGGAGCGCATCGGCCCGATCCGCGACCGCTGGCCCGGCAAGCTGGTGCTGAAGGGGGTGGCCAGCGTCGAGGACACCGAGAAGGCCATCGCGCTCGGCATGGACGGGGTCATCGTCTCGAACCACGGCGGACGCCAGCACGACGCCGGCCCCTCGTCGATCGCGGCGCTGCACGAGATCGCGGCCGCCTGCGGCGATCGCACCACGGTGATGATGGACAGCGGCATTCGCGGGGGCCCCGACGTGGCGCGGGCCCTGGCCGCCGGCGCGCGCTTCGTCTTCCTGGGCCGCTCGTTCATGTACGGTGTAGCGGCGCTGGGAAACCGCGGCGGAGACCACGTGGCCGGACTGCTGAAGAACCAGCTCCTCCAGGTGCTCGAGCAGGTGGGCGCGGCCGAGCCCGCCGAGCTGCCGGCACACCTCGTTTCCGAGAGCCGATGAAGTTCCTCACACCCCAGCTCACCTACCTGCTGACGCAGAAGGAACACCGCCAGAACCTGAAGGCGCTGGCCCGCTACTTCATCTTCCTGGCCGGCACCGTGGGCGTCTACTCGGTGGTCTTCCACATGGTGATGCTGTGGGAGGGTCAGGAGCACTCCTGGCTGACCGGCGCCTACTGGACGCTCACGGTGATGAGCACGCTCGGCTTCGGCGACATCACCTTCCACAGCGACCTGGGGCGGAGCTTCAGCATCCTGGTGCTGCTGTCCGGCATCGTGCTGCTGCTGATCGTGCTGCCGTTCGCGTTCATCCGCTTCTTCTACGCGCCCTGGCTCGAGGCCCAGCTGCGCCTGCGCGCGCCCCGCGAGGCCGCGCCCGACGTGAAGGGCCACGTGATCGTCTGCCACTACGACGAGATCGCGCGCGGGCTGATCGAGCGGCTGCGCGACCACGCCATCCCCTACTACGTGATCGAGCCGGACCACGCCCGCGCGGCCGAGATGCACGCCGACGGCGTGTCGGTGGTGTGCGGCGAGGTCGACGCGGCCTCGACCTACGAGGGACTGCGCCTCGAGCACGCCAGCCTGATCGTCGCCAACCTGGACGACGCCACCAACACCGCCATCACGCTGACCGTGCGCGAGCACGACGTGCGCGTGCCGATCGCCGCGCTGGCCGAGGACAAGGACTCGGTGGACGTGCTCCAGCTCTCCGGCGCCAGCGCCGTCCTGCCGCTCAAGCACCGGCTGGGCGAGCACCTGGCATCGCGGGTCACCGTCGGCACGCACCGGGCCCACCCGGTCGGCCGCTTCAAGGAGCTGGTGATCGCCGAGTTCCCGGTGCACGGAACGCCGCTGTCCGGACGCACCGTGGCCGACACGCGCCTGCGCCAGCTGACCGGCCTGAACATCATCGCCTGCTCCGAGCGGGGGCACCTGACGCCGGCCCGCGCCGACACGGTCCTGTCGGACCACGCCATCGCGGTGCTGGTCGGGACCGAGGACCAGATCGAGGCGCTCGACGCCATGTTCGTGATCTACGAGCCCAACGAGAACCCGGTGCTGGTGATCGGCGGCGGCAAGGTGGGCCGGTCGGTGCTGCGTGCGCTGCGAGCGCGGGAGGTGGTGGTGAACGTGATCGAGCGGGATCCGGCGCTGCGCAGCATGCTGGCCCCGCTGGCCCACCGGGTGATCATCGGCGACGGCGCCGAGCGCGAGACCATCGAGGACGCCGGCGTGGCCGACGCGCCGTCGGTGGTGATCACCACCCACGACAGCGCCGTCAACGTCTTCCTCTCCATCTACTGCCGGCGCCTGAACCCCCACGCGGCGATCGTCAGCCGCCTCACGGCCGAGCGGAACCTGGAGTCGATCCACCGCGCCGGCGCCGACTCGGTGCTCAGCGACACGAGCCTGGGCGTGAACTGGCTGCTGTCGCTGGTGGAGGGCCGCGAGCTGGTGCTGGCCGGCGAGGGCGTCGACCTGTTCGTCGAGCCGGTGCCCGAGAAGCTGGCGGGCAGGACCCTGGCCGACAGCGGCATCGCCGGCACCACCGGGCTGAACGTGGTGGCGGTCCAGAAGAGCGACGGTCCGGCCACCAACCCGGGCGCCGACACCGTGCTCGACCCCTCCCACGAGCTGGTCCTGCTCGGCACCACCGAGCAGCGCGACACGTTCCGCGAGGTATTCGCGTAGGGAAGCCTCGCACGCGTCCCGGACCGCAGCCGCCATGGCCGACTTCGCCGCCGCCGTCACCCGCGCCCTGGGACGCCAGGTCGATGCCGTGCGCCCGCTCTCGGGGGGCGACGTGGCCGAGGCCTACCGGGTCGAGCTGGCGGACGGGGAGCGCGTCTTCGCCAAGACGCGGCGGAGCAGCCCGCCCGGCTTCTTCGTCACCGAGGCCACCGGGCTCGCATGGCTGCGCGGGGCCGGCGCGATCCCCGTTCCCGAGGTGCTGCACGTCTCCGACGATCCGCCGCTGCTGGTGCTCGAGTGGATCGACGAAGGACGGGCGCGGGCGGGCACGGAGGCGTCGCTGGGGCGCGCGCTGGCCCGCCTCCACGCCAGCGGCGCCCCCTGCTTCGGCCGCGAGGACCGGCGCACCACGGGCAGCCGCGGCCTGCCCAACGAGCCGTGTGCGAGCTTCGTCGAGTTCTACGCCGGCCAGCGCCTGCTTCCCCTGGTGAAGCTGGCCCACGAAGCGGACGCCCTGCCCGCGTCGTCGCTGCGCGCCCTCGAGGACGTGGCGCAGCGCCTGGCCGACCTGGCCGGACCGCCCGAGCCGCCGGCCCGCCTGCACGGCGACCTGTGGGGCGGCAACCGCCTGGTGGACGCGGACGGCGAGAGCTGGCTGATCGATCCGGCCGCGCACGGCGGTCACCGGGAGTTCGACCTGGCGATGATGCGGCTGTTCGGGGGCTTCGGGGAGGCGTGCTTCGCGGCCTACGCCGAGGCGAGCCCGCTGGCCCCGGGCTGGGAGGAGCGGGTGCCGCTCTTCCAGCTGGCGCCGCTGGTGGTCCACGCCATCAAGTTCGGCGGCGGCTACGCGGCTGCCACCCGGAGGGCCCTCGCCGCCCTCTAGAAGCCCAGCTGCTTCGCCAGGTACTGGAGCATCGTCTCGTCGCTGCCGCCGCCGATGCCGCCGAGGCGGGTGTCGACGAACGCGCGGCCCGCCGGGCAGTCCTTCATGTAGCCGTAGCCGCCGTGGAGCTGCATGCACTCGGTGGCCACCTGCATCGAGACCTCGACGACGAAGAGCTTGGCGGCGGTGATCAGCGTGGTGGCGTCCTTGCCCGACACCAGCTGGCGCACGGCCGCGTCGTTCAGCTCGCGGGCGGCCTGCATGCGCACCCACAGGTCGGCCATCTTGAACTGGGTGTTCTGCATCTTCGAGAGCGGCTTGCCGAACAGCATGCGCCCCTCGCACCACTCCTTGGTCTCCTCCCAGAGCATCTCCATGGCCGACAGGTTGGTGATGCAGGCCACCAGCCGCTCGTGCTGGAACTGCATCATCTGCTGCTGGAAGCCGCGTCCCACCTCGCCGATGGTGTGCGCCACCGGAACCCGCACGCCCTCGAAGAAGAACTGCCCGGTGTCGGACCCGTACATGCCGATCTTGTCGAGCAGGTCGTAGCGGACGCCGGGCAGGTCGGTGGGCACCACGATCTGCGAGTAGCCGCCGTAGCCCGCGTCCGGATCGGTCACCGCCAGCAGGCACAGCCAGTCGGCGTTGGTGGCGTTGGTGATGTAGATCTTCGAGCCGTCGATCAGCCAGTCGTCGCCGTCGCGCACCGCGCGCGTCTTGATGCCGGCCACGTCGGAGCCGGCGTCCGGCTCGGTGACCGCGATGGCCGACACGGTCTCGCCGGCGATGGCCGGCGCCAGGAACTCGCGCTTCAGGGCGTCGCTGCCGAACTGGGCCAGCGACGGCGTCGCCATCTCGGTGTGCACGCTGATGGCCAGCGTGGCGCCCGCGTTGTCGGAGCGGCCGAGCTCGTGGTGCATCACCGCCGAGAACGACCAGTCGAGCCCGGCACCGCCGTAGGCCTCCTCGTAGCGCAGGCCCAGCATGCCCAGCTCGCCCATGCGCTTGAACAGCGCCTTGTCGATGCGCCCCGCCGCGTCGAACTCGCGGGCCCGGGGCCGCAGCTCCTCCTGGGTGAACTTGCGCACGGTCTCGCGGAAGGCTTCGTGCTCCGGCGTCGCGTAGAGATCGCTCATGGGGCCCGGGGCCCCATGAG
>JBNLVK010000280.1:0-9694 GCA_050618055.1 Myxococcota bacterium
CGACCATCACGCGACCACGCCGCTGGACCCGCGTGTGCTCGAGGCCATGCAGCCCTACCTCACCGAGGAGTTCGGCAACGCCTCGAGCGCCACCCACGCCTACGGCTGGCGCGCCGAGGCGGCGGTGGAGGACGCCCGCGAGCGGCTGGCTCGCGCCATCGGGGCGTCGGACCCGTCGGAGATCGTGTTCACCAGCGGCACGACCGAGAGCGACAACCTGGCGCTCCAGGGCGTGATGCGCGGCGCCCGGCGCGGGCGCGACCACCTGATCGTGAGCGCCGTCGAGCACCCGGCGGTGCTCGACACCGCCGACGCGCTGGCCCGCGAGGGCTTCCGCGTGACGCGCCTTCCCGTCGACGGCGAGGGGCGCGTCGATCCGGACGCGCTGGCCCGCGCGATCGGTCCCGAGACGGCGCTGGTGTCGGTGATGGCCGCCAACAGCGAGATCGGCACGCGGGAGCCGCTCGACGCCCTGGCCGCCGTGTGCCGCGAGCACGAGGTTCCCTTCCACAGCGACGCCGCCCAGGCGGTGGGCAAGCTGCCGGTCGACGTGGTGAGAAGCGGCGTCGACCTGCTGGCCTTCTGCGCCCACAAGCTCTACGGACCGAAGGGAGTGGGCGCGCTCTACGTGCGCGGCGGACGCCCGCGCATCCGCATCCAGCCGCTGCTCCACGGGGGCGGCCACGAGCGCGGACTGCGCTCGGGCACGCTGCCGGTCCCGCTGGTGGTGGGCTTCGCCCGGGCCGTCGAGCTGTGCCTCGAGGGGCTGGCCGAGGAGACGGAGCGGGTGGGGGCGCTGCGCGACCGCTTGTGGGAGCGGCTCGGCAAGGACCTGCCGGACCTGCGCCTGAACGGACCGCCGCCCGGCGCCGAGCGGCTGGCGGGCAACCTGAACGTCTCCTTCCTGGGCACCCAGGCCGACGCGCTGCTGCTGCGCCTGCGCGACGTGGCGCTCTCCACCGGATCGGCCTGCGCCTCGGCCCGCGGCGAGCCCTCCCACGTGCTGGGCGCCATCGGGCTCACCCCCGCCGAGGCCCGCTCGGCGGTGCGCTTCGGCCTGGGGCGGGGCACCACCCGCGAGGAGATCGACCGCACGGCGGAGCGGCTGGCCGAGGAGGTGGTCCGGGCGCGCCGGGCACGCGCCGGAAGCGCGCTACCCTGACCGGCCCCTCGAACACCAGCAGAAGGAACCTCCCTTGGCAGAGCAGAAGGCAACGAACATCACCTGGCACGAGAGCCACGTCGGCCGCGGTGACCGCGAGAAGCTCCTGGGACAGCGCGGCGCCACGATCTGGCTGACCGGCCTGTCGGGCTCCGGCAAGTCGACCATCGCGGTGGCGGCCGAGCGGGCGCTCCTGGACCGCGGTCGCCACGCCTACGTGCTCGACGGCGACAACGTGCGCCACGGGCTGAACAAGAACCTGGGCTTCTCGCCCGAGGACCGCACCGAGAACATCCGCCGCATCGGCGAGGTGGCCAAGCTCTTCACCGACGCCGGCTCGCTGGTGTTCTCCTCGTTCATCTCGCCCTACCGCGCCGACCGCGACGCCGTCCGCGCGCTGATGGACGACGGCGACTTCATCGAGGTCTACGTGGCCGCGTCGCTCGAGACCTGCGAGTCGCGCGACGTGAAAGGCCTGTACCAGAAGGCCCGCGCCGGCGAGATTCCGGAGTTCACCGGCATCTCGGCGCCCTACGAGGAGCCCGAGAAGCCGGAGCTGGTGGTCGACACCAACCGGCAGAGCGTCGAGGAGAGCGTGGCCCAGGTGGTCGCCTACCTGGAGCAGAAGGGGTATCTGAGCGCGCCCTGACCCGAGGGGCGGGGCCGATCCGGGGTCAGCCGAAGGCCCCGGCCGGACGATGAGGTCGGTCGGAACAGGTGCGCGCTTGAAGGGGTCCCAGGGATTGGAACGCATGTGTCGTAGAGCCCACGTCCGGAGCGCCCTCCCGGCCCTGCTGGCCAGCGCGATCCTCGTCCTCGCCAGCGGCTGCGCGAGCGTGGGCAGTGGCGGCTCCGCCGGCCTCGGCAAGGAGGTCCGGCCGGATGCGCCGCCCGAGTACGACGTGCTGGTGGCCCAGCAGCACGCCACCGAGGGCCGCATTCCCGAGGCGATCGCGGCCTACCGCCGGGCGGTGGCCAAGGACGACCAGTCGGCCTACCTGCACCGGCTGGTCGCCGACGCGCTGGCGCGCACCAGCGAGATCGACGCCGCGGTCCGCCACGCCGAGCGCGCCTACGAGCTGGAGCCCGAAGACGCGCTGGGGCGCAGCCTGCTGGCCCAGCTCTACCGCGTGCAGCGCAACCCGGACAAGGCGCGGGCGCTGCTGGTCGGCGAGAACGGCGAGCCGCTCGACCCGGACTCGGCGTCGACGCTCTACCAGATCCACCTGGAGGCCGAGAGCTACGAGGAGGCCCTGGAGGTCGCCGAGTGGATGGTCGCGAACGACAGCGACGATCCGCTGCGCGCCTACATCGCCCTGGCCAACGCCTACGAGAAGAACGGGCAGCACCTGGAGGCCGAGCAGGCGCTGCGCCGGGCGCTGGAGGTGGAGCCGGGCGACCTGCGCATCTACGGCGCCCTGGCCCGCTCGATGCGCGAGCGGGGCGATCGCGAGGCGGAGATCCAGGTCTACCGCGAGGTCCTCCAGGACAACCCGGACGACCACGGCACGCTGGTCTCGCTGGCCGACGCGCAGATGGCCGAGGACGACCTGGAAGGCGCGATCGTCACCTTCCTCGAGATCGAGCGCCGCTACCCGGCCGACGCCCGCTCGACGGTGCGGCTCGGCTTCCTGCTCTACGAGGCGGGTCGCTTCGAGGAGGCGCTGGTGCGCTTCGAGCGCGCCCGGCTGGCCTACCCGAACGAGCACGAGATCACCTTCTTCCAGGCGGTCGTTCACCGGCGCCTGAACGAGGAGGATCGCGCGCTCGCCGTCTTCGACTCGATCCCGCCGGACCACAAGCACTACGGCGAGGCGCGCACCCAGATGGCCGCCATCTACGAGAAGCGCGGCGACTACGCCATGGCCCGCGCCGAGGTGGAGCGCGCCATCTCCGTCGAGCCGTCGCGGCCGCTCGAGCTGTACAGCGCCCAGCTGCTGTCGAAGGAGGGCGACTTCGAGGGGGCGGTCGCGTTCCTCGAGGGCCTGCTCGAGGAGCGTCCCGACGACGACGAGCTGATCTACAACCTGGGCGTCGTCTACGGCGAGCAGGACCAGACCGAGCGGGCGATCGAGCTGATGCAACGCGCCCTCGAGCTCAATCCGGGCAACGCCAGCGCGCTCAACTACATCGGCTACACCTGGGCCGAGCGCGGCGAGAACCTGGACGAGGCCGAGGACATGATCTCGCGCGCCATCGCCCTGCGACCCGAGGACGGCTACATCGTCGACAGCCTGGGCTGGGTCTACTACATGCGGGCGCTGCCGCTGGTGGAGGCCGGCGAGACCGAGAAGGCGCGCCACTACATCGAGCGCGCGCTGGTGGAGCTGGAACGCGCCGAGGAGCTGACCGGCGGCGATCCGGTGATCTCGGAGCACATGGGCGACGCCTACCTGCTGATGAACGAGCCCATGCTCGCGCTCGACAAGTTCCGCGAGGCGGTCGACCTGGGGCCCCGCGAAGGCGAGCAGCCGGACCTCCTGAAGAAGCTCGAGTCCCTCCAGCAAGAGCTCCAGTGAAACGCGGGCTCGCCTGGGCCGCCCTGGGGCTGCTGCTGGGCTGCGCCACGCCCGGACCGCCCGGCACGCCCCCGCCGCTGCCCGCGGACGATCCGCGTCCCGCGGAGCGGCTGGCCCGCTGGAGCGCGGGGCAGGACGAGCGCCGCGCACTGCGGGCCACGGCGCGCCTGGCCGTCGACGCCGAGCCGGACCTGCGGGTGCGCTCGAAGCAGCGCGTGGTGCTGGCCCGCCCGGCCCGGCTGCGCGTCGAGGTGCAGGGCCTGCTGGGCGCGACCGTCGCGGTGCTGGCCGTCGACGACGCCGAGTACGCCTTCTTCGACAGCGCCGACCACCGCTTCGAGAGCGGACCGGTGCACGACGACCTGCTGTGGAACGTGGTGCGCCTCGACCTGGCGCCCGCCGAGGCGGTGGGTCTGCTGCTGGGCGCACCGGCGCTGCCCGCCGGCCTGCGCGTGCTGGCGGCCCACCCGGCGGGCGACGGCCGCATCGGCGTCGTGCTGGGCACCGGGGAGGGCCGGCGCTCGCGCATCCTCGACCTGGACGAGCAGGCCCGCCTGGTCCGCTTCGAGCTCTTCGAAGCCGGAGCGCCGCGCTGGGTGGCCGAGCTCTCCGACTACGCCGACGTGGGCGGCGTGCCGCTGGCCCACCGGGTGACGGTCGAGACCCGCGACGGCGCCCGCGCCGTGGTGACGCTCTCGGGCGTCGAGCTGAACCCGCCGCTCTCGGCGGATATATTCCGGATCGATGGGCTCCGGCCGGCGGCCGGAGCGACAGGGGAGGGGGGATGACGAGACGCGCGACCTGCGCGCTGGCCGCGCTCTGCGTG
The DNA here is from genome assembly GCA_050618055.1 of Myxococcota bacterium. GTDB lineage: Bacteria > Myxococcota_A > UBA9160 > UBA9160 > SMWR01 > CALDCK01. The sequence continues at coordinate 4,508 of JBNLVK010000280.1, forward strand.
GCGATCGCCTGTGGCGGTCCGCGCGACGACGAGGGGACCGGAGCCGCCGCGGGCGACGGGGCCATGGTGGACGGGAACGCCGCGGCGGACGCCGGCGGCGACGAGGGTCCGCCGGTGCGCGGCGACTGGCTGGTCGAGCACACCCTGTCCGACCCGGACCGGCTGAACCCGTACACGTCGAGCGATCGGGGCGCCTCGATCGCCATGTCCTCGATCTTCCAGACGCTGCTGACGATCGATCCGGAGACGCTCGACCAGGTGCCGCTGCTGGCGAAGGCGCTGCCCGAGATCTCCGAGGACCAGCTCTCCTACACCTTCGCGCTGCGCCGCGAGCCCACCTTCGCGGACGGCCGGCCGCTGACCAGCGAGGACGTGGTCTTCAGCCTGAAGGTGATCCGCAACCCGGAGGTGGCCGCGCCCCACCTGCGCAACTACTTCAACTCGGTGAGCGACGCGGTGGCGCTCGACGAGCACACCGTGCGCATCGACCTCTCCGAGGTGTACTTCCGCAACCGCTGGATCCTGGGCGCCTTCGAGGTCATTCCGCGTCACTACTACGACCCGGAGGACCTGCTCGGCGACATCGGCGTGGCCGAGCTGAACGACTGGGACTCGCTGTCTCCGGAGAAGCAGGAGCGCGCCACCCGCTTCGCCCGCGCGTTCAACGACGACTTCCAGCGCAACCCGATGGGCAGCGGCTCCTTCGCCCTGGTCGACCCGGAGAGGGACTACGTCACCGGCGAGCGGATCGTGCTGCGCCACCGCGACAACTTCTGGGCGCCGGGCAACACCGACCTGGGCGACGCCTGGGTCGACCGGCTGGTCTACCGAATCATCAACGACCGCGAGGCGGCGCTGGTGGCCTTCAAGTCGGGCGACCTGGACTTCATCCGCGGCATCACGCCCATCCAGGCGACGCGCCAGACGGGCGACGCGCGCTTCAAGGCCCGCGCGGGCAAGCACGCCGAGATCCGGGGCGCCTACAGCTACATCGGCTGGAACCAGACGCGCGAGATCTTCCAGGACGTGCGGGTGCGGCGCGCCCTGTCGCACCTGGTCGACAAGCAGAACCTGGTGGACAAGGTGATGCTCGGCCTGGCGAAGCCGGTGGAGGGGCCGATCGCCTTCCAGCGCCCCGAGTACAACGAGAACCTCCAGCCCTGGGAGTACTCGCCGGAGAAGGCGAGGGCGATCCTCCTCGAGGCGGGCTGGAGCGACACCGACGGCGACGGCGTGCTCGACAAGGACCTGGCCGGCGACGGCGTGCGGGTGCCGCTGCGCTTCGAGATCATCTCGAACGCGGGCAACGACGAGCGCAAGAAGATCGGCCTGACGGTGATCGACAGCTTCAAGAAGAACGGCATCGACGCGTCGTTCCGCTCGGTCGACTGGTCGATCATGCTCGAGAAGGTGAAGAAGTTCGACTACGACGCGGTGGTGCTCGGCTGGATCGGCGGCATCGCGATCCCGCCGGACGCCTACCAGATCTGGCACTCGTCCCAGGCGATCGAGGGCGGCTCGAACCACATCGCCTACGAGAACGACGAGGTGGACCGCATCCTCGAGGAGTATCGCGTCACCTTCGACGCCGACCGCCGCAAGGAGCTGTACGACCGCTTCCAGGAGATCCTCTACGAGGAGCAGCCCTACACGTTCCTGTTTGCGGGCGCCTCCGTCTCGGTCTGGGACAAGCGTTTCGCCGGGGTGAGGTGGTATCCGGGCATGGACCCGGACCTGTCGGAGTGGTGGGTGCCGCTGGATCGGCAGAAGTACTGATCCTTGCTCCAGTACGTCGTCCAGCGCCTGCTGCTGATGATCCCGACCTTCTTCGGGGTCACGTTCATCGCCTACGCCATCATGCTGGCGGCGCCGGGCGATCCGGTGGAGCTCTACTTCGCCGGCGGCGTGGCGGGCGGCGGCGAGGGCATGAGCACCGAGCGCCTGGCCGAGATCTCCGCGGAGAAGGAGAAGCTGCGCCGGGAGCTGGGGCTCGACCGGTCGATCCCGGTGCAGTACGGCATGTGGATCGCGCGCCTGTTCCGCGGCGACCTGGGCACGTCGTTCAAGGACCGCCAGCCGGTGTGGGGAAAGATCACCGAGCGGCTGCCGGTCACGATCGTGCTGAACGTGATGTCGATCTTCCTGACCTACCTGGTGGCGATCCCTCTGGGCATCTACTCGGCGGTGCGCACCGGCAGCAAGCTCGACGAGCTGTCGACGCTGACCGTGTTCATGCTCTACTCGCTGCCGAGCTTCTGGATCGGCACGCTCATCATCATCTTCCTGTGCGGCGGCGACTTCCTGGCCTGGTTCCCGCCGGGCGGGCTGCGCTCGCTGGACCACGAGGCCTCCTGGCCCTGGCTCCAGCGCCTGGTCGACTACGCCCACCACCTGGCCATGCCGCTGCTCTGCACCACCTACACCGCCTTCGCGGCGCTGTCGCGCTTCATGCGCAGCTCGATGCTCGAGAACGCGCGCATGGACTTCATCCGCACCGCGCGCGCCAAGGGCGTTCCCGAGCCGGTGGTGATCCTGAAGCACATGCTGCGCAACTCGCTGATCCCGGTGATCACGATCCTGGCGGGGCTCCTGCCGGCGCTGATCGGCGGCTCGGTGATCATCGAGACCATCTTCTCGATCCCGGGCATCGGCCAGCTCAGCTACCAGGCGGTGCTGGCCCGCGACTACCCGGTGGTGATCGCCATCTTCGCCGCCGGCTCGTTCCTGACCATCCTGGGCATCCTGCTGGCCGACCTGGCGCTGGCCTGGGTCGACCCGCGCATCCACTTCGGCGGGGGGCGCGCATGAGCGATCCGCGGCCGAAGACCTACACGGCGCGCGTCTGGGCCGAGCTGCGCGCCACGCCGCGCGCCATCTGGGGCCTGCGCATCGTGCTGGTGCTGGCGGCGGTGGCGCTGTGCGCCGACCTGATCGCCAGCGACAAGCCCTACTACCTGGCCATCGACGGCCAGCACCACTTTCCCCAGGCGCGCGCCCTGGGCGTGTGGCTGGGGCTCGTCGACTGGCCGGCGGAGCTGGTGAACGCCGACTTCCGCGAGCTGGCCCGCGCCGCCGACCGGGCGCTGTGGCCGCCCATCCCCTACTCGTCCACCGGTGTGGACATCACCGGCGACGTCTTCGAGGCGCCGTCGGCGGCCCACTGGCTGGGCACCGACGCGCTGGGCCGCGACGTGGCCGCCGGCATGGTCCACGGCACGCGCATCTCGCTCACCATCGGTCTGGTGGTGGTGGCCATCCAGGCGACCATCGGCATCCTGCTGGGCGGCCTGGCCGGCTTCTACGGCGGCTGGGTCGACATCGTGCTGTCGCGCCTGTTCGAGCTGATGCTCGGCATCCCCACCTTCTTCCTGATCATCACGGTGGCCGCCATCTTCCCGCCGTCGATCTACACGATCATGGTGATCCTGGGGCTCACCGGCTGGGTGGGCATCGCGCGCTTCATCCGCGGCGAGTTCCTGAAGGTGCGCGCCCAGGACTACGTGACCGCCGCCCGCGCCCTGGGCATCTCCGACGGGCGGGTGATGTTCCGCCACATCCTGCCCAACGCGCTGGCGCCGGTGCTGGTCTCCATGGCCTTCGGCGTGGCCAGCGCCATCCTCACCGAGTCGGGCCTGTCCTTCCTGGGCATCGGCGTGCCCCAGCACCTGGTCACCTGGGGCTCGATCCTCTCCGAGTCGCGGGCCAGCACCTTCGCCTGGTGGCTCGCGGTCTTCCCCGGCTTCGCCATCTTCCTGACCGTGACCGCCTACAACCTGCTGGGCGACGGGCTGCGCGACGCGCTGGACCCGAAGCTGGAGATCCGCGGGTGACGCTGCTGCGGCTCCACGATGTGCACGTCTCGTTTCCCACCGCGGCGGGCGACGTCCCGGCGGTGCGCGGCGTCGACCTGGAGCTCGCCGCCGGCGAGACCCTGGCGGTGGTGGGCGAGTCGGGCTCGGGCAAGACGGTGACGGCGCTGGCGGTGATGGGCCTGCTCGACCCGCCGGGCCGCGTGGTGCGCGGCAGCATCGAGTTCGACGGCCAGGAGCTCACCGCGATGTCCGCCGAGGAGCTGCGCCGCATCCGCGGCCGGCGCATCGGCATGGTCTTCCAGGAGCCCATGACCTAGCTGAACCCGGTGTTCACCGTCGGCGACCAGATCGGCGAGGTGCTGCGCATCCACGAGGGCGCCAGTGCGAAGCAGGCGCGCGAGCGCGTGGTCGAGCTGCTGGGCCACGTGGGCATCCCGGCGCCGGAGAAGCGCGTCGACTCCTACCCCCACGAGATGTCGGGGGGCATGAAGCAGCGCGTGGTGATCGCCATGGCGCTGGCCTGCAAGCCGGACCTGCTGATCGCCGACGAGCCCACCACCGCCCTCGACGTGACGATCCAGGCCCAGATCCTCGACCTGCTGGCCGAGCTCCAGCGGGAGATGGGCATGGCGATCCTGCTGATCACCCACAACCTGGGCGTGGTGGCCCACTTCGCCCGCGACGTGGCGGTGATGTATGCCGGCAAGGTGGTCGAGCGGGCCAGCGTGCGCGAGCTGTTCGCCCGGCCCGAGCACCCCTACACGCGGGCGCTGCTGCGCTCGCTGCCGCGCCCCGGTGTGCACGATCGGCTGGAGGCGATCGAGGGCACGGTTCCCTCGCCCCTCGAGCTGCCGCCGGGCTGCGCCTTCGAGGCGCGCTGCGGCGAGCGGCTCGAGCGCTGCGCCCGCGACGCGCCGCGGCTCGTGCCCGTGGCCGAGGACCACGACGCCGCCTGCTGGCTGCACCCGCAGGTGGTCGCGGCCGGACCGGAGGAGGCGTGAGCCGGGACGCGAAGACGAACGGCGAGCGGCCGCTGCTCCGCGTGCGCGGGCTGTCGAAGCACTTCCCGGTGCGCAGCGGCGTGTTCTCGACGGTGGGCGCCTGGGTGAAGGCGGTCGACGACGTGAGCTTCGACATCGACCGCCGCGAGATCTTCGCCCTGGTGGGCGAGTCGGGCTGCGGCAAGACGACCACCGGCCGCAGCCTGCTGCGGCTCATCGAGCCGACCGCCGGCGAGGTGGAGTTCGACGGCCAGGACGTGCTGGCGCTGTCGCGCGGCGAGCTGCGGGCCCTGCGCCGCCGCATGCAGATCATCTTCCAGGACCCCTACGGCTCGCTGAACCCGCGCATGACGGTGGGCGGCATCATCGGCGAG
>JBNLVK010000281.1:0-17257 GCA_050618055.1 Myxococcota bacterium
GCAGGCGCTGCTGCTGGTGCAGAGCGGGCTCGAGCTGTCCGAGGGCGACTGGACGCTCTACGCCAACGACCCCGACCTCGACACGGTGCTCGCGCTCTGGTGCCTGCTGAACCACCGGCGCGTGCGCGAGCTGAGCGCCGAGGCGCGCGACGTGCTGCTGCCGCTGTTCCGGCTGGAGGGCGCGATCGACGCGAACGGTCCGGAGCTGGCGGCGCTGTGCGGCCTGCCCGCCGACGCGATGGCCCGGACGCAGCAGCGCATCGACGACCTGCTGGCGCGCGAGCGGGCGCTCAAGCAGACCGGATCGTGGGCGGGCAAGAACGTGCACGCCTACACGCTGGAGATGCTCCAGGCGGTGGACGCCCTGGTCTTCAAGCGCGAGGACTTCGGCGACCACACGCGCATCGAGGAGATCTACGGCCACGTCGAGGTGGCCCCCCGGCGCGTGGCCGTCGCCTGCCGCGACCGCTCCGGCATCTACACCGTCGAGCAGCACCTGAAGTCGCGCTGGGGCGACCAGCTGGCGATCATCGCCCTGGAGAACCAGCCGGGCGTGTACACGCTGCGCCGCATCAGCTCGCTGTCGGGGCCCGAGCTCGACGTCGCCTACGAGCGGCTGAACCGGGTGGACGAGGCGGTGGACGGGCGCCCGCCGGGCAAGCGCTGGGGCGGATCGCGCGACATCGGCGGCTCGCCGCGGCCCCAGGGCACGCGGCTCTCGGCCGAGGAGCTGCTCGAGGAGCTGGCGAAGGCCTATGCGCCGACCTCCTGGTGGACGCGCACCCGGGCCGGCGCGGCGGCGTTCCTGGTGGGTCTCGCCTTCCTCGCCTTCCAGCCGGTGGCCGCGGCGGTCGTGGAACGGGTGCCGGGCCTCGCCCTGCCCCGCGCCCTCCAGCCGCACTACGAGCTGGCGTTCGCGTCGCTGCTGGCGCTGGCGGTCGGCATGCTCGCCACGCGCGGCGCCTCCCACCGCCGCCCCTGGGTGTTCGGCTGGCGACGACCGGCGGCGGGAGCCGGCGTCTGGCCGTGGCTGCTGGCGCTGGCCGGGCCGCTTCCCCTGGCCGCCTGGGCCGGGCTCGGCCTGCCCGGCGGCCTGCCCGACCTGGCCTTCGCGGCGGCGGCCACGCTGCTCGCCGTGCTGGCCGGCGAGGTCTGGTTCCGCGGGCTGGTCCACGGAATGCTGGCGGTGGACTTCCCGGTGCAGCAGCCCGGCGGACCCTGGTTCGTGTCGCGGGCGGCGTGGGTCTCGTCGCTGGCCTGGGCGCTGGCGCTGGCGTCGGGCGTCGCGTGGATGGACCTCGGCGGCGCCTGGGTCGCGGCCGCGGCCTTCGCGGTGGGCCTCGCCCTGGCGGTGGTGCGGGAGCGCTGGCTCAGCCTGCTGCCCGGCGTCGCGGTGCAGGCGGCCGGCGTGCTGCTGGCGACCGGTCTGGTCCTGCTGCTGCGCTAGGGCGATCCGCTAGGTTCCGCGAGAAGGGGGAAAGCGATGCACCATCTCCATCGGCCGGCCTGGACCGTCGTGACGACGCTGGTCCTGGCACTGCTGCTGCCGCTGGTCGCGCAGGCGCGCTCCACCGAGCGGATCTACCCGGCCCAGGACGCGGTCGACGGACCCTACGGCCAGGACTACCTGCTCGACGTGCCCTTCGCGCTGAAGGGCGCGCCGGGGGCGCCCAGCGGGAAGAAGCTCTCGACGGTCCGCACCGACCAGACCTCGAGCGGTGCGCTGCGCTCCGACGAGAAGGCCTGCCACATCGCCTTCCTGACCGCGCTCAAGCGGCTCCAGCAGCGCACGCGCGAGTCGGGCGGCGACGCCATCGTCGACATCGTCTCGGTGACCCGGGGCGAGCGCACCGAGAGCCCCACCGACTTCCGCTGCGTGGCCGGCGCCGTCGTGGTCCACGTGGGACTCGAGGGCACGGTCATCGAGACCGACTGACCAGCGACTGACCAGCGACTGATCAGATCGCCCGGAACGCCTGCTCCAGGTCGGCGATCAGGTCGGCCTCGTCCTCGACGCCGCAGGAGAGCCGGATCAGCGTGTCGCGGATGCCCAGCGCCTGGCGCTCCTCGGGCGTGCGGTCCCAGAAGGACATGAGCGCGGGCACCTCGATCAGCGACTCGACGCCGCCCAGGCTCGGCGCGATGTAGCAGAGCCGGCAGGCGTCGGTGAAGCGGAAGGCGCCCTCGAGGTCGCAGTCGAGCTCGAAGGTCACGACGCCGCCGAAGCCGGACATGCGCTGCTTCGCCACGGCGTGGTCCGGGTGGCTCGGCAGGCCCGGGTACCACACCTGGCGCACCTTGGGGTGGGCCTCGAGCCACGTCGCGACCGCCATGCCGTTGGCGTTGTGACGCGCCACGCGCAGGGCCAGCGTCTTCAGTCCGCGCAGCAGCAGCCAGGCGGCGTGGGCGTCGATCACGCCGCCGAGCACGCCCACGGCCTTGCGCACCGGCTCGATCTTCTCGGCGCTGCCGAGCACCGCGCCGGCCAGCAGGTCGTTGTGGCCGGCCAGGTACTTGGTGGCGCTGTGGATCACGTAGTCGGCGCCCTCCGAGAGCGCCCGGTGGTTCACCGGCGTGGCGAAGGTCGAGTCGATCACCACCTCGACGCCGCTGGCGTGGCAGACCTTCACCGTCTCGGGCACGTCGATGACGCGCAGGTAGGGGTTGGTCGGCGACTCGGTGAAGAAGAGCGTCGTCTCCGGTCGGATCGCCTCGGCCAGCTGCTTGGTGTCGGACGGGTCGATCACGGTGCACGAGACGTCGAGCTTCGTCAGGTACTCCTCGATGAACTGGCGGGTGCGGCGGTAGCAGTCGCTGGTGACGACCAGGTGACCGCCCTTCGGCAGCCTGGCCAGGAAGAGCGTGGTGGCGGCGCACATGCCAGAGGCGAACAGCACCGCTTCCTCGGCGCCCTCCAGGTCGCAGAGCTTGCGCTCCACCGCCTGCCAGGTGGGGTTGCCGTAGCGCCCGTACTCCTCGCGGTCGGAGCGGCCCTCCTGGTAGGCGGCCAGCGTCTCCGAGTCGGGGAACCAGAACGTGGAGGTCTGGTAGATGGGCGTGGTGATCGCGTCCGTCGCCTGGTGGTCGCGTTCGCCACCGTGGACGGAGCGCGTGGAATCGCCCCTGGGACCCTTGCTCATGATGCTCTCGATCGCTGTGGCGCTTAGCAGATCGGGCGCGGGTCCCAGCGCGTCGGCCAGGGGTTCGCGGGTCTGCAAGCGCCGGAAATCACCCGGCTTTCTCGAACCCGAACCCCCAACGTAGACCGCCCGCGGCAGAGGCGTCAACCGGCCCCCGCGCTAGCATCGCCGCCCCGACGAGGAGACCCCCATGAAGAGCTTCCAGGGACGCATTGCGGTGGTGACCGGCGGCGGCACCGGCATGGGCCGCGAGCTGGTACGCCAGCTGGCCGCCGAGGGCTGCCACGTGGCCATGTGCGACGTGCAGGAGGAGCCGATGGCCCGGTCGCGGGAGCTGGCGCGCGAGGGCGCGCCGGACGGCACCCGGATCAGCGGCTTCCTGGCCGACGTGTCCGTCGAGGCCGACATGCTGGCCTTCCAGCGCCACGTGGCCGAGGAGCACCGCACCGACCACGTGCACCTGCTCTTCAACAACGCCGGCATCGGCGGCGCCGGCAGCTTCGTGCTCGACGGGCGCGAGGAGTGGGAGAAGACCTTCGGCGTGTGCTGGTACGGCGTGTACTACGGCTGCCGCGCCTTCCTGCCCATGCTGCTGGCGGCGCCCGAGGGACACGTGGTGAACACCAGCAGCGTGAACGGCTTCTGGGCCTCCCTCGGACCCACCACCGCGCACACCTCCTACAGCGCGGCCAAGTTCGCGGTGAAGGGCTTCACCGAGGCGCTGGTGAACGACTTCCGCAACAACGCGCCCCACCTGAAGGCGTCGGTCGTGATGCCGGGCCACATCGGCACGTCGATCATCATCAACTCGGGCCGCATCCTGGGCCGCGACCCGAAGGAGATGCCCGACGCCGAGATCGAGGAGGCGCGCGAGCGGCTGGCCCACATGGGCTTCGAGGTGGAGGGCGTGACCAACGACCAGATCCGCCAGGCGCTGGTGATGCGCGGCGAGCAGTTCCGCGACCAGGCGCCCATGTCGGCGGAGGACGCCGCCAGGGTGATCCTCGACGGCGTGCGCGAGGAGCGCTGGCGCATCCTGATCGGCGACGACGCGGTGGCGCTGGACGAGCTGGTGCGCGAGGACCCGGAAGAGGCCTACGAGCCCAGCTTCATGGAGAAGCTGCTGGCCCGCACCGACTGGCAGCTGGGGAGCTAGGCGGTCCGCTCCGGGGTGTAGAATCGTCGCGGGGCGCGGGAGGTCGGATGAGAGTCCCTCCCATGTCGAAACGGCCTTCGCGGCTCCTGCTGCTCACGTTCCTTCTCGGCGCGCTCGGCGCTCCGGAGGCGGCGTCCGCGCTGCTCTCGAACCCGGATTTCGAGCTGGGACCCACGGGCTGGGTCGCGATGCCCGCCGACCTGATCCTCGACGTCGGGGGCGGGCTTCCGGTGACGCCCTACGACGGCAGCTTCAGCGCCTGGCTGGGAGGAGACCCGGACGCGAACGACGTCCTCTCGCAGCTGGTCTCGGTGCCTGCGGACATGGTGCTCGAGTCGCTCGAGCTGCAGCACTGGATCGCGACGACCGAGACCGGCTCGATCCCTTTCGACACGCTCGCGGTGAGACTCGAGACGCCGGGGGGCGCTTTGCTCGAGACCCTGGCGAGCTGGAGCAACGTCGACGAGACGACGGGCTGGGCGGCGATCTCGCTGCCGATCGTGGGTGACTACACTGGGGAGTCGGTGCGCCTCGTCTTCGACTCGAGCAACGACGCCGTCTTCCCGACGAGCTTCTATCTCGACGCGCTGAACCTGACGCTGCCCGAGCCTTCCGGAGGCCTGCCGGCGGGCGTGCTGCTCCTGACGCTGCTGGCCCGCCGCCGTCAGCGCACCCGGTTGCGGTAGAGCGAGGCGTCCACCGCTTCGCGCATGGCGGCCTCGTCGAGGTGGCCGCCCAGGAAGGCGTTCACCTCGCGGGCCACTGCCGCCGCGTCGTCGATGGCGGCGCGGTAGTGGACCTCGATCAGCTCGAAGTTCACCAGCTTCCGGCAGTGCAGCCGCGCGCGCACGATGTCGTTGCGGTAGGCCTCCTTCATGGCCTCCCGGTCCGCCGACGTGTCGCCCTGCTCGAGCCGCGCGATCATCTTCTCCTGGCTGTCGAGCACCTCGTCCAGGTCGCGGCGCATGAAGATCACCCGGTAGTCGTTCTCGTCGGGCAGGTCCTTCAGCAGGAAGGAGATGGCCTTCACCGCCTTGCCGCGCCCCTCGCGCAGGTAGGACTTGTCCGTCTCCTTCTCCAGGTCCTTGATGCGCTCGAACTCGAAGTAGCCCTTCGGGTTGTCGATGTCGGCGACGCGCTCGGCGTCGGTCAGGATCGGCACGCCGCCGGCCTCGAGCATGCGCATCATCATCGACGTGCCCGAACGCGGCAGGCCGGAGACGATGACCAGCGGCTCGCCGCGGCTTCCGCCGAACATCTTCCTGCGCAGGGCGTCGAGCAACGGGGGTCCTAGATGGTCACGCCGAACACGCCCTTGACGGCGAATCCGGCGGCGAGGGAGAGCACGAGGGCCCAGAGTACGATGCCGAGCTCGCCGGCGGGAAGGGGCCCCAGCGTACGCGGGTGCATCTCCAGCTCCATGGAGACGAGCGGACCGTCGCCGGGCAGCGCGCCCTCGGCCGGGTAGAGGACGGCTTCCAGGCCGCGCAGCCGCTTCTGCGGCACCTTGCGCGGCTCGCCGCCCACGGCCCAGCCCTTCTCGTAGGTCTCGTCGCCCACCGACACCCGCAGCACGTGGTCGCCGGGCGCGTCGGCGCGCAGCCGCCAGAACACCTGGTGGTCGGCGGTCCGCACCGGACCCGCGTCGAGCACCACGCCGTCCGGCAGCGCCAGCTCCACGTCCTTCGGCGAGGCGCCCGCGTCCGGGTCGAGCTTCACGTGCAGGATCTCCACCGAGCCCGTCGGCGACGGCTCGTAGGCGTAGTTCGCCACCAGCTGCGCCAGGATGATCACGAAGGGCCCGATCATCACCAGCATCGGCAGCATGTGGTTGCCCAGGTAGACGACGTTCTTGCCCAGGATGGCGCCCGTCGACTTCAGCACCTGCACGATGTCGTGGCTGAACAGGCGGATCTCCAGCAGGCGCATGGTGATCTGGCCCTTCACCCGGGCCAGGGCGGCCTGGTTCGACACGGCCTTGTAGACCAGGATCGCCAGCACGCCCATCAGCGTCGGCCACAGCAGCAGGTCGAACGACGCCACGCCGTGCCCGAAGGGCGCGAGCACGACGTCGAAGACGGCGCTGGAGATGGAGTTGAACGCCTGCATCGAGCGCTAGCTGATGTAGCCGAGACCCTTCAGGCGCTCGCGGATGTCGTCGTCGCTGCCCGCGTCCTCGAAGTGGAGCATCTCCTTCTCGAGCACGTGGGTGATGAACTCCTCGGCGGTCGCGTAGCCGGCCACGTCGGCCACCTTGCGCAGGCGGTCGTGGAGGTCGCGGTCGATCTTGACCTTGACGGTCTTGCCTCCGAGCATCGGTTCTCTCCTTCTCGGTCGTCTCTAGCGGATGGCCCGCCCGGTCATGCCGGGGGCCGGTTCCAGTCCGTAGTGGGCGAGCAGCGTCGCGGTCAGGTCGGTCAGGTCGTAGCCGCTCTCGCCGAGCTTGCGGTTCACCAGCAGGATGCCGGGCACCACGTCCGGGGACATCAGGTGGTTGCCGGACCAGCGCGACGTGTTGTCCTCGATCACCGCTTCCGTGACCTCGCCCAGCGTCGACTCGTCCGACGCGCCGTAGCCGCGGTCGTAGCCGACCACCAGGTCGGGACCCTCGTCGCGTCGCGCGAGGGCGTAGACGTCCTCGGCGGCGTCGACGCGCAGCACCACCCGGGCGCCGTCCACCGGGTCGCGCAGCGCCTGGAGCTTCGCCGTCAGCTCGCCCGCCAGCGCCCGGGCCGCACCGGCGTCCAGGATGCCCTGGCCCTCGCGACCCCTGCGGTTCAGGTACAGGCCGTTGAAGCCGAGGCCGTAGGCCCGCGTCTTCGACCAGTCGACGTCGCCGAACCCGATCTGGCCGGTGCGCTTGCCGTCCTTCAGCACCAGGTAGCCCTGGTCGCGCAGCCAGGCGTTCAGGTGCAGCTTGCGCCGGTAGGGCTGGAAGCCGTGGTCGCTCATCACCACCAGCAGCGTGTCGTCGGGCAGCCCCGCGCGGATCTCGCCGAGCAGGCGGTCGACGTCCCGGTAGAAGCGCTCGATGTCCCGGGCGTGGCGGCGCGCCGCCGCGGGATCGTGGGCCGGGTGGGGCTCCGCGTGCGGGTGCTTCGGGTCGGCGTGGCGCCACAGCATGTGGCACTGGAGGTCGATGTCGGACAGGTAGACGAAGGTGGCGTCGCCGGGCTCGAAGCGCTCGATCGCCAGCCGCACCATGCGCTGGTTGTCCTCCTGCACCAGCGTCACCTGCTTCAGGTAGTCGTCGTCGTCGAAGACGCCGTCCTTCAGCGCGTCGGTCTCCTCGGGCATGCCCTGGGTGTAGTAGAAGCCCAGGGCGTCGAAGAGCTCGCCGGCGAAGTCGTCGGGCGACGAGAGCGGCATGGCCGGGCTGGACGGCGAGATGTTCACCGGCGACGCGTAGACCTGGAAGCCGGGCGAGAGCTCCTTCGCATAGAAGCGCACCGTGCCCGCCACCGGCGAGAGCCCCATGGGCAGCGCATCGAAGGAGAGCTCCAGCCAGGGCGACCACTCTCCCTCGCGCAGCAGCGCACGCTGGCCGTCCACCTCGACCACCATGGCCTCGCGGTCCTCGGCCAGGTGCATGGTGACGCCCAGGGTCAGGTAGTCGTTGCGGCCCGGGATCTGTCCCGGCTCCAGGTGGAACTGGTCCGGCGGTCCGCGCAGGATGCCCTGCACCGTCTCCGGCGTGCCGTCGAGATCCAGGTCCTGGGGACGCACGCGCTCGATGTCGCCCTTCGGGTCGGCGTCGTCCAGGGGGCGGTCGGTGTAGAGCGTGTAGGTGCCGAAGCCGCCGCGCACGTCCACCGTGCCCATTCCGCCCAGCACGCGAGCGTCCGAGGGGGGCGTCGGGAAGTTGCCGGGGATGCGGTAGACCTCGACGTCGACGCCGTGCTCCTCGAGCACGTCCCACCAGGGCGTGCCGCCCCGGTTGTTCACGACCTCGGGCGTGCTGGTGGGAATGACGTAGCCGAAGAAGCGGACCGCGCTGCCCGGATCGTCCACCGGCGGCGTCGCCGACGAGATGGGCTTGTAGGTGGCCGGGTCGCGGTGGATGAAGTCGAAGATGCCGTGGCCGCCCGGGTCCATGCCGGTCACGAAGTTCGACCAGGCCACCGGGCTCTGGGGCGGGACCGAGGTACCGAGGGTCTGGAAGCTGCCCTCGCCGCGCAGCCGGGAGAAGTTCGGCATGACGCCCTCGTTCATCATGCGCTCCAGGATCACCGGGTCCATACCGTCGACGCCGACCACGAAGACGCCCACGTCCGCGTCCTGCGCCGACGCCGCGAACGGCAGGAGCAGCAGCGCGGCCAGTGCGCGCCAGGACCGGAACCCGCGGATCATGACCGGCTGCTGGCCTTCCGCGGCTCGCCCGCGCCGGCGGGGAAGATGAGCGCACCGGGCGCGGCGCCGCTCTGGGGCAGGCTCGTGGGATCCAGCATGCCGCGCACCGACGCCTCGCGGCCGTCCTCCGCGAAGATCATCTCGCCCTGCATGTAGCCGGGGATCTCCTGGCCGAACAGGCGCATCACGCTGGCCGGGATGTCGATGAGCCGAGGCGTCTCGGTGCCGATGGCCCGGTTCGCCAGCAGCACGCCGGGCACGATCGAGGGATCCACGCAGTGGTCGCCGGACCAGCTGCGGTCGTTGTCGGTGAACACGCTCGGCGTCACCTGGCCGGTGGCGCACTCCCAGCTGTGCCGGTAGCCGCCCTCCCAGCCGATCAGCAGGTCGGGCGCGTCGAAGCGGTAGGGACCCGAGAAGAACTGGTGGGAGACGGCCACCCGGCGCACGCAGCCCTCGCCGGTCTGCGGGTCCACCAGCCGTCCCAGCTTGTCCGCGATCTCCTGCACCAGCTTGCGGTACTCGCTGCCCTCTTCGACGATGCCGTTCTTCTCGCGCCCCTTGCGGTTGATGAAGAGCCCCGTGAGGCCCAGCGCGAAGGCCTTGGTGCGCGACCAGTCGATGCCGTCCAGGTACTCGCCGCTCTCGGTGGCGTCCTCGTCCTTCAGGAACAGGTAGCCGTTCTCCTTCAGCCAGCTGTTCAGGTTCACGCAGCGGCGGAAGTTGGTGAAGCCGTGGTCGCTGATCACCATGAAGGTGGTGTCCGGATCGTCGACCAGGTGCCAGACCTTGCCGAGCAGCTCGTCGGCCCTCTGGTAGACGCTGGCGATCGCGTCCTTCCACACCTCGGTGTCCTTGCCCGCGTTGGCCGGGTGGGTGGGGTCGAGGTAGCGGTAGAACATGTGCTGGATGCGGTCGGTGGTGTCGAAGACGGTGGTGATGAGCCCCTGCTTGCTCTGCTTCACCGCGTCGAGGAACATGCGCTCGCGCTCCTCGTAGATGAACATGGCCTGGTCGTAGAAGACCTTCTCGTCGATCACCCGGTTGTTCAGCGCCCAGGTGTCCTCGGCCAGGCCCAGCGTGGCGAACTTGCCCTGCTTCTTGGCCAGGTAGATCGCGTAGACCTCGGGGTGGGCGATCGGCATCGCCGGCTTCTCCGGATCGATGTGGATCGGCGTCATGTAGAGGTTCACCTCGGGCGCCGCCGACACCAGGTAGAACTTGGCGATGCCCTGGACCTTCACGCGCAGGCCGGCGTCGAACTTGAGCTCCACCCAGTCCGAGTACTCGCCCACCTTCAGGGTGATGGGCTCCTCGCCCTCCAGGGTCAGCTCGGCCGACGCGCCGTCCTCCGCGGGCACCAGCGTGAAGGGCAGCGTCATGCGTCCGCCCGAGCGCAGCATGGTGTGGTCCGGACCCACGATGCGCGAGCGGATGACGCCCCCGCGCCGGCGCAGCACGGTCTGCTCGCCGCCGATGAACTTCGCCTCGCCGCCCTCGTTCTCGGTGCTGAAGAACGAGAAGGTGCCCTGGCTGCCGCGCAGGTCGGGCACACACATGCCCGAGAGCAGCATGCCGTTCTTGAAGGGCTTCGGCGGGAAGGTGATGGGGACGCGCTGGATGATCGAGAAGACGTGCTTGTCGCCCAGCAGCTTCCAGAAGTGCTGGCTCTTCTGGAGCAGCTTCATGCGCGCCTTCGACAGCGGAATGGTGTAGCGCCCGATGTTCAGCACGCGGCCGGCCGGCACGATGTCGGTGGACGACAGCATGGGCGCGTAGGTGCAGGGGTCGCGGGTCAGGAAGTCGTAGATGCAGTGCTGGCTGGCGTCGACGCCGGTGGCGAAGGTGGACCAGGCCACCGGCGACATGGACGGCACGCTGGTGTCGAGCGGACGGAAGACCCCCTGGTCCGCCAGCTTCTGGAAGTTGGGCATGCGCCCTTCGCGCATGAACTTCGTGCACAGCCCCGGATCCATGCCGTCCAGGCCCAGGATCACGACGCGCCGGCTCTGGGCCCGCTTGTAGGGGTTGCCCACGGTGATCTGCCGGTAGAGCAGGCGGATCGGCCAGGTGAGGATGATGGCGAAGGCGATCGCGAAGGTGGCGATCAGCACCATCAGCGAGCCCACGAAGGCGAAGCCGGCGCCGGGTCCGATGTAGGCGTGGGCCTCGCCGGCCGCGAGCAGGGCGGCGACGAGGACGGGACCGGCGCGCAGCGCCTTCGCGGGTCTGGAGGACATGGAAAGGACGTTTCTCCCCGTCGGGTTGGACCGCCTGACGCCGGTTCGGGTTCCCATGCGGCCGAGAGGGCAGTAAGAATAGGTGACCCGGGGCGACCCGAAAGTTGTGCGGCGAGAGCCCAGTTCCCGCGCCGGATCCCCGAAACCCCTTAGCCGGGAGCCACCTATGCGAGCCTTCTGCCTGCTTCTGAGCCTCTCCCTCCTGCTGGCCTGCGCCGAGTCGGCCCGCGACCAGCTGGCCAGTGCGCGGCAGGCCCTGGCCGAGTCGAAGTACGACATCGCCGTCGAGACCGCCGACGCCGGGCTGGCGGCGGGCGGGGACGAGGTCACCACCTGGGGCCTCGAGCTGGTGCGGCTAGAGGCGCTGGCCCGGGCCGGCGCGGGCGAGGCGGCCCTGGCCCAGCTGGAGAAGCTGGCCGCCGAGCGCCCGGACCAGGTGGGCGCGACCCAGTACGCGGCCACGGCCGACCAGCTGCGGACCGCCGAGCAGGGCGCCGCGGCCATCCAGGTGCTCGACGCGGGCCTGAAGCGCTTCCCGAAGGACACGGACCTGCTGGCGCTGATCGAGGACGCCAAGGCGGCGCCGGCGGCGGGCAGCGAGGAGCTCGACATGCTCCGCTCGCTCGGATACGTGGAGTAGCGATCGCCCGCGGGTCCGCCCGCTACTCCGACTCCAGGATCTCCTGCTGCCGCATGCGGTACTCGGTCTCGGTGATCGCGCCGGACAGGCGCTCCTCCTCCAGGTCCGCCAGCGCGCGCAGCTGACCCGGCGACAGGCCGTCGGGGACCTTGGCGCGGCTGGGGCCCTCGAGCGCCTCCTCCTCCTCGACCACGTCCGGGCTCTCCAGCAGGATCGTCTTCCGCTTCACCTCGCCGGTGGGCAGGATCTTCGTGCGCGTCGGCCGGCTGAAGACCTTGTCGCGCCAGGCGACCGCCACCGCGTTCGAGCTGATCAGCGTCATGGCGGTGCCGCCGTAGAGCCGGAAGCGGCTGGGCGAGTCGGAGAGCCGGGGCGCCGGCAGCTTCTCGCCCTTCCGGTAGGAGTCCTTCATCAGGTCGTCGGAGTGGGAGAGGTGGATGTAGAGCTTGTCGGCGCGCACGTAGGCGATCAGCGAGGTGAGGTACTCGGAGCTCAGGACGGCCAGGTTGCGCTCGCTGCGCAGCGCCATGACCACCACCTCCTGGTTCTCGCCCGCCCGGGCCAGCGACTGGGACATGCCGTCGGCGATCTGGTAGAGCAGCTCGGTCGGGATGGCCGGCTTGCGCCGGTTGCCCTCCTTCACCTGGAGGCGCATGTCGATGCGCGACAGGATGTGGGCGATGCGCACGGCCGAGATCGTGGCCGGGTGGTCGTAGCCCTTCACCACGTCGCGGAACAGGCGCTCGTCCTGGCGCAGGAAGACCTGCACCCGGTCCTGCTTGAAGACGTCCTCGCGCACGTGGCGGGTGAGGCAGCCGCTCGCGAGCGTCGCGACTCCGAGCAGCAGTACGACGGCGAAGCGGCTCATGGGGGCAGTGTAACGCCGGCGGGTCACGTGCCGCCGACGAGGGCGCCGACCGCGCGGTGGGCGACGAAGCCGGCCGCGTAGGCCAGCACCAGCAGGTAGGAGAACGCGAAGGCGGGCCAGCGCCAGGAGTTGGTCTCGCGTCGCATGATGGCGATGGTCGACAGGCACTGGAGCGCGAACACGAAGAAGACGAGCAGCGCGGCGACCGTCGCGGGCGTGTAGACGGGGGCGCCGGTGGCGTCGTGGGTGTCGCGCCGCAGGGCCTCGCGCAGGCCCACGTCCTCGTCGGTGACCGCGTAGATCTGGGCCAGCGTCGAGACGATCACCTCGCGGGCCGCCAGGCTGGCCAGCAGCCCGACGCCGATCTTCCAGTCGAAGCCGAGCGGCGCGATCAGCGGCTCGATGGCGTGTCCGGCCCGCCCGGCGAAGCTCTGCTCGAGCGCCGTGCGCGCCGCCTCGGCCTCGCCGGCGCCCGCCGGCGCATCGACCTTCGGGAAGCTCAGCAGCAGCCACAGCACGACGTTCGCCGCCAGGATGATCGTGCCGGCGCGGCGCAGGAACGCCCAGACGCTGCCCCACACCTGCGACAGCCAGAGCTTCGCCGTCGGCAGCCGGTAGGGCGGAAGCTCCATGTAGAAGGGCAGGCCCTCGCCGCGCAGCACGGTGCGCTTGATCACGGCGGCGGCTCCCAGCGCGGCGACGCCGCCCAGCACGTACAGGCCGAGCAGCACCAGGCCCTGGAGGCCCAGCGGACCCACGCGGGTCTCGGGCACGAAGGCGGCGATCAGCAGCGCGTAGACCGGCAGCCGCGCCGAGCAGGTCATGAGCGGCGCCACCAGGATCGTGACCAGGCGGTTGCGCGGCGACGGGATCGTACGGGTGGCCATGATGCCCGGCACCGCGCAGGCGTAGGACGACAGCAGCGACACGAAGGAGCGCCCCTCGAGACCGATGCGGCCCATCACCCGGTCGGCCACGAAGGCGGCCCGCACCATGTAGCCCACGTCCTCGAGCAGGTAGAGCAGCGAGAACAGGAGCACGATCTGCGGCAGGAAGATCACCACCGCGCCGACGCCGGCAATGAGCCCGTCGACGACGAAGTCGGCCAGCGCGCCGGCGGGCAGCGCGCCGCGGGCCGCGTCGCCCAGGGCGCCCACGCCGGCGTCGATGGCGTCCATGGCCGGCCCCGCCCAGGCGAAGATCAGCTGGAAGAAGAAGACCATCACGGCGGCGAAGACGAGGCTGCCGAGCAGCGGGTGCAGCACCACCCGGTCCACCGCCTCGGTGACGCGGTGGGTGCCCGGCCGCGTGGAGTGGACGCTCTCGAAGACCGAGGCGGCCCAGCCCGCCCGCTCGGTCGCGTCTTCCGGCGGCAGCAGCTGGGGGTGGTCCCAGCTCTCGGGCGACGCCAGCAGGCCGCGCAGCGCGTCGAGGCCGAGCCCGCGGTGGCCGATCACGCCGAGCACCGGGATGCCCAGGGCCGCCGAGAGCCGGTCGAGGTCGAGTGCGCCGCCGCGGGCGTGGAGCTCGTCGGTCATGGTCACCACCAGGCAGGTGGGCCGCTCGAGCCGCAGCACCTGGGCCACGAACAGGAGCGACCGCTCGAGCGTGCAGGCGTCGGCCACCAGCACCAGCGCGTCGGGCGCCGGCGCCAGCTCGCCGGCCAGCACCCGGTTCACCACCTCCTCGTCCGGCGAGAGCGCGTCCAGGCTGTAGGTGCCCGGCAGGTCGACCACCACCGCGTCGCGCTCGCCCAGGCGGCACTGGCCCTCGCGCCGCTCGACGGTCACACCGGCGTAGTTGCCCACCTTGGCGCGCAGCCCGGTCAGCGCGTTGAAGAGGGTGGTCTTGCCCGAGTTGGGGCTGCCGAGCAGCCCGAAGCGCAGCGGGCGGGGCTCGGGATCGAGGACGGCGGCGGCGCTCACCGCTCCGGGGCCTCGACCCGCACCCGGATGGCCCGCGCCTCGCCGCGGCGCAGGCAGAGCTGCATGCCCCGCAGGCCGTAGGTGGTGGGATCGCCCAGGGGCGCCCGGCGCAGCACCCGGATCTCGGTGTCCGGCACGAAGCCCAGGTCGAGCAGCCGGCGCCCGATGGGCGTGGCCTCCACCCGTACCACCACCGCGCGGGCGCCGGGGGCCAGCTCGGAGAGGGCGAGGGTGGGGTTCGAGGGGGAGGCGTCCACGGCTAGTTGAAATCCGTTTTCAAATTCGGATCGGCCACACTAGCCCCGACCGGGGGCCGGGAACAGGGGGCCGGCCGCAATGCGAACGCGTTCGCCTACTCGTGCTCGTAGCGCAGCTGGCGGCTCATGACGTAGTCGAGCGCCGCGCTGGCGGGCAGCTCGCCGTCCAGAACCTGCCGCATTCCCTGGGCAATCGGCATCTCCACCGCCTCCCGGTCGGCCAGCGCGCAGACCGCGCGGGTGGTGCGGATGCCCTCGGCCACCTCGTTCATGTCGCGGGTGATCTCGTCGAGCGAGCGCCCCCGACCCAGCTCGAGACCCACCCGTCGGTTGCGCGACAGGTCGCCGGTGCAGGTGAGCACCAGGTCGCCCACACCGGCCAGGCCCAGGAAGGTGAGCGGATCCGCCCCTTGCTGGACCCCCAGCCGGGTGATCTCGCGCAGCCCGCGGGTCATGACGCCGGCCCGGGCGTTCTGCCCGAAGCCCAGGCCCTCGCACAGCCCCACCGCGATGGCGATCACGTTCTTGAGGGCCCCGCCGAGCTCGGCCCCCACCACGTCGGTGTGGGTGTAGCAGCGGAAGGCGGGGCTCGAGATCGACTCCTGCACCGAGATGGCGTAGCTCTCGATCTCGCTGGCCAGCGTGACCGCCGTCGGCAGGCCGTCGGCCACCTCGCGGGCGAAGGACGGACCGGACAGGAAGACCAGCCGGGCGTGGTGGACCGGGTCGAGCACCTCGCGCAGCACCTGGTCCATGCGCATCCAGCTGCCCAGCTCCAGGCCCTTCACCGTCGAGACCACGATGGCATCCCGTGCCAGGAACGGCCCGGCCTTGCCCATCACGTCGCGCACGCCGTGGCTGGGCACGGCGCAGATCACCAGCTCGCGGTCGGCGAGCGCGGCGCCCAGGTCGTGGGTCGCGCGCACCCCCGGCGGGAGGTGCACGTCCGAGAGGTAGCGGGGGTTCCGGTGGTCCCGGCCGATGGCGCGGGCGATCTCCGGGTCGCGGGCCCACAGGGTGACGTCGTGCTCCTGGGCGCAGAGCATGGCGAGGCAGGTTCCGAAGCTGCCCGCCCCCAACACCGCGACGGGAATGGCCACGCGCCAACCATAGGGGCTCGCCCGACGCTGCGAAAACCCTCCTCCGCTTCTTGACCCGGTTTCGGGCCGCCGTTACCCTCCGCCCGGTTTTCGTAGCAGAGCCGGGCACTTCGCTCATTCTTCGCCTGCCTGCTGCCGCGCGTCCCCACCCGGGTGCGCATCACTCGTCGCGTTAGAGGGGACGCTGCATGCTCGCCGAGTACACAGGCGTATTGGTGGTGTTCGCGGTCGGCGCCGTCATCGTGTGCGCCCTGCTGGCCGTCCACCTGCTGCTCGGACCGCGCCGGCGCTTCGCCGAGAAGGAGGAGCCCTTCGAGTGCGGCGAGAGCCAGCTGGTGTCGCCGCGCCAGCGCTACGCGGTCAAGTTCTACATGGTCGCCATCCTGTTCGTCGTCTTCGACGTCGAGGCGATCTTCTTCTATCCGTGGGGCGCGAACTTCGTCGAGCTGGGCTGGTACGGCTACGGCGCCATGTTCGTCTTCACCATTCCGCTGGCCGTGGGCCTGCTCTACGAGTGGATGAAGGGCGGCCTCGAGTGGTGATCTCGGAGGCGGCGCGCGCCCGCATCGACGCGGAGATCGCCAGGTACCCGGCGAAGCGCGGGGCGCTGCTCCCGGCGCTGCACATCGTGCACGAGGAGCTGGGACACGTCTCGGTCGAGACGGCGCGCGAGGTGGCGGAGATCTTCGAGATCCGGCCCATCGAGGTGCTGGAGGTCGTCTCCTTCTACAACATGTTCTACGCCACCCCGCAGCCGAAGCACCACGTGTTCGTGTGTACGAACCTGCCGTGCTCGCTGCGCGGCGCGCGCCAGCTCTACGCCCAGCTGAAGTCCCACCTGGGCGTCGACGCCGACGGCAACACCGCCGACGGTCGCGTCCACCTGGGCCACGAGGAGTGCCTGGGCGCGTGTGCCTACGCGCCCATGATGCGCGTCGACGACACCTACCACGAGGACCTGGACCTCGAGGCGGCCAAGGCCGTCGTGGACGGTCTGGAGTAGGCATGCTGAAGGTCCCCTACGTCACCGGCTACCTCTCCGAGCACTTCGGCGACGACGACTTCGGCACGCTCGAGGGCTACGAGGCGAAGGGCGGCTACTCGGCGGCGCGCAAGGCAGCTTGCGACCTGGCGCCCGGCGACCTGATCGAGCTGGTGAAGGACGCGGGCCTCCAGGGCCGCGGCGGCGCCGGCTTCTCCACCGGCATGAAGTGGTCGTTCATGCCCGAGGGCGACGACCGCCCGAAGTACCTGGTCTGCAACGCCGACGAGTCGGAGCCCGGCTCCTTCAAGGACCGCATCCTGATCGAGCGCGGCGCCCACCAGATGCTCGACGGCATCCTGTGCGCCGCCAAGGCGACCGGCGCCGAGAAGACCTTCGTCTACATCCGCGGCGAGTACGCCGAGCCGGCCCGCCGCCTGCAGCGCGCCATCGACGAGGCCTACGCCAAGGGCTACCTGGGCGACGACGTGATGGGCAGCGGCATGAAGCGCGACGTCGTGCTCCAGCGCGGCGCCGGCGCCGACATCTGCGGCGCGGAGACGGGACAGCTCGAGTCGCGGGAGGGAAAGAAGGGCCAG
>JBNLVK010000282.1:0-27397 GCA_050618055.1 Myxococcota bacterium
CCTCGACCAGGTGCAGCCGGGCATGAGCCACGACGACGTCCGCCACCTGCTGGGCGATCCGGACGAGCGCGCCACCTACATGACCCTGAAGGCGCTGATCCCCTTCTACAGCGGCGCCGACACCCACCAGCGCACCTGGACCTACACCGGGAAGGGCCGCGTCGTGTTCTCGCTGAACACCCGCACCGGCGCGCTGCGCGTCATCCGGGTGGTCCGGGCGGGCGACGGCGAGGAGTAGCGTCGCGGTCGCGCCAGGCCTTCGAGAAGCGGAAGGTGTCGTCGGAGCCGTGCGGGTAGATCCAGCGCTTCACCCGGCGCAGGGTGAGGGCGTAGAAGACGCGCTTCAGCCACGACACCGGGCTGCGTCGCCGGCTGGCCGCGTCCTCCTCGGGCGTCAGCAGGTCGGGGCGGATGCGGCGTTTGTGCTTGTAGACGTGGCGCAGGTCGTCGCTCTGGGTGTGGCGCAGCCACCAGCGCCGCAGTCGTCGCAGCGCGCCGCCGTCGCGGGGGCGCAGTGAGATCTGGAAGTCGATCAGCCAGGGCCGGCCGTCGCGTCCGACGATCACGTTGTCCTTCTTCTGGAGGTCGGCGTAGGCCACGCCCCGGGCGTGGATCTCCCGCACAAGCGCCTCCAGCCGGTCGAAGAAGTCGTCGGGCAGGCTGCCACCGCGGCGCAGGTGGACACGCAGGTCTTCGCCGTCGATCCAGGGCCTGCGGAAGCTCGTGTCCGAGACGCGCACCGGCTCGCCGGGCACGCCTTCCAGGCCCTGGAGCAGGCGGCCCACGGCCATCTCGTGCTGCGCCTGACGCCGCGCCAGCGGAGCCAGCCAGCGGCCGAGCGGCGTCCGGAAGCGGTACTCCTTCAGCAGCCAGCGGCGACCGTCCACCTCGACCAGTCGCGTCACCGCGAAGGCGTCGTCCTTCAGCTCGCGCAGGACCTTCACCGGAGCGTCCGGTCGCGCAGCGTCCACACGATCCCCGCGCCCAGCAGGAAGTTCGAGGGGACCGTCTCGACGAAATGGGCCCAGCGCACCTCGGGCGGCAGGAAGGGGTTCGGGATCCAGTGCTGCATGTTCATCAGCAGGGCGAAGAGCAGGCCCACCAGCAGCGCCGTCTCGGGCCAGCGCGAGGTGGCGTCGCGCATGACCCCGGCGGCCAGCCCCACCCAGAGCAGGCCGCGCAGGCACTGCCAGGGCGTGAGCCACGGATCGTCGCGCAGCACGCCGGCCATGTGCTCGGCGAAGGGCGCCAGCTCCGCCGATCCCTGGTAGAGCAGGCGCGCCGACTCGTCCTGCCAGAGCACGAAGTAGCCGAAGCCGAAATAGAGAGCCGGGTAGAACACGCCGGCCAGCAGCGCCGTCTTCCAGGCGAGCCCCTGGGACGTGACGCCGGTGGCGCGCGCCGCCGTCTCGCGCGGCACGAGCCAGCGGCTGGCCGCCAGGCCGAAGAGCACCGCCGTCACCAGGCCGGACGCGAGCACGCCCCACACCACGCCCGCCGGCACGTCGAGCGCGCGGTTGAAGTAGAGGGTCTCGTTCTGGGTCATGAAGGCGGCGATGCCGAAGTAGAGCGCCACCACCAGGCCGACCAGGCGCGCGCCGCGGGCCGCCGTGCGCAGGATCGCCCAGGTGAGCAGCGTCGCGTCGACCGCGCACACGGCGAACACGCGCAGCAGCACACGGCCCGGCTCGTCGGCGGCCGGCGGCCGGGCGAGCGCGGCGGCGATGCCCGAGGTCACCACCACCAGACCGAACAGCAGCAGCGTCGCGGCGGGCACGCCCACGACCCAGCGGCGCGGCAGGTCGAGGGCCACGGGCGTCAGCCCTTCGTCGCGCAGAAGAAGTACTGGCCCACCGAGAGGTGGAACTCGCCCCGCTCGCGCAGCGCCTCCAGGTCGGCGAGCCAGGCCTGGGCCTCGTCCTCGGTCACCCCGCGCCGGCCCGGGCAGTAGCCGGGCAGCGTGCCCATCAGCATGGCGGCGTAGCCGGTGCGCTCGTCGGCGCGCTCGACGATCGAGTAGCGCTCGAGGGTTCCCACGCGCAGTCCCCGGGCCTCGAGCCGGGCGGCCAGCGTGCGGGGCAGGGCGGGGTGGGCCAGGTGCTCCTCCCAGGCGGCCAGCATGCGGTCCATGCGCGCGTCGTCGCTCGAGTGCCAGGCGACGCTGCGCCAGTCGGTGGCGAGCAGCAGGGTGCGCCCGCCCGGACGCAGCACGCGCGCGATCTCGGAGAGCGCCCGGTCGATGTCGGACACGTACTCGAGCACCTGGGTCGACATCACCAGGTCGAAGGCGGCGTCGTCGGCGGGAAGGGAGGCCGCGTCGCCCAGCTCGAAGCGCGCCCAGGGCCAGCCGGCGCAGCGCGCCTTGGCCAGACCCAGCATCGACTCGCTCTGGTCGACGCCGAGCACGCTGCCGCGCTCGCCCACGCCGGCCGCCAGGTCGTTGCACAGGAAGCCGGGTCCGCAGCCCACGTCGAGCACGTCCTCGCCCAGCTTTGGGGCGGCCAGGCGCAGGGCCGCGGCACGGCGCAGCACCATCTGGGGGCGCTGGTACTGGAGCTCGAGGGCGCGGGCCAGGTCGGCGTCGAACTGGAGTCCGGTGCTCATGGGCGGATCCTCCGGCGCGCTCCCCGGGGTGTCAAGCCGGAGCCCCGGCTCCGGCTGCGCTATCCAGGGGCGATGCGATCGCTTGCTACCGCGCTCCTGCTCGGCCTGGCCCTGCTGCTCGCTCCTGCCGCCCACGCCGCCGATCCCGACCTGGCCGCGGCCGAGGCGCGCCTGGCGGCGGATCCGGACGACTTCGAGGCGCTGCTCGGCGCGGCCGAGGCGGGCAACTTCGAGATGGCGAAGCGCACCAACGGCAACCTGCCGCTGGTCGACGGCCTCCAGGACAGCGACGCGAACCGGGCCATCTGGGCCGAGCTGGCGCCGCCGGCGCTGGACCGCGCGCGCCGCGCCCACGCGCTGCGTCCCGACTCGGTGGATGCCGCCGCCGCGCTGGCCAACGCCTACATGTTCTACTCGTCGAGCCTGGGCATCCTCTCCGCCATCTTGAGGGGCGCCGCCGGCGAGTACACCGAGCACGCCACGCGCCTCATCGAGATGGACCCTTCCCACGACGAAGGCCTGGGCGACTACCTGATGGCCAGCTACTACCTGGTGGCGCCGTGGCCGATCGGCGACTCGGACGAGTCGCTGCGCCACTACGAGCGGGCCGCCGCGCTGGCGCCGCGCTCGGTGCGCAACCACTACGGGCTGGCGGTCTACTGGGCGCGCGAGGGCGACGCGGAGAAGGCGCGCCGCCACTTCGACCAGGCGCTGGCGCTTCCCTGCACCGAGAAGACCGAGCGCGCCTTCTGCGGCTTCATGAAGGCCGAGTCGGAGCGGGCGCGCTCGGAGCTGTGACGCCGCCGCCGTCCGCGTCGCCGTGGCGGCGCACCACGGCGAGCAGTCCCTCGCCGAAGCGGCGCAGCTTGGTGGGGCCGATGCCGGGCACGCGCGTGAGCGCCTCGGGCGAGGCGGGCCGCTGGCGGGCGATGTCGCGCAGCGTCCGGTCGCTGGCCACCACGTAGGGCGGGGCACCCAGGCCGCGGGCCACCTCGAGCCGGTGCTCGCGCAGCGCGTCGAACAGGCGCAGGCCGTCGGCGTCGAGCGGGGCCTCCGGCTCCGACGCGCGCGCGGCCGGCGAGCGCGCGCCGCGCGAGGGCCGCGGGACGTCGGCCACGCCGGCGGGCAGCAGCAGCCGCGCCGGGGCCTCGCCGCGCATCACCGCCACGCCCTCGTCGGTCAGCACGACCATGGGACGGTCGCCGCCCACGAAGTCGACCCAGCCGGCGGTGACGCAGCGCCGCAGCAGCCGCGTGATCCAGGTCTCGCTCTGGTCGGCCAGCGCGCCGAAGGTGCGCGTGTGCTGGAGACCGGCCGACGTGAGCCGCGCGTCGTCGGCGCCGCGCAGGAGCTTCGCCGCGGCCTGGAGGCCGAAGCGACCGTGGACCCGCGCCACGCCGGAGAGCGCCTTGCGCACCACCAGGGTCACGGTCTCGTCGTCGTCGCCGGCGCGCGCCACCAGGTCCTGGCAGACGTCGCAGCGACCGCAGCCGGCCAGCGTCTCGGCTTCGTCGCCGAAGTAGCGCAGGATGGCGTCGTGGCGGCAGCTTCCGCCCTCGCTCCAGCGCATCAGCTCGAGGAAGAGGTTCCACTTGTGCTGGACCACGTCGGCACCGGGAATGCGCCCCTCGTTGTCGGCCTCGATCAGGTGGCGGCGCAGCGGCATGTCGCCGGGCGAGACCAGCAGCAGCCCGAGGGCGTCCTCGCCGTCGCGGCCGGCGCGGCCCACCTCCTGGTAGTAGGCCTCGATCGATCCGGGCGGCGCCAGGTGCACCACGGCGCGCACGTCGGCCCGGTCGATGCCCATGCCGAAGGCGTTGGTCGCCACCACCACCTGGGCGCGACCCTCGGAGAAGGCGCGGTGGGCGCGCTCGCGCACGTCGCCGCGGAAGCCGGCGTGGTAGGCCAGGGCGTCGTAGCCCGCGTCGCGCAGCCGCTCGGCCTCCTGCTCGGTGGCCTTGCGGGTGGGTGCGTAGACGATGGCGCAGCCCTGCACCGCGCCCGGCGCACCGATCGCCTCCTCCAGCGCCGCGTCGACCGCGGTGCAGCGCTCGCGCAGGCTCGACACCTCGCGGGCGCGCAGCGCCAGGTTGGGTCGCGCGAAGCCGTGCACCAGCTGGGGCGTGTCGGCGGGAAGGCCCAGTCGTTCCAGGATCTCGTCGCGCACCACCGGCGTGGCGGTGGCGGTGCAGGCCAGCACCCGCGATCCGGACAGGCGCGACACCAGGTCGCCCAGCTGGAGGTAGTCGGGACGGAAGTCGTGTCCCCACTCGCTGATGCAGTGGGCCTCGTCGATGGCGACCAGCGGACAGTCGAGGTCGGCGAGCAGGCTGCGGAAGCCGGGGAAGGAGAGCCGCTCCGGCGCCACGTACGCCAGCTTCGCGTGACCCCCGGCCAGCGCGCGCATGCGGGCGCGCAGCTCGCCCTCCTCCAGCGTGGCGGCCAGGAAGGTGGCTGGGATGCCGGCCGCGTCGAGGGCCGCCACCTGGTCGTGCATCAGCGACACGAGCGGCGACACCACCAGGCTGGTTCCGGGCAGCAGGCTGGCGGGGAGCTGGTAGACCAGGCTCTTGCCGCCGCCGGTGGGCGCCACCAGCAGGGCGCGCCCCACGTCGAGCAGGCTCTGGATCGCCTCGCGTTGCCCGGGACGGAACGCTTCGAGGCCGAAGCGTCGCAGTCCCTCGTCCAGGTCGATGGCGGGCGACGCCGGCACGCGGCCGAGGCTAGCCCCGCGGCGGAGTCACCGCCCGGACGCCGCCTCAGGCGGCTCGTTCGCCCTTGTCCGGCTCGTGCGGCTCGTGCGGACCTGCCGCGCGCTGCGCGGCCAGCGCCTCGCCTACGGAACGAGTCAGCAAGCGCGCGTCGGCCACCAGCCGCTCGAGGTCCGCGCCCACCGCCTCGCGCCACGCCTCGGGAAGCTGCTCGACGGTGACCGCCAGCTCCTCGGCCGATGCCGCCAGCTCGTCGCGGACCCACTGGAGCCGGGTCGAAGCCGGGTTCGCCATGCCGCGGAACGTGCCACGCCAAGTCGAGATCCGCTGTGAACGGGTTGACACCGCGGACGCCGGCGGACGGGTTGCGCTAGCTTCGCCCGCCATGGCAGCGGCGGTGGAGGATCGGGTGGCGCGCTGGCGCCGCGGCGTCGGCGCCGTCGCCGGGCTGCTGCTGGCCGGCTACGCGCTGGCGGTGGTGAACGCCCCCATCGATCGCGTCCAGGGCGTGATCCAGAAGATCCTCTACGTCCATCCGCCCCTGGCCTACGGCGCCTACCTGGGCTTCGTGCTCACCGCGGTCGGCGGCGCCCTCTACCTGTGGAAGGGGCGCGAGGTCCACGACCAGCTGGCCCTGGCCGGCGCCGAGGTGGGGGTCGTCTTCTGCACGCTGATGATGATCACCGGCCCCATCTGGGGGAAGGGCACCTGGGGGCACTGGTGGTCCTGGGATCCGCGGCTGACGCTCACCCTGCTGCTCTGGTTCGTCTACCTGTCCTACCTGCTGCTGCGCAGCTTCACCGAAGGGGCGGAGCGCACGGCCCGCTTCGCGGCAGTGTACGGCGTGCTGGGCACGCTGCTCATCCCGCTCAACTACTTCGTGATCGACCTGTTCCAGGGCCGCGCCATGCACCCGGAGAACCTCTCCTCCGGCAGCCTGGGCGAGGGCATGGGCACCCCGTTCCTGCTGGCCAACCTGGCGCTGTTCGCGACCTTCGTCTACTGCGTGCTGCTGCGCTTCGAGGTCGAGGTCCGCCGCGGGCGCGCGGCCCTGCGGGACGAGCGGCTGGCCGACGGGGCGTACGGGTGAGCTACGTCGTCGCCGCCTACGGCATCACCGCGCTCGTGCTGGTGGGCTACGTGGTGATGCTCCACCGCGAGAAGGCGCGGCTGCGCCGGGACGACTGACGCTCCACCCGCAGCGCAGGTCTGCCCTCCCAGCGGAACGCTTCCAGTCGGTCTCCGGTTCGGCCGATCCACAGCGGCAATGGACCCGGGCGATCGCGTAGAGCAGCGGCTCGCGGAGCTTTCGCGGCACTTCCTCGCCCTGGGCGCCGACGCCATCGACGAGGCCGTCCGCGAGCACCTGTCGGTGGCCGCCGAGCTGGCCGGCGCGGATCGCACCTACCTGGTCGTGGTCGACCCGACGGCGGTGCGCCTCCAGGGCGCCTACGCCTGGACGCGCCCCGGCACGCCGGACCAGCCGATCGCCCTCGACGTCTCGCTGGCGACCCGCTTCGTCTGGTCGCGCGAGTGTCTGCGGGCGGGCCGGGTGGCGCAGGCGCGCACGCCCGCCGACCTGCCGGAGGACGCCGCCGTGGAGCGCGAGATGTGCGTCGCCCGCGGCACCCGCTCGATGCTGCTGGTGCCGGTGCGCTCGGGCGACCGGCTGATCGGCGGCCAGCTCTTCGAGACCACCCGCACCGAGCGAAGCTGGTCGGAGCGGGAGGTGAGCCGCCTGCGCCTGCTCGGCGAGATCTTCGCCAGCGCGATCAAGCGGCGCCACGGCGAGCTGGCCCTGCGCGAGAGCGAGGCCCGCTTTCGCGCCCTCGCCGAGAACGCCATGGAGCTGGTGGCCGAGTTCGACCGCGACGGGTCCTACCTGTATGCCAGCCCGAGCTACCGGGACCTGCTGGGACGCGATCCGGCGAAGCTGATCGGCCGCCCGGGGAACCTGCTGGTGCACCCGGACGACCGGGACGGCAGCCGCCGGAAGTTCCGGGCCGCCTTCGGCGAGGCGGACGGCTCGAACTCGCTCCACCGCCTGCGCCACGCCGACGGCAGCTGGCGCTGGTTCGAGAACGCGGGTCGCGCCTACCGGGCCGCGGACGGTAGCTTCCGCTTCGTCTCGATCGGCCGCGACGTCACCGAGAGCCGCTCGATGGTCCAGGCGATGGAGCGCCAGCTCGCCATCGAGAAGCAGATCGCCGAGCTGTCGCGACGCTTCCTGGCCCTGGACACCAGCGCCCTCGACGACGCGGTGATGCAGGCGGTGGAGGAGGCGGGCGCCCTGGCCGGGGCCGACCGGGCCTACCTCTACGCCATGGGCACGGACCGGGACGATCCCTTCCGGCGCCACTACGAGTGGCTGGCCGAGGGCATCGCCCCGTTCCCGGGCGAGCAGCGCAGCTGGTCGCGGGCCCGGCTGATGGCCGGCGAGGTGCTGCGCTACGCGAGCGTCGACGCGGTGCCGCCCGAGGCGCGCCCGGAGCGCGAGAGCCTGGCGCGGCGCGGCGTGAAGTCGCTGCTCGCCATTCCCGTGCACACGCGGGGGCGCTTCTCCGGAGTGATCGGCTTCGAGACGATGCGCCACGAGCATCGCTGGTCGGATCACGAGGTGACCCTGCTCCAGCTGATCGGCGAGATCCTGGCCAGCGCCCTCGAACGCCGGCGCACCGAGGCGGTGCTGCGCGAGAGCGAGACGAAGCTCCAGCAGGTGCGCAAGCTCGAGGCGGTGGGACGCCTGGCCGGCGGCATCGCCCACGACTTCAACAACCTGCTGACGGTGATCCTGGGCTTCAGCCGGCCGCTGCTGCGCGAGCTGGACGAGGGCGATCCGGTGCGCGAGGACGTGGCCGAGATCCACGGCGCGGCCGAGCGCGCCGCCGCGCTGACGCGTCAGCTGCTGACCTTCAGCCGGCGGCAGGTGGTCGAGGAGACGGTGGTGAGCCTGAACCAGGTGCTCGAGGAGCTGGCGCCGCTGCTGCGACGTCTGCTGGGCGAGGACATCGAGGTCTCGCTCGAGCTCGACCCGGCGCTGCGGGCGGTGCGCGGCGACCCGCACCAGTTCGAGCAGGTCTTCCTGAACCTGGCCGCCAACGCCCGCGACGCCATGCCGGACGGCGGCCAGCTGGACGTGGAGACGACGAACCAGCACCTCGACGCGGCGGAGGCGCACAGGCTCGGCCTGGCCGGGCCCGGCGACCACGTGCGCCTCACGGTGCGCGACACCGGCGAAGGCCTCGACGACGAGACGCGCGCCCAGATGTTCGATCCCTTCTTCACCACCAAGGAGCCGGGCAAGGGAACCGGCCTCGGTCTGGCCATCGTGTTCAGCGTGGTCGAGCGCGCCGGGGGCGCCATCGAGGTGAAGGGAGATCCGGGCAAGGGCGCCTGCTTCGCGATCTGGCTGCCGGCGGCGCCGTCGGCGGCGAGCGCCGGCGCGGCGAACGCCACGGCTCCCGGCGTCGGCGGCAGCGAGACCGTGCTGCTGGTCGAGGACGAGAGCGCCGTGCGCCGCCTGGCGTGCGGCATCCTGGAGCGCGCCGGCTACCGGGTGCTCACGGCGGCGGACGGGGTGGAGGCGCTCGAGGTGGCCGCGGACCACGCCGGTGACATCGACCTGCTGCTGAGCGACGTGGTCATGCCGCGCATGGGCGGCTACGAGCTGGCGCGGCGCCTGGCCGAGCAGCGCCCCGGAATGCGCACGCTGCTCGTCTCCGGCTTCGCCGGCGAGAGCGACGCGGACCCGGACGAGGAGCGGCTCCCGCTGCTCGACAAGCCCTTCAGCGAGGAGTCGCTGCTCGACCGGCTGCGCGAGGTGCTGGGCTGAGCAGCGGTTGTCCGCGGCCGTGCAGCGGGTGTCCGCCGCGGGCCGCCGCGCGAGCTGTTGCAGCACTTGCAGGGTGGGCCCGCAAGTAGGCGTCCTGGCAGCGGAAGCGGGGTCGGACGGCCGGGCTGGCACGGCTCCTGCTCTTTGTGGGGGACGACGCCCGCAACGGGAGACCCCATGCAACGCATACGACTCTGGACCGCGAGCCTCGTCTCGCGCGTCGACGGGATGGTGGCCCGCATCGAGAACCACGAGGCGCTGGCCGCCAGCGCCATTCGCGACGTCCGCCAGGCGGCGGCCCGCGCCACGGTGCAGCTGCGCCGCGTGCGGAGCGACGGCGAGCGGCTGCGCCGCGAGCGCGCCGCACGGCTGGAGGCGGAGCAGGCCTGGCGCGAGCGCGCGACGCGCAGCGCCGAGACCGATCGCGACAAGGCGATCGAGTGCCTGCGCCGCAGCAAGCGCGCCGCCCGCGAGGCCGCCGAGCTGGAGCGACGCGGGGTCGAGCACGAGCGCGTCGAGCAGCAGCTGGCGCGCGACGTCGCCGCGGTGGAGGACCGGCTCTCGCGGCTCGAGGCCCAGCGCAACCTGCTGGCCACGCGCCAGTCGCGCGCCGAGGCGCTCGGCACGGTGCGCGACGCGCAGCCGTGCGGGGCCGAGGTCGACGACGTGTTCGGCCGCTGGGAGACGCGGGTGGCCGAACGCGAGTTCGAGGGGAGCTGCGTCACGCGCAGCGACGACCTGGAGTCGACCTTCCTGGAGGAGGAGGAGGTCGAGGAGCTCGGCAGCGAGCTCGACGCGCTGCTACGCGACAGCCAGGAGGACAAGTGATGGCCGCGCTGGACCCGACTGTTCCCGGCGAGTCGCAGCAGGGCCCGCCCGCGGCGCGCCTGGAAGGGCTGTCGCGCATCCTGCGCGGCGTGGGCGCCGCGGCGCTGGTCGCAGCGGCGTCCTCCTTCCTGCTCCAGCACTGGGACAGCGGCGGCGACGTCTGGCGCTACTACGCGCTGCTCGCCCACACCGGACTGCTCGGCGTGCTGGGCTTCGTCTGGGGGCTGCGCGCCAACGACGCCAAGGGCGCGCGCACCTTCCTGGCACTTGCGGCCGGACTGGTGCCCGCCCACTTCTGCATCCTGGGCGGCCTCGTCTACTCCCGGTTCTCCTGGGACGGACCGCTCACGCCGGTGGCGCGCTACGCCACCTGGGTCGCGCCGGACGGCGCGTCGGCGCTGCTGGCCGTGGGACTGACCCTGGCGGTCCTGGGCGCGGTGACGGCGCTCGCCCTCGTGGCGCTGGCCCGGGCGCGCGCGGGGTGGTTCGGCGGCCTGTACCTGGTGGCGAATGCACTCTTGCTGGTGCCGACGCGGGATCCGTCGGTGGTGGCCGGCCTGGCCGCGCTGGCCATGACCGCTGCCGCGGTCTGCGAGCTGCGCGTCGCGCGCCGCGAGCCGACCCTGCGCACGCTGGAGGGCGTCTTCGTACGCGTCATGCCGTGGCTGCCGCCCGGCATCCTGCTGGTGCGCAGCGCGCTGCACTACGACCTGTCGGCGCTGTACGGCGCGGTGGCGACCGCCGCGGTGGGCCTGGGCGCCACGGCGCTGGCCGGCGAGCGACGCATCGCGCCGCCGCTGCGGGCCGCGTTGCGCGGATCCGCCCTGGCGTCGCTGGCGCTCTCGGCGGCCTTCGCCACCCGGGCCGCCGACCTGGCCCTGGCGCTGCCGGAGAGCGCCCTGCTGCCGCTGGGCGGCGCGCTGTTCGCGTCGGTCGCCACCGGTCTGTCGCTGCTGGCGGGCCGGGAGGTCTGGGGCGTGGCCTACCGGCGTGCCGCGGCCTGGGTGCTGCTGGCGAGCATGGCCCTGGACCTGGCCTTCTTCCCGGGCGTGATCGCCGCCGTCGCCTGCCTGCTCACCTCGGTGGCGGCGCTCTCCTACGGCTTCCTCACCCAGCGCCGCAGCATCTTCCTGGCCGGCGGGGTGGGGGCGCTGCTCTCGCTGGTGACCCACCTGCGCGCGGCCATCGACCTGTACGCGCTCAGCCACTGGGGAAGCCTGGCGCTGGTGGGCGTGGCGGTGATCCTGGCCGCCACCTGGGTGGAGCGGCGCGGCGCCGGCTTCGCCGAGACCTTCGCCGCCTGGCGCGACCGCCTGGCGGCCTGGGAGTAGGCCCCGGTCGGGGCGTCCGCTCAGGGGGTGGGCGCCTCGACCTCGACCTCGATCTCCAGCTCCTTGCGCTGCCGGTAGATCTCGCCCAGCCGCCGGCGCCGCTCCATCTCGATGCGCAGCTCCCGCAGCAGCGTCTCCTCCGACACCTGGCGCTGCGTCACCTGGAGGTCGAGATCGCGGCAGGCGTGGGCCAGGTACGGACCGCAGGCGGGGCTGTCGCAGCAGTAGCCGGCGAACTGCTCGAAGCGCTCGGGCACCAGGGGGACGGCGGCCACGTTGATGGTGCGGATCATCTCCGGGTGGTGGACGCGCAGCGTCTCGAAGTCGCGCCGCGCGGCGTCGACGTCGCCCTCGCTCCAGCGCATCAGCATGCGGTTGAAGGTGACCGGTCCGCGTCCCGCGCCGGACAGCTCGCCGCTCTGGTTCCAGCGCGAGGCCCGCACCAGGTCGCCGCGGTAGATGTGGACCTCGGCCAGGTTGGTCTCGGCGATGGGCGAGCGCGACAGCCGCAGCGTGTTCTCGAAGCCGCGCAGCGCGCCGTCCAGGTCGCCGCGGTAGACGTCCATGGTGGCCATGTAGAAGTGGGGCTCCGGGCGCTCCGGATCGAGCCGCGCCGCCACCGTGAACTCTTCCACCGACCGCTCCAGGAACGCCAGGTAGCGGCCCTCGTCGCGCTCCCAGTCCAGGGCGTCGCGCGCGATGCGGTAGTAGACCTCGCCCAGCGCCAGGCGCACCTCGACGTTGCCGGGCGCGCGCTCGCGGTCGGCTTCCAGCAGCGCGCGGGCGGTGCGCAGGTCGTTGGTGCGCAGCGC
The DNA here is from genome assembly GCA_050618055.1 of Myxococcota bacterium. GTDB lineage: Bacteria > Myxococcota_A > UBA9160 > UBA9160 > SMWR01 > CALDCK01. The sequence continues at coordinate 12,119 of JBNLVK010000282.1, forward strand.
CGAGCGCGCCTCGTCGATGCCCTTGGGGGCGCAGGCGCCGAGCAGCAGCAATGCGACGAGCAGGAGTGCGCGGAACGCCATGCTGCCGGGAGCATAGGCCGCCGTGCCGAGCCGCTCCCGCTCCGGGCTTCGCGGCTCAACCCGGCCCGCGGGTCGGTCGATCCAGGGGGAAGCCAGAGGAGATCCCCCCGATGCGCAACTCGCTCGCAACTCTCCTGTTCGGCGCCGTGCTGCTGTGTGCCGGCGCCGCCTCGGCCCAGGCCATCTACCTGTACGTGCCGATCGACGATCCGGACACCAACTTCCGCGTCGACCAGAAGATGCACGACGCCTGGGTGAACCGGGCCAACACGCGCTGCCGCCGCGAGTTCGAGACGGTGCGCGCCCAGCACGCCTGCATGGGCCGGCTGCGCGCCGAGAGCGAACGGCGCCAGTGCGAGGTCTTCCGCCGGCTCGACTGGCGACGCTCGCGCGAGCTGGGCATCGACAGCGACATCGCCGAGCGCAACGGCTGCCCGCCGATCGCGCGCTGGGGCGGCTGCTAGCCCGTCCCCCGGCCCGACCGGGCTACTCCACCGACCGCTCCTCGAGGGGGCCGTCGGGCAGGCTGCCGTCCACGTCGGTGAAGCCGTAGAGGTCGGCGAGCGTCCGCGAGGCCAGCGCCTGGCCGGTGTGGCGCATCACGTCCGGGTCGGACGCCAGCGCCGCCACGGCGCGCCCGGTGAAGCGCTGGCTCTCGGCCTTCACCCGGGAAAGCCCCGGCATGTTCGTGAGGTTGCGCTGGATGCGCTCGGTGAGCACCAGGCCCGGCCACAGCGACACCACCGCCACGCCGTGGGGGGCCAGCTCGTGGGCGGTGTCGGCGGTCAGGCGATCCAGCGCGCACTTGCCCACGCCGTAGGCCACGTGCCAGGCGTACTTCGCGGCGCCCGAGGAGCTGATGTTCACGATCAGGCCGCGGCCGGCCTCCACCATGCGGCGGGCGGCGAACACGCTGGCCACGTAGGCCGAGCGCGTGCCCACGTCGAACATGTCGTCCCAGTTCGAGAGCGGCACCTCCCAGAACTTCCTGCCGCTGGTGAGCTCGGGCGGGATCACGAAGGCGTTGTTCACCAGCACGTCCAGGCGTCCGGCCTCGTCGTCGACCCGCGCGAACAGGGCCTCCACCTGGGCGTCGTCCCGGTGGTCGCAGCGCACCGCCACGCCGCGTCCGCCGCCGGCGCCGACCTCGTCGGCCGTGGCTCCGATCGTGCCCGGCAGCGGGGCGCCGCCCTCGTCGACGGTCCGGCCGGTGACGTAGACGCTGGCGCCGGCTGCCCCCAGCTCCAGCGCGCAGCCCTTGCCGATGCCGCGGCTGGCCCCGGTGACGACGGCCACGCGGCCCGCCAGCTCAGGCACCGGCGGCGTCCCCGGCCACCACCTTCGCGGCCGCCTCCGCCACCCGCGTCCCCTCGAAGAAGCGCGGGTTGCTGCGGGTGTAGAAGCGGACGGGGTTGGTGCACACGAAGTCGCGGAAGTCGGCGTCGTCGATCAGGCCCTTCTCCACCAGCTCGTGGGCCTCGGGCAGGATCCCGGTCATGTCGGGCACGTCCCAGTGGCCCATGTCCGAGCTGAACATGGCGCGCAGCTTCGCGCCGAAGGGGTTGGTGCGCGTGTCGAAGGCCCAGGCGACCATCGGGTCGTCCGCCTCGCAGCCGAAGTAGAAGCGCGGCACGAACAGCTCCTCCAGGTCCCGGGGCTCCTCGATCGCGCAGGCGGCCCACTCGTCCAGCGTGGGCGGCTCCGGCTCGAGCCGCGTGAACGATTCGGCCAGCCCGGAGAGGTCGGCGGTGAAGCGGGCGTCGCCGTACTCGGCGAACAGCTTCATCAGCAGCTGTGTGTCGATGCGGGCCGGGTCGAGCTGGTGGATCGCGTCCTTGTTGCGCTTCTCCCAGTGCGACACCAGGTCGGCGAACAGCGAGCAGGCCCAGCCGACGCCGCCCTCCAGCAGGCCGAAGCCGAGCTCCGGGAAGCGGCGGGTCACGCCGCCCAGGAACAGCGACTTGCACAGCGCCTCCATGCTGGCTCCGAACGACCCGATGTGGTTGTACATGTAGTTCGAGATCGAGCGGCGGCTGCCCCAGCCCATGCCCGGCGTGTGGGAGGCCGGCGAGACGCCGAGCTCCACGCAGCGCCGCCACACCGGGTCGTAGTCGTAGGCGGAATCGAGGCCCAGGGTGTCGATGCGTTCGCCGGAGCCGGACCCCCAGTTGGGCACGTCCTTCGAGTCGGCGGCGCTCGCTCCCCCGCCCCCGATGGGCCGGTGGACCAGGCCGTTGATCATGATGGCCTTGAAGCCGAGCTCGCCCACCGCGTGGTCCAGCTCGGCCAGCGCCTCGTCCGGCGTGTGCATGGGGATCTGGGCCGCCGGCGTCATGCGGTCGGCGTAGGGGAAGTAGACCTCGGCGCTGTAGGCGTTGAGTGCGCGGCAGGCGACCTGGCGCAGCTCGGCGTCGCGGATCGACATGGTGGTGAGCCCGCGGCTCGGGTAGAGCACCGCGAAGTCGATGCCCAGGTCGTCGAGCCGTTCGTGGAGCAGTCGGGGCAGGTGGGCGGTGGCGCGGTCGAGGGTGCTGGCGGCGGGCAGGCTCCACCAGGAGGGACGCGTGGCCCAGATCTCGCGGCGCTGCGCCTCGGACAGCGCGCTCCAGGGGCGCAGCACCATGTCGTCGAAGTCGATGCCGCCCGACGCCTCGAAGCGCGCGGCCAGGTCGGCGCCGCCGATCTGCTTCACGTAGTCGAGGAAGAAGCCGTGGACGACCTGGATCGTCTCGATGACGTGGCCGTCGGCGTCGATCACCGGGTGGTCGAGCGTGCCGCGCAGCTTCGCCGCGTCCGTCGCACCGGATCCGATCGCCGTCATGCCGTCTCTCCCTGGGCGAGCGCGTCGCGCTGCGTCCCCTCGTCGTCGTGGTGGAAGCGCGCCCGGTAGGCGGCCTCGGCCACCCGCGGCAGCGCCTCGTCGACCCGCCGCGCGTCCAGGCGCCGGGCCACGTGCTCGGCCCCCGCCCGGGCCAGCATCTGGGGCAGGCGGGTGCGCAGCCGCTCGAGCGTCCAGCGCAGCGGATCGCCCTCGGCCACCGGGTCGATGTGGATCATCTCGTTGGTCTTTGCCTTCCACGACACGTAGTGGTAGTGGGGATCCTCGTCGAAGCAGTCGAAGCGCAGGTACTCGCGGGCGCCCTCGTCATCCACGCCGTAGACGTGGATCGACACGCCGCGGTCATCGAAGCTCTGGCCCTCCGCGGAGACGTCGCCGCGCGCCGCGACGGCGGCGGACGCCGCCGCGATGGCGTCGGTCAGCAGCCGGTACTCCACGCCGAAGCGCACCGCGCCGGCGTCGATGAACTCGGTGCGCGCCTCGACCGGCGGGATGGGCATGACGTCGTAGCGGGTGATGCCGTCGTTCATGCGGGGGCTCCTGTCTCGGCTTCGAGGCGTCGTCGGATGTCCTGGCGCAGAGCGCCCTTCGCCACCTTGCCGCCGGACGAGCGGGGCAGCGCGTCGACCACCACCAGCCGCTCCGGCAGGTACTCCACCGAGGTGTCGCGGGCGCGCAGGTGGGCGACCAGCGCGTCGAGGGTGAGCCGTGCCCCCGGACGCAGCTCGACGTAGACGCAGACCCGCTCGCCGTAGACCGGGTCGGGCATGGCGACCGCCGCCGCCAGCGCCACGTCCGGGTGGGTGGCCACCTGCTGCTCGACCAGCGGACCGCTGATGTTCTTGCCGCCGCGGATGATGAAGTCGGCGGCGCGGCCGACCACGCGCAGCACGCCGTCGTCGTCCAGGGTGGCGATGTCGCCGGTGAGCATCCAGCCGTCCTTCGTGTAGAGCGCCGCGTTGGCCGCGTCGTCGGCATGATACCCGGAGCTGGTGAGCGGACCCTTGCAGCCGGGCTGGCCGCGGCCGCTGGCGGTGACGTCGCGTCCCGCGTCGTCGAACAGGCGCACGTTCATCTCGGGGAGCACGCGGCCCGCCGTGCGCAGCCGCACGTCGCGCGAGTCGCGCAGTGTGGTGCCCGAGAGCGCCCCGGTCTCGTTGGAGCCGTAGAACTGGAGCACGCGGGCGCCGGTGCGCTCCTCGAACTCGGCGGCCCGCTCGTAGGGAACGGCCTCGCCGCCGGTGAACAGCACGCGCAGCGACGACAGGTCGGCGCGGGTCGCGTCCGGGTGGTTCAGCAGCATGATGAACTGGGTGCTGACGGCCGCCATCACGCTCACCCGGTGGCGCTCGATGGCCCGGAGCAGGCGTCCGGCGTCGAAGCGGGGCAGCAGCACGCAGGGCGCGCCGAGCAGGGTGGGGGTCACGTGGGCGGTCCACAGGCCGAAGCCGAAGGGCGTGGGCAGGGCGGAGAGGAAGACGTCGTCCTCGCAGAGGTCGGCCGCCGCGACGGCGAGCCGGTGGAAGTGGTTCCAGCGCGCCTGGTCGTGGGTGACGCACTTGGGGAGCCCGGTGGTGCCCGACGTCGAGTTCAGCAGGAAGAGATCCTGGGGGCCGAGGCGGCGCCCGGGCGGGGGAGCTCCGTCGCCGTCGGCCTCGGCGACGGCGCGCCAGTCGGTGATCAGGTGCTCCAGCGGAACGCCCTCGCGGCGCAGTCCGTCTGCCAGCGCCGCCGGATCGATCTCGCGATGGGTCGGATCGGTCAGCAGCGCGCGCGCGCCGGTCTTGCGCAGCAGGTGCGCGGCCTCGTCGGCCCCGGCGCGCGGACCGATGCCCACCACCACCAGTCCCGCCTTCTCGGCGGCCACGTAGCACAGGTGGGGCGCCGGACCGTCCGGCAGCAGCACGCCCACGCGATCGCCAGGCTCGAGTCCTCGATCGACCAGGTGGCGCGCCAGCCGGTCCGAGCCGCGCGCGTATGCGCGCCAGGTGAGCGTCTCGTCGTCGGCGTGGAAGGCGGCCGCATCGGGGCGCCGCGCGGCGTGCAGGTCGATCCATTCGGCGAGGGGCTTCACGGCTGGCGTATGATGCCGCGTCGCTCCTGGGCGAGGAAGGGCCAGCATGCGTGTGAAGACCGAGGCCGGCGAGCTGGTCGGCCGTGAAGAGGGCGTCGCGATCTTTCGCGGCATTCCCTACGCCGCGCCGCCGGTCGGGCCGCTGCGCCTGCGTCCGCCCGAGCCGCACCCGGGCTGGCGGGGATGCCGCGACGCGACGCGCAGCGCCGCCGCGCCGCCCCAGCGCAGCGACCCGCTGTCCGACGCGCTGGGCCTGCTGCACGGCTGCCCCGTCGACGAGGACTGCCTCCTGCTGAACGTCTTCACGCCCGCCGCCGACGACGCGGGCCGGCCGGTGCTGGTCTGGCTGCCGGGCGGCGCCTTCATGGGCGGCGCCGCGTCGGCTCCGCTCTACGACGGACGGCACCTGGCGGCCCGCGGCGACGTGGTGGTGGTGACGGTGGGCTACCGGGTGGGAGCGCTCGGCTTCAGCGCGCGCGAGGATCCGTTCGCGTCGAACCTGGGCCTCCAGGACCAGCTGGCGGCGCTGCGCTGGGTGCGCCGGAACGTGGCCGCCTTCGGCGGCGATCCGGGCCGGGTGACGGTCTTCGGCGAGTCGGCGGGCGCCGGCAGCCTCCTGGCGCTGGCCGGCATGCCGGCGGCCGAGGGACTGTTCCGCCGGGCGATCGTGCAGAGCGCGGCGCCCCGCGGCGTGCTCGGCTGGGAGGAGGCACTCGAGCGCACCGCCCGCGTCGAGGCGCGGCTGGCTCCGCACACGCTGGCCGACGCCGGCGTCGAGGCGCTGCTCGACGCCCAGTACGCCTGCGCCGCCGACGGCTTCCACCGCACCGGCATGTTCTACGCACCGGTGCTCGACGGGCGCACGCTCACGGTGCCGCCCTGGGAGGCCTTCGCCCGCGGCTGGGCGCGCGACGTCGACCTGCTCATCGGCACCACCCGCGACGAGATGCGCCTCTACACCACCGGCGCGCCGGACAGCGACGACGTCGTCGCGATGATCGTGGCGGCCCAGCTGGCGGGAAGCCCCGACGATCGCGACGCGCGCGCCCGCGAGCTCGTCGAGGCGTTCCGCGCAGCGCGCCGCGAGCGCGGCGAGCCCACCACGCCCTGCGACCTGAACCACGCGCTCCAGACCGAGCTCTCGCTGCGCCTCGACGCCACGCGCCTGGCCGAAGCCCGCGGTCCCAACACGTTCATGTATCTGTTCGGCTGGGAGTCGCCCTGGCAGGACGGAGCCGTCCGCGCCTGCCATGCCGTCGACCTGCCGTTCGTGTTCGGGACGCTGGACGCGCCGGGCATGTCCGCCTTCGCCGGGTCGGGCGAGGCGGCCGAGGCGCTCTCCGGGAAGGTGATGGACGCCTGGTGCGCCTTCGCCCGGGACGGATCGCCGGCCCACCCGACTCTCGGCGACTGGCCCGCCTACGACCGCGAGCGCCGCGCCACCTTCGAGCTGGGCGCCCGCTGCGTCCTGCGCGAGGCGCCGCTCGAGGCGGAGCGCGCCGCCATGGACCGGCTGCGCGGCGAGTAGCTAGGGGCCGCGCGAGGCCAGGTCGTGGAGGGCCCGGGCCAGCGCCTCCGGAGCCGACAGGAACGGCGAGTGGTCGGTGTCGAGCGAGGCGACCCGCTCGATGCCGGCGCGTTCGCACATGGCCCGCTGGCGGCCGATGCTGATGGCCTGGTCGCGGGTGCACTCGATGTAGGCCCGCGCGGGCAGCAGCGGCTGGCGTGCGCGGATGCGCTGGAACATGGGCAGCAGCGGCTCGCGGCGCAGGCGCTGGCTCGCGAGCGCCACGTCGTCGTCGGAGCACTCGGCGCAGAAGGCCTCCCGCACGCCGTCCGCGTGGAAGCGAACCGACGGCGGTCGGATGCGCGTGTGGGGCGCCACGCGCGAGTCCGGGTCGAGGCGCGCCAGGTCGATCATGCGCTCGCCCGGCACCGGCACGAAGGCGCACAGGTAGAAGAGCGCCGCGTAGCGATCGGGCGCGTCGTGGGCCGCCTGGGTCATCACCAGTCCGCCCATGCTGTGGCCCACCAGGATCGGCGGCTCCGAGAGCTGCTCGGCCACGACCTGCACGCGCTGGGCGTAGCGACCCAGCGTGGCGCGCAGCGCCCAGCCGCGGTCGTCGCCGTGGGCGGGCAGGTCGATGGCCGCGACCCGGTGCCCGCGCTCGCGCAGCAGCGGTACCAGGCGCTCCCAGCACCAGGCGCCGTGCCAGGCGCCGTGGATCAGCAGGAAGGTGGCCACGGTGCTGGGTCCCGGCTCTTCAGTGGATCGCACCCGTCTCGCGCAGCTTGGCGACTTCCGAAGCGTCGAAGCCCCAGTCGGTGAGCACCTCGTCGGTGTGGGCGGCGGCCGGCGCCGGCGGGCTCTGGATGGCCGAGTCGGTGCGGCTGAAGCGCGGGGCGGGGCGCGGCTGCGCCACGCCGTCCACCTCGACGAACAGTCCGCGGGCGCGGTTGTGCGGGTGCTCCCGCGCCTCGGCCATGGTCAGCACCGGCGCGAAGCAGACGTCGCTGCCCTCCAGGATCGCGCACCACTCGTCGCGGGTCTTCGAGCGGAAGACCTCTTCGAGGCGCGCCCGCACCCGCGGCCAGCCCTCGCCGTCGAGCTGGGCGGGCAGGTCCTCGCCGGCCAGGCCCGTCCTTTCCAGCAGCTCGGCGTAGAACTGGGGCTCGATCGAGCCGATCGACACGTACTTGCCGTCGGCGGTCTCGTAGGCGTCGTAGAACGGGGCGCCGCCGTCGAGCATGTTGGTGCCGCGCTCGTCGGACCAGAAGCCCGTCTGGTGGGCCGAGTGGAAGATGGTCATCAGGGCGGCGGCGCCGTCGACCATGGCCGCGTCGACCACCTGCCCCCGGCCCGAGCGCACCCGCTCGAGCAGCGCACACACCATGCCGAAGGCCAGCAGCAGCCCGCCGCCGCCGAAGTCGCCCACCAGGTTGATGGGCGGCGTGGGGGGCTGGTCCTTGCGGCCGATGTGGGCGAGCACGCCGGCCAGCGCGATGTAGTTGATGTCGTGGCCGGCGGCGTGGGCCAGCGGTCCGTCCTGGCCGAAGCCGGTCATGCGCCCGTAGACCAGCCGCGGGTTGCGCTCGAGACACGCGTCGGGACCCAGCCCCAGGCGCTCCATCACGCCCGGACGGAAGCCCTCGAACAGGCCGTCGGCGCGCGCGACCAGGTCGAGCACCGTCTTCACACCGTCGGGATGCTTCAGGTCGACGCCGATGCTGCGCCGGCCGCGCGAGAGCAGGTCGCCGGCCGGCCGGTCGCCGTAGGGTGCCGGACCGGGCCGCACGATGCGCACGACCTCGGCCCCCATGTCGGCGAGCACCATGGCGCAGTAGGGACCGGGGCCGATCCCGGCGATCTCGAGCAGCTTCAGGCCAGCCAGCGGTCCCATGGGTGTCCTCGTTCGGTAAGTGCGCGCGAAGGTAGCGGAATGGGCGTACCCGCTGGTTCTGTCCGGCGCGAGGGTACCGAGGGGTATTCGCGCGTCACCCATTTGGGTGAAATTGGACCGGTTCGATTTCACCGGCATGGGTGGCGCGGAACCCTGCCCGGAAGCGGCAGAATCCTCTTCGAAGGAAGGCAGGGAGCCAGCATGGCATCAGGGGCAAATGGCCAGACGCATGGAGCCGATCCCGGGATTCGTCACCTCGGTCGATCGCCCGAGTGTCGCGGCTCCACCGCCGCCTTCCGGAGGTGGGCAACCGAACTCGTGTAAGTCCGCACTCTTCCACTTTGGTTGTGCCACGGGGCCCGCTCGCGAGAGCGGGCCCCATCCGTTTCGGGCAGGGGGTGCTGGACCCGGATCCGGTCGATTGGAAAAGCCATGGGCCGAGAGCGCATAATGGACCGATGGCGGGGTCGGGATGCCCCCCGGCCCCGTCCGACGACGAGCGGGCCCGCACCGGTCCGAGCCGGATCCGGTGCGGGGGAGGCCGCCATGGACGCGCGCGCCCACAGACTGATCGACCGCATCTACGCGGCTGCCATCGAGCCGGCCGCCTGGCAGGAGGTGGTCGAGGAGATCAGCGCCATCTTCGGCGGATCGCCCGTGAACCTGGGCTTCCTGGTCCCCGGCGACTCGAGCCTGGGCATGCGCTTCTCGGTGGGCCTGCGCGAGGGCTACCACGAGACCTACTTCCAGCACCTGCTGAACGACACGCCGTGGTCGACGCGCTTCATGAAGCCCTTCATCGACCGCTTCGGCGACATGTCCGAGGTGCTGTCGCACCTGCGGCTCGACGAGACCGGCCTGTACACCGACTGGATGAAGCCGCAGGGGCTGGCGCCGGTCTGGCCGGCGGGCCACACGCTGGTGGACCGCAACGGCGATCCGATCGGCGGCTTCACCATCTTCCGCACCGAGGGCGGCGAGCCCTTCACGGAAGAGGAGTTCGCCCTGGTCGACCCGTTCGTCCCCCACTTCCGCCGCGCCCTGCACACCCACCTGGAGCTCCAGGGCGCGCAGCAGGTCCGCACGGCGCTGGCCGAGGCGATGGACCTGCTGCCCACCGGCCTGCTGCTGCTCGACGAGCGCCGGGGCGTGGTGCTGAAGAACCGGGGCGCGGACCGCATCCTCGACCTGGACGACGGCCTGCGTCTGGACCGCAACGGGCCCAGCGCCGAGGACGCCCGCGAGAACGCCCAGCTCCAGGTGCTGATCGCCGACGCGATGGACGCCAAGGCCGGCAGCGGCTCGGTCGCCACCGGCTTCCTGGCCGTCTCCCGGCCTTCGGGGAAGAAGTCGTTCGCGGTGATGGTGGCGCCGCTGCTGAACGAGGGGACCACCGTGGTGCGCGACGCGGCGGTGGCGATCTTCGTGGCGGATCCGGCGGCGGGCCGGCTCCACGATCCCGAGGTGCTGGGCGCCGTCTACTCGCTGACCCACTCGGAGGCCGAGCTGGTGCGCCTGCTGGCCCAGGGCCTGAGCCTCGAGGAGGCCGCCGACGCCCGCGGCGTGAGCATGAACACGGCGCGCAGCCACCTGAAGCGCGCCTTCGCCAAGACCGGCACCAGCCGGCAGGGCGAGCTGGTGCGCCTGGTGATCAGCGGCGTGGGGTCGATGGGCGAGGAGTAGCGGGCGGGGAGCTACTCCTCGAACGTCACGTCCACCATCAGCTCGTCGCCGAGCTTCTCGAGCGCCTCGCGCAGCTCGGCCTCGGCGGTGTCGGCGGGCAGCCGCAGGCGCGCCCGCGCACGGAACAGGGTCTCACCCGACATGGGCGCCGGCGTGCACTCGGTCTCCAGTTCCTCGACGTTGACGCCGCGGGCGGCCAGCGCCGACGACACCTCGCGCACGATGCCCGGTCGATCCTGCCCCAGCAGCTCGAGCGTCAGGTGGCGACCCTCGCCGGCGTCCGCGTCGCCCGCGGTCTCCACCAGGATGCGCAGGTCGTCGAGCCGGCCGAGGGCCGCCGCCAGCTCTTCGGCGCGATCTTCGGGAACGCTCACGCGGACCATGCCGGCGAAGTGGCCGGACAGGTGTGCGAGACGGCTCTCGAGCCAGTTCGCCCCGTGTGCGGCGACGGTCTGGGAGAGGGCTTCGACCAGGCCCGGGCGATCCGGACCGATCACGGTGAGTACGAGTGCGGCGTTCATCGGGGACCTCGGTGGGCGCGATGGTAGCGGTACCGGCCGGTCACCCGGAAGCGGGTTCGAAAGCCCTCGTCCAAAGGGGTGACTCGCGGGTATTCACCCATTCGGGTGACACAATCCAGTTCGCTTTTCACCGGAATGAATGGCGCTAGTACCGCGGAGTACCGGCACTTTCGGTGTCGAGTGAAGCCAGTGAGGGGCGCATGAAGGTCTTTCGGAATCCTCCGACGATCCACTCGGGAATCCGCACTCCCGACGGGTCGGGTCTTCGGCGCCCCTCGCCCTTCCTCTACCGAGGTGGTGCGATCGGTCCAACAAAAGCCAAGGTCCGCATCCCTTCCCAGAACTGGATTGCACCCCTGGGGCCCATCCGTCGCGCAAGGCGGATGGGCCCCATTTTTTCGTGACTCTTCGCTCGCCTCCGGGACCCGAGGGTTCCCCTCGGGTCCGCTCGCTGCGCGCCGCCCTTTGGGCGGCTTGCGGAGCGGCCCGGAGGCGCTCGGTCGCGGACAGGACCCTCAGAACTCGCGGGCGTTCTTCGTGAGCTTCTTGGGGAGGCGGAGCTTGCGCTGCTCGAGCTGGCGCTGGGTGAACAGCGACTTCGGCAGGTCCGGGTCGGGCGTCAGCCGCACCACGTCCATGCTCGTGTAGCCGCCGTCGACCAGGTGCTGCATGCGCGCCTCCAGCGGGATCCAGACGCCGTCGATCTCGGTGATCTTCGCCGGCGGCGCCACCAGCTCCTTCACCTCGACGCCGGCGTGGTCCCAGTAGCGGGTGCGCAGCGGCACGAAGTGCTCGGGCTCGATGGTGAGCTGGAAGCGGCTGTACTGGGAGTTGGCGTCCTCCACCGGCGTCGCCTCGACCACGTAGCAGGGCGTGTCCTGGTAGACCTCGTCCGGCGCCCGCTCGTAGGTGGCGTCATCCATCTCCCGCGGCACGATGTCCTCCACCGAGAGGTCGGTGCCGATCACCGTCTCGTTGCGCAGGTTGATGCGCCGGCTGCGCCGCAGGCTCGACAGGTACATGAACTGGTCGTCGGGTGAGTCCCGCTTGTCGACGATCAGGTAGCCGGTGCCGCGCAGGTCGGCGGGCTCCAGGTAGCGGACCAGGGTGCGCGACTGGACGCCGTTCTTCGCGTCCCCCGTTCCCTCCGGGTAGCGGCGCCAGAGCATCTGGATGCGCAGGGGCTGCTCGCGGCCCAGGGCGTCGGCGGAGACCATGGCGATCTCCTGGACCGAGGAGTGGAAGCGGTTGGCCAGCACCTTCTCGTAGATGGCGTCGGCCGTGAGCTCCGGGTCGAGCGCAGACGTCGCCGCGGCCGGGACGGCGGAGAGCAGGAGCAGGAGGGAGAGCGTCCCGGCGGCGAGCCCATGGAGCACGGTCCGGCAGTGTACGCTAGAACGGTGCGCGAGATGGAGACCGCTGCCCCCGCCCCCGACCTCACCGGTGCGCAGCGCCGGACCCTGCGCCGGCTCGCCCACCCGCTGCGCCCGGTCGTGCAGCTCGGCGGCACCGGCCTGTCCGACGGCGTGCTGGGCGCGATCGACCAGGCGCTGGCGGACCACGAGCTGATCAAGCTGAAGCTGCTGGGCGAGCGCGACGAGCGTCAGGCGCTGGCGCGCGACGCCGCCGCGCGGACCGGCAGCGCCCTGGCCGGCATGGTGGGCCGTGTCGCGATCCTGTACCGCCCCGCCGCCGATCCGGAGCGCCGCCGGATCGATCCGTCGGAGCGGCCCGCCCGGTGAACCGCCGGAGGATCGGCCTGCTGGGCTTCCTGCTCCTGCTGGTCGTCGTCTTCTACTCGCTGCGCCGCAGCCTGGGTCTCGAGCTCGATCCCGAGTCGATGCAGCACGTGGTGGCCGACATGGGCATCTGGGCGCCGCTGGCCTACGTGGGCATCGTCGCCTTCCGCGTGCCGCTGGGGCTGCCGTCGGCGATCGTGCTGGTCGGGGGCGGTGCCGTCTTCGGCACGCTGGCCGCCACGCTCTACGGCACCGTCGGCATCGTGCTGTCGGCGAGCTTCCTGTTCTTCGCCGCGCGCGCCACCGGAAGCGATTCCGTCATGGTGCGCCTGCCGCGCATGCGTCCCTTCTTCGAGCTGGCCGGCTCGCGCATCGGCGGTCTCGTGCTGATCGTGGGCACCGGCTACCCGATGGGACCCGCCACGCTCTTCCACTTCGTGGCCGGCGTCACCCCGATGGCGTTCCTCACGTTCCTGCTGGCGGCGGCCGTGGGGGCCCTGATCCGCTCCGGCGTCTACACCTTCTTCGGCAGCCGGCTCGTGGAGGGCGATCTGGGCGGCCTGCTCCAGGCGACGGCGCTGTTCACCGCCGCCGCGCTGGTGCCGCTGCTCTTCCCGCGCTCGCGCGCCTGGCTGCTCGAGTCGATGGGGCGCCGACCCCCGACGACGCCCGACGCCTAGGACGGCGCGTCGCCCGGAGCGGCGCGCCGCGCGGTCCACGCGGGGAGGCCCATTCCGGCGAGCATGGCCGCGACGAACAGGGCGACCTCGCCGCGTCCGGTCACCAGCGCGGCCAGCGCCGGACCCGGGCAGAAGCCGGCCAGCCCCCAGCCGACGCCGAAGAGCGCCGCGCCCGAGAGCAGGCGTGCGTCGATGCGGCCGCGCGACACAGCCTCGGCCGGCCGCCGCCGCCGGTCGATCCGCACGCCGACGGCGGAGACCAGCACGGCGGCACCCATCACCAGCGCCAGGCTCGGATCCCAGGCGCCGGCCACGTCGAGGAAGTTCTGCACCTTGGCCGGGTTGGTCATCTGGGAGAGCGCCAGGCCCGCTCCGAAGACGGTGCCCGCGACCCCGGCGGTGGCCGTCTCGCTCACGCCGGGCCTCCCAGCACGTGGCGGGTGAGGAAGACGGTCACGACGGCGACCGCCATGAACACGGCGGTGGCCGCGACCGAGCGCGGCGAGCCGCGCGACATGCCGCACACGCCGTGGCCGCTGGTGCAGCCGTTGCCCAGCCTGGTTCCGAAGCCCACCAGCAGGCCCGCCGCCACCAGCACGGGCGGCGAGGCCTGCACGTCGACGGCGAGCGGTCCGTTCGCCAGCGCGACGAGCGCCGCGCCCAGCGGGAGCCCGGCCAGGAACACCAGCCGCCAGCGCCGCGGCTCGGCGTCGTCGGGCCACAGGGCGCGCCCGAGGATGCCGCTGATCCCCGCCACCCGGTGGGCCCCCAGCAGCAGCACCGCGGCGGCGAGACCGATCAGCAGTCCGCCCAGGGTCGCCGAGAGGGGGGTGAACGGGGTCAAATGCCGCCTCCGTCGCTGTAGCTGAAGTCGGGGGTGTGCTCCGCCGCCCGGCGCGAGGCGCGACCGGCCAGCACGCCGATGCCGAGCATGACCGCGGCGAAGGCCAGCTGCGCCCAGGTGTGGGGCAGGGCCGGGGCCAGGGTGGCGGCGAGAAGCGCGCCCTCGCGCACCAGGATCAGGCAGCCCATGGCCATCACGAAGCCCGCGAAGGCGCGGCGCAGCGAGGCGGGCTCGACCCGGCTGGCCAGCCGCGAGCCCAGGAACGATCCGGCGACGGCCGCCACGGCCACGCCGGCCACCAGCGCGTAGTCGACGCGCACGTGGGCCGCGTAGCCGAGGAAGCCGGCCGCGCTGTTGCCCGCCACGATCAGCAGCGACGTGCCGATGGCCGCGGTCACCGGCAGCCCGGCCCAGACCGCGAGCGCCGGCACGATCAGGAAGCCGCCGCCCGCGCCGACCAGCCCGGTGAAGGATCCGACCGCCAGCCCCTGCAGGGCCAGGCGGACCGGCGAGACGGCCGCTCCGCCCTCGAGGTCGGCCCGCGCTCCGCGTCCGCGCCACATGGCCGTGGCCGTGAGCAGCATCATGGCGGCGAACAGCAGCAGCAGCAGGCCGCCGTCGAGCCAGGCGCTGGCCCGTCCGCCCGCGTAGGCGCCCAGCATGCCGAAGGCGCCGAACAACAGGCCCTCCCGCGGGCGGACGTTGCCCGCGCGCCAGTGCTGCGTGCAGCCCGAGAGGCTCGCCACGCCCACGATCAGCAGCGAGCTGGCGATGGCCGCCTTGGGCTCCAGGCCGAACACGTACACCAGCAGGGGCACGGTGAGGATCGACCCGCCGCCGCCGAAGAATCCGAGCGCGACACCGATGGCGATGGCGAGGATCGGACCGAGGAGGGACAAGGGCAGGCTCCGCGAGCGTCTGCCCCGGGTCTAGCGCGAAAGCCTCCGGTACGCCGTCAGGTGGCGCAGGGCGGCTGCACTCTCGCCGGCCCGCTCCAGCAGGCCGGCCAGGTTGAAGTGGGCCTCGGCGCAGGCCGCGTCGCTGGCCAGGGCGGCCTCGTAGGCGCGGCGCGCCTCGTCGTCGCGGCCCTGGTCCTCCAGCACGACCGCCAGGTCGAACCAGCCGGTCGCGTCGGGCCGGGCCGCCAGCGCGGCGCGGTAGTGCTTCTCGGCCTCGGCCAGGCGCCCGCGCTCGTGGTGCAGGCAGCCCAGGTTGATGGCGGCGTCGGCGTGCTGCGGATCGAGCTCGACGGCGCGCCGGTAGGCGTCGCAGGCCCGCTCCGGATCCACCGCCTCGAGCTCGGCGCCCAGGCGCACCCAGGCGTCGGCGCCGCGGGCGTCGCGCTGGCGCGAGGCCAGGTCGACCACCGAGGCTTCCGCCTGCCCGGCCGGGGCGGAGAAGAGATCGGAAGAGCGTC
>JBNLVK010000283.1:0-3093 GCA_050618055.1 Myxococcota bacterium
CGCTCGCAGAGCTCCCAAAGCGCCCGGCGGTCGTCCCGGGACTCGCGGGTGGTCGGCAGGAAGTGGGTGCGCCGGGGCTCGCGGTCGAAGACGAAGCGGCCGTGCAGGCGACGCGCGCGGGGACATGCGGCCAGCCATACCACGCTGTCGGCGCCTTCGGCGGGTGTGCGCAGGATGGCCTTCGTCACCCGGTGGAAGAGCGGGAGCGAACTCTCCACCGACGGCGTGTCCGCCCAGCCCGGGTGCATGGCGTTCACGGCCACCGCCGGGCCCAGCTCGTCGGACCAGAGTTCCGCCAGCACCACCTGGGCCCGCTTCGTCTCGGCGTAGGCGAGCACGCCGTCGTAGTCGCGCTCGGTCCAGTTCGGGTCGTCGAGGTTCAGCCGCCGCGTGTACATGCCGCCCGACGACACCCAGATCACCCGCGCGTCGGACGATTCCTCGAGGCGCTTGCGCAGCAGCCGGGTCAGGAGGTGCGGGCCCAGCACGTGGGTGGCCAGGGTGAGCTCGTGGCCGTCGTCGGTCTCGCGGCGCGCGTCCGGCAGCACGCCGGCATTGTGCACCAGCACGTCCACCGGCGCGGTCTCCAGGCGGGTGGCCGCGGCGCGCACCGAGCCCAGGTCGGACATGTCCACGATCTCCAGGTGGACGCGCGGGTTTCCGGTGCGCTCGCGAATGCGCCGGGCCGCCTCCTCGCCGCGTTCGGGGCTGCGGCACAGGAGCACCACGTCCGCGCCCAGGTCCGCCAGCGCCAGGGCGCTCTCGAAGCCGATGCCGGAGTTGGCGCCGGTCACCAGGCAGCGCCGGCCCGAGAGGTCCACGTCCAGGTCGTCGGGGCGGAAGGTCAGCGAGTGGATGCGGAAGCCGGTTCGGTCGAACGAAGCCACGATGAAGGGGTCCACCAGCCGGCTGAGGGCGCGGCCCAGCCAGACCTGGGCGCGCGGCGCCGACCCGATATCGTCCAGCGGCTCGGCGCCGGGCTCGAGGGCCTCCAGCACCTCGTCCAGGGGAGGGTGGTCTCCCGCCTCGCGGCTCGTGTGGCGGTAGAGCAGCGCGCCGTCGGGCCGCAGCACGAAGACGCCGCCCAGCTGCCACGGGTCGCCCTCCACGCCGGTCTGGCGGTGCCCGGAGCGGAGCGCCCGCAGCGCGTTCAGGGGGAGCCGCGGCGAAAGCAGCTCCACGCGGCCGCGGCGCAGACCCGCGGCGCGGTAGGCGCGCAGCTCCGGATCCACCAGCAGCGGGCCGTCGAGGTCGAAGTCCTCGCGGAAGGCGGCGGCGAAATGGGGTGCGCCGTTGCCCACGATCACCAGCTCCGCTCCGCGGCGGCGGATGTCCCCGATCCGGTCGCGCAACTGCGCGACTTGCTCCCGGCAGAACAGTCAGCCGAAGTGGCGGATGAAGACCAGGACCACCGGGCGGTCGCGCCAGAGGCTGCCGAGCTCCACGTCCCGGCCGTCCCAGCTGGACAGGGTGATGCCCGACAGGCGGGTGGAGGTCCGCACGGCCGCTCAGACCGATCCCTGGCGGTGCTGGCGCGCCTCGCGCACGCGCACCGGCTCGGGTCGGAACTTCCGGTCGGCCAGGAAGGACTCGCGGATGTAGGCGTAGGCGCCGATCAGCGCGATGAAGCTCACCGCACCGCCGACGATGAGGAGGTCCAGGTCAGTCATGGTCCCTCCGCAGCAGGAGGGTTCCCGCCGACAGGATCGAGGGGACCCAGATCCCGACGAAGATCCCGCGCTCGTGGTCGCCCGTGAAGAAGAGCGAGACCGAGGTCAGGAACGAGATCCCGGCCGCCAGCAGGAACAGGGCCTTGGGCTTGCTGATGCCGGGGATCACTTCGTTTCGGGCGGTCCCGGCGTCGCCCTCGTGTGCGGTCATGGTTGGCCTCCGTGATGAGGAGGCTGCCTCCTGGGGAAGGCCTGTCAAAGCGAAATGTAGACGCCGGCGCCGGGCGGCGCCTCAGTCCCCCAGGTAGCCCGGCGGCTGGGAGACGCTGGTGTGGGTCTTGCTGCGCACGGCGTTCAGGCGGCGGCGGTTGCGTTCGGCGGCCTCGGGGTCCGTGGGCCGCTGCGCGAAGCCCGTGTAGAGCACCTTGCGGGTGCGCGTGACCGGCGGCTGGCTCATGTGCTGGGTGCAGCTGAGGTGCACGGTCACGTCGCCGGTCTCGGTGGGCAGGTCCACGGGCTCCAGGTCGAGGCCCGGCTGCACGCAGGGCGCCGGCCATACCAGGGCGCGGTGGGTGCCGGGCACCACCCGCAGCTGGCCCGACTGGGCGTCGGCGCCGGTGACCGAGATCCCCACCGTGAGGGAACAGCACTCGTAGGAGTGGCGGCCGAGGCTGCAGTCCTTGTGCCAGGGCACGTCCGAGATCCCCTTCACCACGCCGATGGGCTTGGTCAGGGCGCCCACCCGGGAGCCCGGTGCGCGCTTCTGCTCGTGGCCCAGGCCGGGGATGCGCGCGATGCGCTGGAAGCGCTCCTCGTCGATCAGGGCCACCGTGGTCTCGGAGTAGCGGTCGAAGCCCTCCATCCGCACCAGGTGCTCCACGCCGTCCCGGGTGGTGGCGAACCAGGCGCGCGGGTCGCCCTTCTCGAAGTGGGGGGCCGCCGTGGGGTAGTCGGCCTCCACCGCCGCCATCTCGTCTTCGCTGAAGAGGCCCTTGATGTGCAGGTAGCCCGCCTCCTCGAGGAAGGCGCGCATGTCCTCGTCCGTGTCGTCGGGCGCGAAGCTGCGCCGGACGTCGCAGGAGAAGGCGACGTCGCCCGGCGCGTGGACGCGGCGGGAGTCGAGCGCAGCCCGCAGCACCAGCCACCAGTTGAGGAAGTCCGGAAGACCGCCTTCGGGCATCTGGAGCAGCCGGTTGCTCATGAGCGCCACCGGGGTGCTCTGGTCGTTCACGATGTCGCTGAGCTGCTCTGCGCTGAGCTGGCCCGGGGCGGCGCCATCCCGCCCGGGCACGACCGTGGCCCGGTCGCCCTGCCACGACAGGGTGTGGGGCTCGCCGTCGGTCTCGATGCAGAGGTCCACCAGTCCGAGCGTGCGGGCTCCCGGCGCGATCAGCGCCTGGTGGGCGTCGAGCCGGGCGGGGAG
>JBNLVK010000284.1:0-10513 GCA_050618055.1 Myxococcota bacterium
GGTGCTCGAGCCCGCGCCGGGCCTGACGCAGCTCTCGCTGCTGATGGTGGACTACCGCGACAACGACCTCGGCGACTACGACGAGGTGGGCATCGTGTTCTTCGTGAAGCCGCGCGGCGCCGGCGACGAGGCCGCCGGCACCTACATCCACCAGCTCCCCGTCAACCAGAGCTTCACCTGCGAGGCCGGCTGCCGCATCTGGGGCTTCCCGAAGAGCGTCGAGGAGATCGACTTCGACTACGAGAGCGACAGCGCCACCTGCAGCCTGCACATGGACGGTCGGCACGTGCTGACGCTGACCGTGCCGCGCGGCGGCGACGGCACCACCGACGACACGCCGTCCACCGGCTACACGATGATCGAGGGCGTGCCGCACACGAACGTCTTCACCCGCGGCGGCAGCGGCGAGCAGACCGTCCCCGGCGGCGAGGGCGTGCGTCTCGAGCTCGGCGACCACCGGATCGCCGACGAGCTGCGCAGCCTGGGCCTGCCCGACGCCGCGCCCCTGCTCTCCGCCTGGACCGAGCACATGCGCGGCAGCTTCGGCCCCAGCGAGAAGCTCTGACGCGAGCGCCGGGGCTGGCCCGGCTCAAGTCCGTGGAAGGGCCTACCGACCGACCCGTGTGTACCGGGAGGCCCCATGGCGATCTTGCAGTTGTTCGGTCAGGGAACTTTCATCGTGGCGAGCCTGGTGCTCGGCACGAGGCTGCTGCTGCTGTGGCGGCGCACGAAGGAGGTCCCGGAGCTCACCATCGGCCTCGCCTTCCTGGTGGGGGGCGGCATCGGCTACCTGGCCTGGTTCGCCATGGCCATCGCCGCGATGAAGGGCGCCGGTCCGGGAACGCTGCACGCGATCACCAGCGCGGGACTCGGCCTTTCCTGCGTGGGCGCCCTGTTCAACGGCGTGGGCGTCGCCCGCATCTTCCGCCCCGGGACCCGCTGGCCCGTCGCCTTCCTGCTGGCGATCGGCGCCGTCATGGCCGGCGGCTGGGGGGTCCACCTGGGAAAGGAGGCCCTCGGCAGCAGCAGCTTCTGGGTGGCCATGCTCGCCTGCGCACCCGTCTACGCCTGGGCCGGCATCGAGGCGTACGGGCTGGCTCGGACCCTCGGCAAGCGGGCGCGCATCGGCCTGGCGGACCCGGTGGTGGTCAACCGGCTGAACCAGTGGAGCGCGTCCAGCGCGGCCGTGGTGCTGATGATCGCCGTCTCCTTCGTCTCGCGGCTGCTCTACGGCCCGCTGCTCCCGCCCTGGGTGTCGTTCGCCAACGCCGTCCTCGGCCTGGTGGCGGCCACCACGATCTGGCTCGGCTTCTTCCCGCCGCGCGCCCTGGTGCGGCGGCTGACGGAAGCCTACGCGAGCTAGCCGATGGCCAACTCGCCCGTCTTCGACCACACCTGCGACGAGCTCGAGCGTCGCAGCGACCTCGACCGGCTGGCCGCCCGCGGCACGGTGCGCATCGCGCTCCAGCACGCGGGCCTCGACGCGTCGAGCGTGGACGCGGAGCAGATGACCGCCGTGCTGGGTCGGGTGCTGCCGCGGGAGCTGACGAACCGCGGCGTTGCGAGCCCCGAGGGCCTGTGCCAGCAGATCGCCGAGTCGCTGGCGCGCACGAGCTTCGACGTGACGAAGGACCGCGCCGGCGCCGCCGCCGACGCCATCGCCCGCTTCGGGTCGTAGGGCTCCGGGGACCGCTCGCGGCCCCTCAGCGGCGGGGCGGCCCGTCGTTCTTGCAGCGCACGCGCAGGCCGTGCAGCTCGCAGCGCTCGATCTCGCGGCCCTCGACGTCGCGGAAGCCGATCGACCAGCGCTTCGCCCCGGCCGGCTCCAGGGTGACGAAGCCGTACTGGTAGACGACGCGCTGGTCGCCGATGGCGACGCCGTCGATCTCGTCCGGCGGATCCACCCGCGGCACGAGCTGGGTCCCGCCGTTGGCGACCACCAGCTGCGGCGGCCGCGCGCCCCCGAAGTCGAGGACCTCGGCCAGGTGGATGTGCGCGCCGACCAGCAGGCGGGTCTCGCGCGGCAGGCCCGCCTTGCGGACGGCGTCCTGCAGCTCCTGGGTCGGCGTCGTGAGCTCGCCGGTGTCGTCGTCGGCCCCGTAGCCCCAGAAGGTCCGGTGGGCGGCGATCCAGGAAGGCCGCGTCAGCGCACCGTTCAGGAACTCCAGCTGGTCGGCGAAGAGATCGACCAGCGGTCCGCTGGCGCCGTCCAGGGTGGCCACGTCCATCACGCCCACCTGCATCGTGTCGAAGGAGACGACCCAGGGATCGGTCGACTCCTGGCAGGTGGCCGGCGGCGGCCGGGCGTCCAGGTAGCGAAACCAGCCGGTGCCGGCCCGCGCGCACGTCTCGTGGTTCCCCCGCATCAGCACCAGGGGAGCCGCCCCGTGGACGGGTGCGGCCGGCACGAGCCAGTCGGCCTCCCAGGTCGCCTGGTTGTCGCCATGGGGACTTCCGGCGCAGCCGTTGTCGCCGTCGGGACACGGCGACTCCCGGTAGATGTAGTCGCCGGTGTAGAGGATGAGGTCCGGATCGTAGGCGCGCACGGCCTCGGCGACCCGCGCGAACGGCCACAGGCTGTCGTTGTTGCACTCCTGGTACAGACCGTGCTTGGCCGAGAGCCGGCAGCCGGTGTCGCCCATGACGACGACCCGCTGCGGGCGCTCGCGCACCGGGACCGGCAGACTGCGCCCGCCCAGCCGGACCGACTCGACGTCGTCGGGAAGCGGGGCCGCACACACCACGTCGGGGTGATCGGTGGTGGGCGCCGCCCGCACGGTCATCGGCTGGGGCACCCCGTCCACACGCAGGGTCGGGCAGCTCTGCGGCGCGACGGCGCGGACCTCGACGCCCGCGGCGGTGTACTGGACCCACGCGGCGATCCCCTCGGCACCGGCCGGCGCCGCCGCCCACAGCCCCCAGACCACGAAGGCGGTCCACAGCCGGCGCAGGCGCGTCGTCCCCATCCCCATCCCCATCCCGTTCGAGTGCATCGGCTCCGCTCCGCGCTGGGAATCGGGCCGCATCTTACACGCCGCCGATCTCCCGGGGGCCGACTCTCTCAGAAGATCCAGCGCACCCAGCCGCGGACGTTGCGGCGGTTGCCCGGCGTGAAGTGGAAGTCGGCGATGCCGGTTCCGCCGCCGGCCGCCGGGCAGCGCGGGTCGACGCCCACCTCGCCCGGAGCGCAGGACTCGTAGAAGAACTCGGAGCTGCGCCACTCGGTATCGGCGAGATTCTCGACGGCGACACCCACCTCGATGGGACCGTGCCGCCAGGCGGCGCCCAGGTCGAACACGGTGTAGTCGGAGAGCCGGGGGCTGAGGAAGTCCTCGCTGGCGTAGCGCTCGCCCAGGTGGCGCATGCCGAGCTCGACGGCGAGCCCCTGCCAGCGCACGCCCACCGCGCCCTTCGCCACGAAGCGCGGCGCCTGCACGATCGGCTCGTCGCTGCCGGTGCTGCGCGCCTCGACGTAGGCCAGGTCGCCGCGTGCGTACAGCCAGTCGGTGAGGAAGAGCTGGGCTGCGGCTTCCACGCCGAGCCGGCGGCTGCGCCCGCCGCTCTCGGTGGTCCCCTCGTCGCCCACGAACACCAGCTCGTCCTCGAGCTCCAGCCAGAACGCCTCGGCCGAGAGGTAGAGCCGGTCGAAGACGAAGCTGCGCAGACCGAACTCCGCGCCGGTGGCCCGGGCGATCAGCCGGTCCGACCCGCTCGCCGCGGTCGAGCGCGCGTCGTTCGAGTGATAGCCCACGCCGACGTGGGCGAAGAGGTCGAGGCTCCGCAGGGCGTCCCAGCGGGCCGGCAGCGGACCGTCCTCGCCGAAGGGCGAGAGCACGAGCGTGGCCTTCGGCATCCACAGGTCGTCGTGGCCGTCGCCGTTCGGACCGCCCACCAGGTTCGAATCGACGTCGAACAGGAAGGCCTCGTAGCGGAGGCCGCCCACCAGGTCGATCCAGGGCAGCGGCGCCAGCTCGAGCTGGGCGTAGGGGGCGAGCGAGGTCTCCAGGACGTCGTCGTCGTTCGTGGTGCTCGTGGTCTGGCGGTCGGTCTGGTTCCCCAGGCGCACGCGGGCGTCGTCGATCCGCCACTCGAAGCCGGCGGTGAGGTCGGCGACCCAGGGCAGGTCGGGCCGGTGGATCCACTCGCTGCGCCCGCCCGCCTGGACCCGGCGGTCCCGCTGCAGGATGCCGTCGCCGGCGTCCGGATCGTTCAGGCGGTAGGTGAAGTTCGAGTAGAGATCGAGATCGTAGTAGACGACGTAGGCGTTCGTCGTGAGCCGCGTGTCGGGCGTCGCGTCCCAGTCGAGCTGGAGCTTGCCCTGCACCCGGCTCGACTCGCCCCCCTCGGTCGGGTCGACGGAGCCGAAGCGCGAGAGCTGGTCCGCGTCGACCAGGCGCTCCGGCACGAGCCCCGAGGCGTCCCACTGGGCCGTGTAGCCGAGCACGTGACCCGACAGGCGGACGCCCGAGCCCAGGTCCACGCCGGCGCTCCCGTAGGCCGAGTAGCGGTCCAGATCCTCCTCGAACCGGAACGGCCCGTCGGTGTGGTAGGCCTCGACGGCGACGAGGGCGTCGGCCCCGGCCCAGTCCGGGCTCCAGACGCCGACGCCGCGCAGCGTCTCGTACTCGCCGCCTTCGAACTTCAGGCTCGACTCCTCCACCCGCTCGTACGGCACGAACTCGATGGTGGCGGCGGTCGCGAAGTCGCCGAAGCGCGTTGAGTAGGGACCCTTCTGGACGTCGAGCCGCTCGATGCTCTCCTTGGTGACGAAGTGCAGGTCGAGAAAGCCCTGGCCGTGGGCGTGGGAGCGCAGGTTCACCGGCACGCCGTCGAAGTAGACGGCGAGATCGGTGCCGTGGTCGGCGTCGAAGCCGCGCAGGAAGTACTGCTCGGCCTTGCCGCCGCCGGTGTGCTGCGCCGTGAGGACCCCGGGCACGGCCTCGAGCATCTGTCCGCCGCTCTCCAGCGGCCGCAGCTCGAAGTCCTCGGACGGCACGACCTGGAGCGTGGTGGCCGTCTGGGTGCCGCGGGCCTCGACGACGATGACGTCGATGTCGGGGTCGACGTCCGGGTCGGGCTCGTCCTGCGCGAATGCCGCGCCGGCAGCGGAGAGCAACGAAACCAGGACGGCGAGCTGGCGGCGCGGCACGTGCCGCACCATACGGACGCGCGCGAAGTCCGACCATGGATCGGAGTTCGCCGGCGCGCGGACCGGCGGCGCGGGCTGCGCCGATCAGCCGGCGCCCAGCAGCAGGCCGATCCCGTGCTCGGTCCAGTGGTGGAGCGCGTCGGACCCGGCCGGCAGCGCGGCGGCGAAGAGGATCGCGGCCGCCCAGGCGACCCAGCCGGGAAGGCGCGCCGGAGCGGGCTCCCCGACCAGCCCCCGCACGCGCGCCGCCACGTTCGAGCCGCCGAAGGCGGATCCGGGCGAAGCGACGGGCGCCCGGGCCCCCAGCAGCCGTTCCACCGCCAGCAGCGTCTCGGCGACCCGCAGCCGGTCGCCCAGCCGAGCCGCGGCCGACTCGTCGCACGCCTGCTCGGACGCGAGCGCCAGCTCGGCGAGGATGGCGCGCCGTACGCCCGGCCAGTGCGGCCAGGAGAGCAGCGCGGCCGTGACGGCGCGCAGCGGGTCGTGCCTTTCCAGGTGGGCGCGCTCGTGGGCCAGGACCACCGCCAGCTGAGCCGCCGGGAGCGCCTCTTCGAGCGTGGAGGCGATCCAGATCTCCGGGCGCACCAGGCCGGCCACGAAGGAGAAGGGTCGCTCCGAGGGGACGACGCGCCGCCGGGGATCGCTCGCCGGGCTGGCCGCGACCGCGAGCCGGGCGAGCTGCCGGCGCTGGCGGGCGACCTGCGCGGCGGCGGCGCCGAGGGCGAGCGCGAGCCCGGTCGCCCCCACGGCGACGACCACCAGCAGGGGCGTACGCAGCGTCGCCGGCAGGTGCACCAGGCACAGGTGCGGATGGTCGGCGTGCTGGAGGCAGTGGTCGCCGGCTCCCGACAGCAGTCCCACCACGCCGGGCGCGAGGCACGCGGCGACGAGCAGCGTCGGCACCAGCGAGGGTGCGGCGGCCGCCGCCCACGCCAGCCGCGAGCGCACGGCGGGATGCAGGCGGCGCAGGCGGCGCGCGCCGAGGCGCCAGGCGACGGCGACACCGACCGACGTCGCCGCCGCGAAGATCGCCCAGGCGGCGACCAGCAGGCCCAGCGCCCCGAGCACGCCGCTCATCGCTTCTCCCCCGCCCGCCGCGCGCGGACCAGCGCCTCGAGCTCGGCCAGCGTGTCGGCGTCGGTGCGCTCGGCCAGGTCGACGAAGGCGGAGACGAGCAGCGGCGCGTCCACCCCCGGCACGTGCTCGACCAGCGAGCCGAGCACGTCGGTCACCCACTCCTGCCGGGACAGCCGGGCCCGGTACTCGTAGGCGCGTCCCAGCTTGCGGCGCGCGACCAGTCCCTTGCGCACCAGGCGCTCGAGGGTCGAGTGGACCGTGTTGCGCGAGAGTCCGCGCTCCCGTCCGACGGCCGCGTGAACGCCTCCGACCGCCGCGGGCCCCGCCGCCCAGAGCCGGTCGAGCACGGCGAGCTCCAGCGGTCCGAGCGCAACCTCCCCGTGCCTGCGAGCCGTCACGCCGATGCGATCCCTCCGGACGGGCACGCTACCACGGCGCACATCGCTTCGGGACCCGGGCGCGAGCCCCCCGGCCGCGGACCGGGCGGATCGGAAGGTGCAGCACCCGATCGCTAGGATCCGGGCCCACGGCCGCCCGCAAAGGAGGGGACAGATGCACATCGAGGCCTTCTTCGACGAGCACACGTCGACGCTCAGCTACGTGGTGCACGACGGCGAGAACGGGGTCGTCATCGACCCGGTACGCGACTTCGACCCGAAGAGCGGCCGGACCGCCTGGGCCTCCGCCGAGACGGTCGCGGCCTACATCGACCGCGAGGGCCTGCGGATCCCGTACGTGATCGACACCCACGCCCACGCGGATCACATGACGGGCATTCCGCTGTTCAAGCAGCGCTACGGGGCGAAATCGGTCACGGGCGCCCGGGTCGGCGTCGTCCAGGAGACGTTCCGCGACCTCTTCCACCTGGGCGCCGGCTTCCCGGTCGACGGCCGGCAGTTCGACGTGCTCCTCGACGAGGGGGAGCACCTCGCGTTCGGTTCGCTCGACGTCGAGGCCCTCCACACGCCCGGCCACACGCCGGCGCACATGTCCTGGAGGATCGGCGACGCCGTGTTCGTCGGCGACACGCTCTTCATGCCCGACTACGGAACGGCTCGGTGCGACTTCCCCGGTGGATCGGCGGCCGAGCTCTACGACTCGATCCAGCGCCTGTATCGCCTGCCCGACGCGACCCGGCTCTTCATGTGCCACGACTACGCGCCGGGAGGACGTCCCATGGCGTACGAGACCACGGTCGGGGAGCAGAAGCGCTCGAACGTCCAGCTGAACGGCGACACCTCCAAGGCGGACTACGTCGCGTTCCGGGAGCGTCGCGACGCCGGGCTCGCCATGCCACGGCTCATCCTTCCCTCGATCCAGGTGAACATCCGCGGCGGAGAACTCCCGGAGCCCGAGGCGAACGGAGTGAGCTACCTGAAGATCCCGATCGACGCAGTCGGTACCTATTCACCGTGAGACGCGACGGTCGCGCCCGTTTCGGCAGCATTGGCTTCCCTGGCGTGCAGCAGCCGGTACAGTGCGGGCAACACCACCAGCGTGAGCAGCGTCGATGACGCGATGCCCCCGATCACGACGGTCGCCAGCGGACGCTGCACCTCGGAGCCGATGCCCGTGTTGAGGGCCATCGGCACGAAGCCGAGCGCCGCCACGAGCGCCGTCATCAGCACCGGGCGCACCCGCCCGAGCGCCCCCTCGACGATCGACTCGTCCAGGCCTCTCCCGTGGGCTCGCAGGTCGCGGATGAACGCCACCATCACCAGGCCGTTCAGCACCGCGATGCCCGACAGCGCGATGAAGCCCACCGCCGCCGAGATCGAGAAGGGGATTCCGCGCACCAGCAGGGCCAGCACCCCTCCCGTCAGCGCCAGCGGAACCCCGGAGAAGATCGCCACCGCGTCGCGGGCCGAGCGCAGCGCCAGCACCAGGAGACCGCCGATGAGGAGCAGCGTGACCGGCACGACGATCGCGAGCCTCCGCGTCGCCGACTCGAGCTGCTCGAAGGTCCCGCCGTACTCGACCCAGTAGCCCGGCGGGACCTCCACGCGAGCCTCGACCGACCGCTGCACGTCGCGCACGAACGATCCCAGATCGCGGCCCCGCACGTTCGCGCTGACGACCACGCGCCGCTTGCCGTTCTCCCGGTAGATCTGGTTGTAGCCGGTCTCCAGGCGCAGGTCCGCCAGCTCGGCCAAGGGCACGAAGCCCCTGCCGTCCAGGGACACCGGCAGCACGCCCAGGCGGTCCGGGTCGCCGCGAAGCTCCTCCAAGAGGCGCACGACGACGTCGAAGCGCCGATCTCCCTCGTAGAGCCTTCCGGCAACGGCCCCGCCCACCGCCGTCGAGACCAGGTCCTGGAGGCCCGCGATGGACAAGCCGAGGCGTCCGAGCATCTCGCGGCGCGGCTCGATGGTGAGTACCGGAAGTCCCGTGGTCTGCTCCACCACCACGTCGGCCGCACCGGGGACGGCCGCGATCGCCGCTTCGATCTGGCTCCCCACAGCGATCAGCCGTTCGAAGTCGTCCCCGAAGACCTTGACGGCCAGCTCCGACCGCACGCCGGCCAGCAGCTCGTTGAAGCGCATCTGGATCGGCTGCAGGAACTCGTAGCGGTTGCCCGGAATGGGCGTCACCGCCGCCTCGAGCTCGGCCAGGAACCGGGCCTTGGGCTTGCCCGGATCGGGCCACTCGTCCCGGGGCTTCAGGATGACGAAGTTGTCCGCCACGCTCGGCGCAACGGCGTCGGTCGCCACCTCGGCCGTACCGAGCTTCGCGAAGACCCGCTCCACCTCCGGCAGCTTCCGCACCTCCGCCTCCAGGCTCTCCTGGAAGGCGACCGCCTGCTCGAGCGAGATGCCCGGAATGCGCAGGGCGTGCATCGCGATGTCGTGCTCGTCGAGATTCGGGACGAACTCGGCGCCGAGGCGCGCGGCCAGCACCCCCGACAGCACCACCCAGGCCGCGGCGACGCCCACGACCGACCAGCGCCAGCGGACCACTGCACCGACCACGGGGCGGTAGAGCGTGCGGACCGTCTCCACGACGACGTTGCGCCTCTCCCTCACCGGGCGGCGGAAGAGCAGCACCACGCAGGCGGGCACGAAGGTCACCGAGAGCACCATCGCCGACAGCAGCGCCATGACCACGGTCATGGCCATCGGGTGGTACATCTTTCCCTCCACGCCGGTGAGCGCGAAGATCGGGATGTAGACCGCGGTGATGATGGCGACCCCGAAGAGCGCAGGCCGGATCACCTCGCGCGTGGCGTCGAACACGATCGAGATCCGGTCCGGGAGCCGCTCCGCGCCGCGTCCGTCCTCGGAGAGCCGCCGCAGGCAGTTCTCCACGATGATCACGGCGCCGTCCACGATCAGGCCGAAGTCCAGGGCGCCCAGGCTCATCAGGTTCGCCGTCACCCCGGACTCCACCATGCCGGTGATGGTCATCAGCATGGAGACGGGAATGACCGTCGCGGTGAGCAGGGCCGCGCGCAGGTTGCCGAGCAGGAGCAGCAGCACCACCACGACCAGCAGCGCGCCCTCCAGCAGGTTCGTGCGCACCGTGCCGAGGGTCTTCTCGACCAGGCTCGTGCGGTCGTAGACCGCCGTAGCGGTGATCCCGGGCGGCAGGCTCGGTGCGATCGCCTCGAGCTTCTCCCCCACCGCCTTCGCCACCGTGCGGCTGTTCTCGCCCATCAGCATGAAGACCGTGCTCATCACGACCTCGCGCCCGTTCTGGGTGGCGGCGCCGGTGCGGAGCTCGTGGCCCACCTCGACCGTGGCGACGTCGCGGACGCGGATCGGCACGCCGTCGCGCTCCCGGACCACGATTTCGCCCAGGTCCTCCGGCTGCTCCGCCTGGCCCGGCACGCGCAGCAGCCACTGCTCGCCGTTGCGATCGATGAAG
Source organism: Myxococcota bacterium (assembly GCA_050618055.1). Taxonomy (GTDB): domain Bacteria; phylum Myxococcota_A; class UBA9160; order UBA9160; family SMWR01; genus CALDCK01. The sequence continues at coordinate 10,091 of JBNLVK010000284.1, forward strand.
CCCGCCCCGCGGTTGTCGTTGTTCTGGCGCAGGGCGACGAGCAGGTCGGTGTGGCTCAGCCCCACGGCGAGGAGCTTCGCCGGATCGGGCGCCACGACGATCTGCTTCTTGTAGCCGCCGATCGGGTTCACCTCGACGACACCGGGAACCCGGAGCAGCTGCGGCCGGATGATCCAGTCGTGCACCGAGCGCAGGTCCATCGGCGAGACCACGCTGCCGTCCTCGTTCAGGGCGCCCGGCTCGGCGTCCACCGTGAACATGAAGATCTCGCCCAGGCCCGTCGCGATGGGTCCCAGCCCGGGCTCCAGCCCCGGCGGCAGGTTCGCCTTGGCCTCGTCGAGCCGCTCGCCCACCTGCTGCCGGGCGAAGTAGATGTCGGTGCCGGCCTCGAAGACGACCGTCACCTGGGAGAGTCCGTAGCGG
>JBNLVK010000285.1:0-21640 GCA_050618055.1 Myxococcota bacterium
CCGCATTGGTGCCGGACACACCGCCGCCGATGATGACGACGCGGGCCGCGGCCACGCCGGGCACGCCGCCCAGCAGCATGCCGGAGCCGCCCTGGTTCTTCTCAAGGCAGTGCGCGCCGACCTGGACAGACATGCGCCCGGCCACCTCGCTCATGGGCGTGAGCAGTGGCAGCGAGCGGTCGGGGGCGGTCACCGTCTCGTAGGCGATGGCCGTGGCGCCCGAGCGCACCAGCGCGTCGGCCTGGGCGGGGTCCGCCGCCAGGTGCAGGAAGGTGAACAGCGTGTGCTCGGGACGCAGCCGGGCGCACTCCTCGGGCTGGGGCTCCTTCACCTTCACCACCAGCTCCGCCTCGGCGAACACCGCGTCGGCGTCGGACGCCAGCACGGCGCCCGCCTCCACGTAGTCGGCGTCGGACAGGCCGGCGCCGCTTCCGGCGCCCCGCTGGACCCACACCCGGTGGCCCCGGGCCACCAGCTCCCGGACACCGTGCGGCGTGATTCCCACGCGGTACTCGTGCGTCTTCACCTCGGTCGGTACACCCACGCGCATGTCGCAATCCTCCCCGTCTACCACAAGATAAGTCGGGAGCCAGGCAGGATCCGTGCAATCTGTCCCGTTCTGATGCGCAATCTTGCAAGAATCTTGCTCATAGATACCCTCTGACAGCATGAAGCTCGACCCGATCGACCTGGCCCTGCTGGACCTGCTCCAGCGGGACGGGCGCATGCCCAACGTGCAGCTGGCGCGTCGGGTGCACCTGTCCGAGTCGGCCTGCCTGCGCCGGGTGCGGGCGCTCGAGGAGGCCGGCGTCATCACCGGCTACCGGGCCACGGTGGACGCCCGGCGCGTCGGCCTGCCGGAGAACGTGTTCGTGAGCATCGCGCTGGCGCGCCAGGACCAGGCCGACCTCGACGCCTTCGAGCGCGCCGTGCGCGACGTGCCCGAGGTGATGGAGTGCTACCTGATGACCGGCGAGTTCGACTACCTGCTGCGCGTCGTGGTCTCCGACGCCACCGACTACGAGCGGGTCCACCGCCAGCACCTGACGGCGCTGCCCGCCGTGGCGCGCGTGCACTCGAGCTTCGCGTTGCGCGTGGTCCACGAGGGCCCGGGCCTGCCGCTGCACCGCGACCGGCCCGACGACGCCTGAGCGTCAGCCGACGCAGGCGTCGTACAGCCGCGCCGCCAGTCCGCGCCGCGACGCCAGCACGATCGCCTTGCGGTACTCGAGCACCAGCTTCTTCGTCTCGGCGGGCCAGCTGCCCTCTTCCGCGTGCTTGCGCGCCGCCAGGGCCAGGAAGCGCCGGCGTCCGCGGGACGCCAGCAGCTTGCCGACCTGGCGGATGGCGCCGTCCGGGTAGCCGGGCTAGTAGAGCAGGCCGCTCTCGCCGTGGGTCACCAGGTCCGGAACGCCGCCGGCGCGGGCGGCGACCACCGGCACGCCCGACGCCATGGCTTCCAGCACCACGAAGCCCAGCGTCTCGGTGGTGCTCGGCATGACGAAGACGTCGGCGCTGGCAAAGGCGGCGGCCAGCGCGTCGCCGCGCAGGAACCCGGTGAACGTGGTGCGATCCGCCGGCAGCGTCCGCTCGAGCTCCTCGCGGGCCGGACCGTCGCCCACCAGCGCCAGCCGCGCCGCGGGGAAGGCCTCGAGGATCGGGCCGAAGGTGTGCAGCTGCTTCTCCGGCGACAGGCGCCCGGCGTAGAGCAGCAGCGGCCCGTCCGGGATCCCGCCCATGTCGCCCACGCCGCCGGCGAGGCGCGCGCGCATCGCCAGCGAGCGCTTCTCCGGGTGGAAGCGCTCGGTGTCGACGCCGCCGCGCCACAGGCCCACCGGCTCGATGCCCTGGTCGTACAGCTCGTTGCGGGTGAAGCGGGAAGGGGCCAGGTTCACGTGGGCCAGGCCGTGGACCCGGCGGATCAGCGGCCAGATGGCCGGCTCGAGGAAGTCGAGGCCGTAGGCCGGCAGGTAGCGCGGCAGGTCGGTGTGGTAGGAGGCGACCGCGGGAAGGCCCAGGGCGCGGGCGGCCAGCAGGCCCCAGACGCCCAGGCAGGCCGGGCCCACCGCGTGCACCACGTCCGGCTCGAAGCTCCGCAGCTCGAGCAGGATGCGCGGATCCGGTGCCGAGATGCGCAGGCCCGGGTAGGGCGGGAAGGGCGGCCCGGGCACCTGCACCACGCGGAAGCCGGCCAGGGCGTCCACCGAGCCGGCGGGGGCGAAGACGAGCACCTCGTGCCCGGCGTCCCGCAGGCAGCGGATCGTCTGGTCGAGCCGGTTCGTGATTCCGTCGATCTTGGGACGGAAGACCTCGCTGAAGATCGCGATGCGCACGGAGCCTCCTCCTGATTCGCTTCCGATGCCGGGAAGCTAGGAACGCATCGGTCCGATGCGGTGGAGGCGAGGTCGAGATCGCGCGACGTCTCGGCGTCGAAGCGGCGACGTCCGCGACACGCGACGGTGACGAGCCGTGGACGGGTCGCGGTGCGGATCCGGGGCCCGGACCTAGGGGCCCGGCTGGCGCAGCAGCGACTCGTGCACCCAGCCCACCTGACCCGACGGCGTGCGCACCAGCTTCCAGTCGGCGTGGCCGCGCTCGGGGAAGACCGGGGTGCGCTCCGCCAGGCGGTCGATGACGCGATGCTCGAGCGACGGGCCCGCGCGCAGGTTCACCCGCTTGGCGCCGATCACGCGCCGGTCCGACCACTCCTCCACCTGGCGCGCCTCGTCGAGCAGGCTGGTGGTGATGCGCTGGGCCCGCGAGGCGAAGAACACGGCCGATCCCACGTGGCCGCGCTCCAGCTGGTTGGTCGCCTCGGAGAGCTTGGCCCGCGCCTCGCGCCCCTGGTCCTCGCGCCACGGGACCCGGCGCTCGATGCGGTCGAGGGCGATGCGCGCCTCGGCCAGCGCCGACACCGCGTCGGCCCGCGACTGGAAGCCGCGCAGGCCCGACTCCATGGCCACGATCGACTCCTCGGCCTGGCGCAGGTCGGCGCGCAGGCGCTCCACCTCGCGCTCGAAGAACTCGGAGCGGGTCAGCTCGGCGCGGCGGTAGACGTCGCTCTCGATGGTCGGCTCGGGGGTCGCGGGCGGGGCGTCGCGCTTCAGCAGGCCGGAGAGGTCCGGCATGGGGATGCCCAGGCTCTGGCAGCCCAGCAGGGGGCCGCAGAGCGCCAGGATCGGGAGCGCGCGCAGGACGAGCCGCATCGCCCTGCGTTATCGACGCCGGGCGCGAATCCCTTGATCGGCCCTCAGGTGCCCCGCGGGGACTCCAGCCGTGCCAGGTAGGCCTTCGGCGGCAGGAAGGCGAGCCACAGGGTGACCCCGGAGACGACGCCGAACAGCGAGGTCGGCGCGAGCACCCAGGGCGAGGTCGATACCGGCGTGCCGGTCAGCAGGCCGGTCATGAAGACGCCGAAGGCGCACACCACGCCGGTGGCGCTGACGGCCCACAGGCGGAAGCGGTCGGTGACGGCGGCGTCGGCCAGGCCGATGCGCAGGCGGCGCCGCAGCAGCCCGTGGTAGCGCCACGACTCGGCCGCCGACCAGACGAAGGGCAGGACGCGGCCCGCGAAGCCCACCCAGTAGGCCACCGAGGTGCCCGTGGGCCGGCCGAAGTCGCCGGTCGCGAGCTGGGCGGTCCAGCTGCCGGCGAGCATCGCCGTCAGCAGGACGGCGACCCCCCGGGCCACCGCGCTTCCGCTGTGGAAGGTGGCGACGGTCGCCAGGGCCATGGCGGCGCAGCCCAGGTTCTGGAGGCCGAGGCCCGCCGCCAGCCAGGCGGCGTCGGCCTCGGGGGATCCGCCCACGCCGCTGCGCGCGGCGATGGAGAGCGGGTAGCCGATGGCGCCCAGCAGCAGCAGGGACCCGCCCAGGCCCAGCTCCGGCAGCTGGCGCGTGCGCCGGGCCAGCATCACCAGCCGGCTGCCGACGACGGCGTCCGCCAGGATCATCACGGCGACGCCCGCACCGAGGAGAGCGCTCATGGAGGTCTGGTCGGCCGACTGGACCCGCGTCTTGATTCGACTCCCTACGCAATCCTCAAGGAATCGGAGGAGCGGGTCGATCCAGGGGGACCAACGTCGGGAGGAGACGACCCATGTCCCATCGAAGTGCTTCGTTCGTGGCCCTGCTCGCGCTGGTGGCGGGCCTGCTGGCCGCTGCGCCGGCCCTGGCCTCGGTGAAGTGCCAGTGCAACAACGGCACGCTCGCCCACGCCATGGGCGCCGACTGGGACGACGACGACGTCGAGGAGGCGTGCAACGACGCCTGCAGCGAGTCGGGCGGCGGCCGGGTCTGGAGCGTCGACGAGGACGACGACTACTCGGACTCGGACGACGGCCACCGCCACCACCGCAAGCCCGCGTCGCCCCGTCGTTGACCGGCTGACCGACCGACCGCCGGGCCGCGCCCGGCGCTAGTCGATCCAGCCCTGCTCCTGGAACTTGGGCTCCAGCACGTCCGCGATCTTCTTCGCGGTGCGCTTGCCCGAGCCCTCGACCGTGCTGCTGCCGGACAGCTCGCCGGCGGCCTTGACGGCGCCGCCCACCACCAGCCCCACCGGGTTGGCGGTGGCGATGGTGACGATCGTCGGCACGACCATGCCGGGTCCCTTGTTGTCGCCGGCGTCGAGGTCGCCGCCGCCCAGCCGCTCGAGGCTGCCGTCGGTCATGCGGAAGCCGTCGACGTGGGTGGTCACGTCGGCGCCGCCCGAGCCGAAGCCGATGAGCACCCGCTTCATGGCGCTGCCCTGGTCGATCGTGCCGAAGTAGCCCACCAGCACCAGGTCGCCCTCGTCCGGCGGCCGCTGACCGGGCGAGCGCACCGCCGGCATGCCCATGTCGACCAGCTCCTTCACCAGCTCCCGGGCGACGTGGATGCCCAGGTCGCGGCCCTTCTCCAGGTCCTCGGGCTTCATCTCGGCGGCCGCCACGTTCATCTCGTGGGTCGTCTCGTACCAGTCGGGCAGGTCGGCCGGCGTCGCCGCGAAGTTGTGGACGATCAGACGGCCCGGCTTCGGCAGCTTGCCGCCGGTGTACTCGTCCCGGTTGCTCACCTTGGTCGAGGTGCAGCCGACGGCGGCCGGCAGCGCCAGTGCGAGGAGCAGACGGATCGTTGCGGTTCTCGTCATCGGATCCAGGACCTCCCTCTCGTCGGATCTCAGAACTTGACGGTCAGGCTCGTGCCGAGCTGGTGGGCGTGGGCGGGATCGTACTCGCCGTCCAGGATCACGCCGCCCGGAAGCGCCACCTGGTCGATCTCCATGTCGCCGAACCACAGGAACTGGTAGCCCATGCTGAGCTCCACGTAGGGCTTGGGGCGGAGCAGGAGTCCGGCGGCGAAACGATACTGCTCGCTGGCCGGGATGTCGGGCAGCAGGCGGCTGGCCTGCACCGGCGAGCTGTCGTAGCTGAAGCCGCCCTGGAGCGTGAGCGTCTCGCTGGCCGCGTACTGGAAGCCGGCGCCCACGCGCCAGGTGTCGTCCCAGCGGCGCCGCTGTGTGCCGGCGATCGCCCCGATCTGGAGCGGAATGTTCCCGAAGCGGCTCCAGTCGCTCCAGCCCACGTCCGCCAGCAGCGCCCAGGTGTCGGTCACCTGCTGGAACAGGCTGAGGTTCACGCCCTGCGGAAAGGTGAAGTCGGTGTCGATCACCGGGTTCAGCCCCGACGGACCCTCGAGACGCCCGCTGGTGTCGGCCTGGATCTCGCTGCGGTAGGAGACACCGATGCGGGTCCCCTCGCGCGGCTTCAGCAACGCACTCACTGCCGCGCCGGCGCTCCAGTCGTCGGCGTTCGCGATCTTGGCCGTGGGCTCGCCGGGAAGCGCGGTGATCTTCAGGCGCTGCTCGAAGCTGGTGTAGAGGATGGCGGGACCGGCTCCGAGCGACAGCCAGTCGGTGAAGGCGTAGGCCAGGCTCGGCTGGATCAGGAACGCGGTGAGCGAGTTGTCGGTGACGAAGCTGCGGCCCGTCCAGTCGCCGTCGTAGTCGGTGCCGCCGCCGAACAGCGCCGTCGAGGCCAGCCCGAAGTGGAGGCCCCAGGGCAGCTCGGCGCTGATGTAGCCGCCCACCAGCGGCGCGAAGTCTGCCGCGTCGCCGCCGCCGTTGGGAGCCGGATCCGGGCTGATGGTGCGGCCCGACAGCTCCGGGTTCAGCTCCGGGAAGACGCCGACCAGGCCGAGCATCACCTGGCTGCCCTCCAGCTCGGTCAGGCCCGCCGGGTTCCAGAGGGCGGTGGAGGCGTCGCTGGCCAGCGCGCCGGCCCCCGCCGCCGCCCGACCCAGGTCCGCCGAGCCCACCTCGTAGAGGCAGATGCCGCCGCACTGGGCGGCCGCCGGGGCGGCCTGGAGGACGAGCAGCGCCAGCAGGCACAGGGCCGCGTGGCGCGCCCTCACTTCGCCGCCTCCGCCGGGGCGCCGGGCATGACCTGCATCACGTAGAAGCCCTTGCCCACGGCGGTCGGGAAGTAGACCCGTCCGCCGAAGCCCGGCGTGGTGAGCGAGTTGATCGTCAGCGGCTCGTAGAAGTCGGACGCGGCCAGCAGCTTCCCCGTCCGCGCGTCGCGCCAGGTGAGCTGCTCGGTGTACTGGTTCTGGGTGAAGACCGCCTTCAGGACCGGGAGCTTCGGCGGCAGCTGGATGTTGGTGAGCAGCAGCACGCGCTGGCCGGCGGGCCCGATCACCGGCTGGAAGGTGTTGGAGATGGCGTCCACCACGAAGGCGGTCGTCATCTCGCCGGTGGCCTGGTCGAGCTTCAGGCCGGCCACCTTCTGCATGCCCATGTCGGCCGAGTAGACCATCGACGTCTCCGGGTCGGCGGTGCCCTTGGGCGGCGCGAAGCTCACCTGGCCCGGAGCCAGCTCCTTGCCGAACGGGTAGGCGACGTGCTGGTTCGACGCGTCGTCGCGGTGCACCGCCACCACGCTCGACGCCGCCTTGTCGGTGAACAGGCCGTTGAGCTGCACGGTGATCCAGTCGCCGATCACGCTGGGCGCGGTGGCCGTGGTCTGGCCGGGCTGCATGGGCCGCACCACCCAGCTCTCGTCCGCCGACAGCTTCTTGCGCCACGGGTCCCAGTAGTAGCGACGCAGGCTGGTGTTCATGCCCAGGTAGACGGCGATCTTCCGGCCGTGCTTCGTCACGATGTGGGGCGACGGAGCGGGCTCGGGCAGCGGCAGGCTGGCCAGCACCTCGAGGCTGTCCGGATCCACCGCCACCAGGATCGAGTTCTGCTGCTTCATGCCCTGCCGGGCGCAGGCAATGATGGCCATGGTGCCCTGGAGCGTGCAGCCCAGCGGACGCGTCTGGTCCTTCAGGATCAGCGTGCCGTCGGGCGCCACCGTCAGGTGCTTGAAGTTCACGTCGGCCGGGTTCGCCTCGCCGGCGGGCAGCGTGTTCGACTTCAGGATCTCGCCGCTGTCGGCGTCCACCAGCACGATCAGGTTCGACCAGGAGAAGGCGATGCGACCGTTCTCCAGGATGTTCAGGTTGGCGTTGCCGATCCAGCGGCCCGACACGTGCGGGTTGTCCAGGTAGGTGCGCCAGACCTCCTTGCCGCTGGCCGCGTCGGCCTTGGCGATGAAGGGACCCACCTGGAGCGGATCGTCCGGGGTGGGGTACTCGCCGCCCACGATGTAGAGCTCGCCCGGCTTGCGGGTGATGATGTAGGAGACGCCCGGGTAGTCGTCGGCGCTGCGCCAGGCGAACACCTGGTTGGGGCCGTCGTGCGATCCGGTGAAGCTGGCGCACGGGAACAGGCCGCTGCGCGTCGCGTCCGAGATCTCGGCGGCGCTCATCGACGACAGGTAGCCGGGGGTCGGTCGCTCGCGCGTGCACTCGACCTCCTTCGCGTAGAGGCTCACGTCGCCCGGAATGGGACCGTGGGCCGCGATCTCGTTCTGCGTGAGCGTCCTGCCCTCGGCTGCGGCGCCCTGCGCGGTCACCAGTCCCAGGATCGCGGCGCCCAGCGTCGCCAGCACTGCAGTTCTCTTCACCGGGGTCCCTCCTTCTCGAAGCTCTTCTTGTCGGTGTAGTAGCCGCGCGGGAAGTACGGGCCCATCACCCGCTCCTCCATGCCCGGCTCGGTGATGTTGGACGGGCTCTCGGCCCAGTCCGCATCCGGCGCCATCACGCGCATCATCAGCATCCCGAAGTCCTCGCGGTTGGTCGGGCCGTCGATGCCCTCGCCGCGCGGGCTCCACTCGATCCACGCCACGCCGTTCTCGAGGGTCGCGTTGCGTGGGCGATCCTCCTTGCGCGAGTAGACGAGCGTGTAGCGGCGGTCGGCATCGAGGGGCACCTGCATGTCGGTGACGCCGTCGACGATCTTCCCCGACGGCACCGCCTCGCAGCTCACCACCGACCAGTACTGGGTCTGGGCCGCCGGCATGGTGGCCAGGCCGCGTCCGGTGGCGCCGGCGAAGGTGTCCGGGAAGGTCGGCATGCGGCCTTGCACCACGTACACCGGACCGAACTTCCGCGAGAGCTGCACGAACAGGTACTGGGTGGCCGGGTCGCCGCCGCCGTCGATCGCGCCCTGGTAGGGGATCTTCGCCTGCTCCTCCGGCGTCTGGAACGAGCCCACGATCGAGCGGCGGAAGGTCCAGTACTTCTCCCAGCGCGCCGACTCGCGGGCGGGTGCCGTGGCCGGGTCGAGGGCGGGGTCGTTGCCCTTGGCGTTCACCAGGCCGCTCCACTGGGCGGCGGAGAGCGGCTGCTTGGTGGCCGCGGTGAAGGGGTGGGCGAAGCGGGCCACCACCTGCTCCGACGAGAGCTGCGTGCCGTCGGCCAGCCGGCCGGTGTAGCGCGGCAGCCCGCGGCGGGCCGACGCGCTGGCGCCCGGCGCCCAGCCGGCGCCGTCCATGCCCTGGTCGGGCAGGTAGATGCGCAGGATGAGCTGGAGCTCGGCGCCGTCGTCGCCGGCGTAGAGCGTGTTCGGACGGCGCTCCTCCGTCTTCTCCGGGGCCGGCTCCGCCAGCAGGTGCACCGTGTAGTCGCGCTCGGACGCCAGCCGGCTCGCACCCACGCGGAACGGGTTCCCGGATCCGGCGTCCGGCTCGATGTCCTTCGCCGCCAGCGCCTCGCCGGTGGACACGAAGGTGCCGTGCTCGGCGCGGTAGAGCGCCAGCTTGAAGTAGCGGGCCTGGGGGAACGCGCCCTTCAGCGTCATGCGGGCGCCGGCCGGCAGCGAGAGCTGGGACAGGAAGTAGGTCGACTGGGTGTCGGGCCACAGGTTCGGGTTCTGGATGGGCTTCGCGTACTCGAGCAGGTTCCAGTAGGGCCAGCCCCGCGGACCCTGGAAGACCGGATCGGCCCCGTAGCGCTCGTCGGTGCGGATCACCGTCTCGAGCGACTTGTCGCCGGGGCGCCGCGCCCGCAGCGCGCGCGTGTTCGTGACCGGCACGATGCCCGGCGGCGTCCAGCTCCCCTTGCCGGGCGGCAGCACCGACGGCGCCTCGCTGCGCGGCCAGTAGAGCCGCATCACCACGAACATGCTGCCGGCGGGCGCGGGCAGCCAGTTCGACTCCAGCTCCTTGCCGGGCGAGTCGTGGCGGATGTGGAGCGTCAGCGAGCCGTCCGGGTTCTTCTTCAGGCCGGGCAGCATGGGCGAGTTGACCAGGTAGCGGTCGATCGGGTTGTCGATCAGCAGCTGGGTCTCGCCGTCGTACATGGTCACCGACCAGAAGGCGTTGGTCGGCGGCATGGCGTCGGCGGGGAAGGTGAGGGTGTAGGCGTGCTTGCTGCCGTCGAGCGGCACGCCGTTCACATCGTCGCGGGTGAAGGGGTAGGTGGCCTCCTCCGCGTCGTTGCCGTAGATGCCGAGCTTCGACCCGGCCGCGCGCAGCGCCAGGTTGCCGCCGAAGAAGTCGCGGCTGCCGGCCGCGGCGCCGATGCGCCAGCCGTTCGCGCTCACGCCGACGCCCTCGGCGGTCGCGGCGATCTTGGCGTTGGCGTCCTGGATCCCGGCGGCCAGCGCCGACCGCTGCGCGTCGCTGAGCTTCGCGGGGTCGAAGGGCCTGCCCGCGCCGATGCCGATCTTCGCGAAGCGCTGGCGCAGTGGGCGGTCGGCCGTGGCGCGGCCTTCGACGGGGGCGAACTGGAGCAGGAAGTTCAGGTAGCGGGGGAAGCCGGCGCCGAAGGCGGCCTTCGTGAAGGCGGGCCATTCGATCGCCGGCGCCGCCGGCGGCGGGTCGGTTCCCAGGAAGGCCGAGAGCGGCTTCACCGCGTAGCCCGCCTGGACCTTCTCGACGTTCGGCATGTCGTCGGGCGAGAAGAGCTGGGTCCGGAACACGACGAAGGTGAAGTCGGTCTCGCTCTGGAAGGCCTTCTCGATGCCCTCCGGCGTCTCGCCCGACCAGCCCGGGCCCGAGACCAGGAAGCAGCCGGCGTCGTTGCCGGTGGTGCGGCTGCCCATGTACCCGTAGTTGAAGGTGTACATGTCGGTCAGCTGGACGTCGTAGTAGCGCTCCTTCTCGACCTCGGGCACGCACAGCACCATGGGCTCGGCGCGCAGGTCGAGCTGGACGAAGGCATAGGGCGTGTCGCTGTTGGGCGTGCTGACCGCCGTGTCCTTCGGCGTGTAGACGCGCGACTCGCGGGCGATCCGGTTGAACGGGGCCCGGAAGGCGCCCGAGTCGCGGTCGACGTTGTAGTCGTGCAGCACCTTGTAGGCGACGAGCATGGGGAAGGCGTAGAGGTAGGCCTCCTCGGCGATGCTGCGGAACTCGTCGGCGTCCCCGGTCAGCGATGCCGGCTCCTGGGCGCGGGGCGCGACCGGAACGAGCAGCGCGAGGACGGCGAGGACCAGGGCGGCGGGGAAGGCGCGGGAAGGGTGGGAGTGCATGCGACTCGTTCGAACCTCTCACGGTTGACGGGCCACGGGGCCCGCGACATGGTTTCCCGAGGGATTCCCGGCGACTTCCCTTCGCGCGCCAGGAATGCTAGTTCGACGAGGAATTCCCTCGGGTTGCGTGGGTTGCGGGAGTGGAAATGGCGGGCGTCCTGCCCATGATCCAGGCGGCGGCGCTGCTCCCGCTGCTCCGATGGCTGGAGGAGAACGACCGACCGGTGCGCGAGCGCCTGGCGGCGGTCGACCTGGGCTGGGTCCGGCTCCACGACCTGGGCCAGCCGGTTCCGCTCCACAGCGTGGCCGCCTTCTTCCGGGAGATGGCGCGCATCGAGGGCGCGGACATCGGCGCGCGGGTGGTGTCGGGGGCGAGCGTGATCGAGCTGGCCATGCTGGGGAAGGTGGCGCTCGGTGCGCGCACCCCGCGCGAGTCGCTCACCCGGGTCGCGGTCGCCCTGCCGTCCTTCTCCACCCACGAGCACATCGCGGTCGAGCCGGGGCCCGACGGCATGCGCGTGCGCCAGTCGTTCGGGGTGCGCTTCGACCCCCACGCCATGCACACCGTGCAGCAGTTCGTCGCGTCGATGATCCAGGCGCTGTGCAGCATGACCGGCGCGCCCGGGCCACTGCTGCGCCGGGTCGAGATGCTGCCCCACCCGGAGCACGGCTTCGCGCACCTCGCCGGACGCTTCGGCGGCGCGCTCGCCGACGGGCGGACGAGCCACGACGGCAAGGTCCTCACCGTCGACATCGACGCGTCGGTGGCCGATCGTGCCTTCCCCGTCGTGGCCCGCGACCGGCTGGCGCGCATGGCGCTGCCCGACCCGAAGGCGCTGCGCGGCGACGCCAGCCTGTCCGGGTCGGCGCGCATCGTGGTGGCGGCCATGCTGGCCGACGGCGAGGTCACGTCGGCGCGCCTGGCCCGGGCCGCCGGCACGAGCGTGCGCACGCTCCAGCGCCGGCTGAAGGAGGAGGGCACCAGCTTCTCGGCGATCCTCGAGGACGTGCGCCGCGAGGTGGCCCTGGCGCAGCTCGCGGGCAGCCGCGAGAAGCTGGCGTCGGTCAGCACCTCGCTCGGCTACGCCCGCCAGTCGGCACTGACCCGGGCGGTCCGCCGCTGGACCGGCCGCTCGCCGCGCGAGCTGCGCGCCAGCGTGCAGACCTGAGTCGCGGCCCCTGGGGGCCTGCGCATCTCACCGGTCGGGCGCCCGGGCTTGCCATGGGGGGATCCGGCCCTACCTTCGTTCGTACGGGGGCGACATGGCTTCGACGGGTGGTCGAAGGGCGTCGCTGCGTGCCGAGGGCGTCATCTTCCTCGTTAATCCGGTGGCACTGTTGGTAACTCATACTTGCCGACGACAACTACGCACTCGCTGCCTAGCTGAAACTAGAGCCAGCGACGACCGTCCGTGACGTCCTCTAGCGGGTCGCGGTCGTCATCAGAGGACTGGTCCCCGGCCGCTGACAGGCCGCATCCGGGGGCGAGAACCACGTCTGTCTAGGTGGGCGCTTCTCCGGGACCCTGCGACTGGCCCCACCGAAAACGGGCAGGGACTACGCACGTAGACGCGCCGTCCGGGCACCATGCGGACGCGGGTTCGATTCCCGCCGCCTCCACCATCGCAGAGAACTCGAACCGCTGTCCGGGCCGTCCTGGCCCCGGGGGCGATGCGAGCAGCGCCCCGTTGCGGGGTCTGAACCCCTCTGGGTCCCTGCTCGACATGTGCCGCGGTCTCCGCGGGATTCCTTCGCTATGAAGGTCCCTCCAGGGTAGAGGCCCTCGAGCCCGCCCGGTTCCCGAGCGGAGGACGCACGTGCCGTACGCGTCCGGGTTTCGTCCCGGCCTGTTCGAGGGGAGCACGATCCTGGTCGCCGGCGGTGGCGGCGGGCTCGGTCGCTGTATCGCCCACGAGCTCGCGTTCCTCGGGGCGAATCTCGTGCTGGCTGGCCGCACCCTCGCAAGGCTCGAGCGTACGCGTGACGAGATCGTCGAAGATGGCGGCCAGGTCGTAGACTGCCTCACGGCCGAACTCCGCGACGAGCAGGCCGTCGTCGATCTGGTTGCACGAGCGGTGGCTGCGACTGGCTCCATCGACGGATTCGTGGGTGCCCACGGCGGGCAGTTCCCCAGCCGGCTCGAAGACCTGAGCCTCAACGGCTGGAATGCAGTCATCCACAACAACCTGACCAGCTATTTCCTTCTGTCGCGGGAGATCTACCGACAGTGCATGGCGGAGCACGGCGGCGCCATCGTCCACATCGGCGCCGACTACGCGCGCGGCATGCCGGGCATGGGACACAACGGTGCGGCGCGCGCGGGACTCGCCAATCTCACCATGACCTCCGCCAGCGAGTGGGCGCACGCCGGCGTGCGGGTCAACTGCGTGATTCCGGGCTTCATCGACACCAGGGGGCTCGACCGCTACCCCGAGAGCGCCTGGGCGAGCTTGCGGGGCATCGCGAAGCGTATCCCGCTGGGGCGCCACGGGACCGCGGCGGAGATCTCGGCAGCGGTGGTCTTCCTGTTGAGTGACATGGCCGCCTACATCACGGGCGCCGAGCTTCTGGTGGATGGCGGCGTGCGCAACGGCGGAAGCTCCTTCGTGTTCGAGGCTCCCGACGCGCGCAATCGGCGGCAGTGGGATGCCTTTCACCGCAGCGAGGGTGCCCGTCTGTTGAGGGACCCGACCACGCTTGCGAACGAGGATTCAGAGTGATGAAGGAAGGGAACTCGCCCGCGTCGCGCCCGACCACCGTGCGCCTGCAGAAGATCGCCCGATCCTTCATCGAGAGTGCGGCCCTGCAGGCGGCCATCGAGCTGGAGCTCTTCACTGCTGTCGCGGTAGGACACGACACCCCGGCGGCCTTCGCACGTCACGCTGGAATCACCGAGCTGAACGCCGATCGTCTGATGACCATGTGCAGCGCCTGCGGGCTCCTTCGCTGGGAGAATGGGCGCTACCACAACGCCGACGACGTGGCGCGCTTCCTCGTGAAGGGAGAGCCCAGCTACGCCGCCGCCTGGCTCGGCTTCGCGCACCGGGACTGGAAGCGCTGGGGAGAGCTCTCGAAGTACCTGCGCGATACGTCCCCGGTCAGGCCCACCGGCGACTACGAAACCATGACGGTCGAGCAGGCGCGCCGGTACCACGAGGCTACGAGCAGCGTCGGCTTCGGCGCCGGGCGCCGGTTCGTACGCGAAGTCGACCTCACCGGCCGCAAGAAGCTCCTGGATCTGGGCGGCGGCTCGGGCGCCTACTCGATCGCGGCCGTGCAGAAGTTCGAAGGGCTCTCCGCGGTCGTCTTCGATCTTCCCCGGGTCGCCGTGGTGGCCGGCGAGTACATTGCGAAGCGCGGCGTCGCGGACAGAGTGAGCGCCCAGCCGGGCGACTTCACACGAGACCCGTTCCCGAGCGATTGCGACGTCGCGGTGATGGCGAGCAATCTCCCGCAGTACGGCCCGGAGGTGATTCGGGAAGTCATCCGCCGTGTGCACGGCGCGCTGCTTCCGGGCGGCGAGATGCACCTGATCGGCGAGATGCTGGACGACGATCGCTCGGGCCCGACCGACGCCGCCATCTGGGGGCTGCTCGAGGCCCTGTCGAACAGTACGGGAACCACCCACACGCGCAGCGACTGCATCGGCTACTTCCACGACGCTGGTTTCGTCGAAGTCGTGGCCCGCGAATTCATCCCGGGCATCCTGGTTCGCGTAAGCGGCCACAAGGGCGACTAGCGAAGTCGGGCACGGCACGAGAGGCGAGGGGGTCGACGGGGGACGACCGAGTGGCCCGGGGCGTCGCGTTGCGCCATCTTCGCCCGGCGCCCGCGAGCGAGGAGGCCCGTGCAGCGCGACGGCGACTACATTCCCTTCGTCGACTCGGGCTCCTACCCGATCCGCGACGGCAACCGCGTGGCTCCGCTCGTCGATGGGGAGCCGGCCTTCCGGCGGATCTGCGAAGCCGTCGAGGCTGCCCGGAAGAGTGTCTGGGCGACGGTCGCCTTCCACTATCCCGGCTTCGAGATGCCCGACGGGCGGGGAAGCCTGTTCGACGTGCTGGACGCGGCCGTCGAGTGCGGCCTCGACGTGCGGGTCCTCTTCTGGCGTCATCGGCAGTTCGCCGAGATCCAGCCGGACGTGCACTTCGCCGGGACGGAGAAGGACCGGGCGATGCTCCGTGCGCGGGGCTCGAGGTTCCTCGCGCGCTGGGACCAGGCCCACGGCGCCTATTGCCAGCACCAGAAGAGCTGGATCGTCGACGCCGGCGAGCAGAGGGAGGTGGGCTTCGTCGGCGGGATCAACCTGAACCCGAACTCGTGCGTGCCGGTCGGCCATCCGTTCCGGGAGGGCGGCACGACCCACGACGTCTACGTCGAGATCCAGGGGCCGGCCGCGACCGACGTCCACCACAACTTCGTCCAGCGCTGGAACGAGGCCAGCGACCGCGACGAGCCCGATGGGTCGTGGCCGGAAGGGAGCCTCGACGACCCGCTGCCCTTCCCTCGCGTCTCGTCCGCCCGCGTCGGAGAGGTCCCCGTCCAGATCCAGCGCACCGTCCGCCGAGGGCGCTATCGCGACGGACGGCCCGCGCCGGGAACGGCGCCCTTCGACATCCACGCGGGCGAGTTCAGCGTCGTCGACCAGTACCGGCAGGCGCTGGACGCCGCGCGGCGGAGCATCTACGTCGAGGACCAGGCCATCGGCTCGCCGGAGGTGGTGGACCGGCTGAAGGCGGCGCTCGAGCGTGGGGTGGAGGTCGTCTTCGTCGCGCCGCGGGCCGAGAACAGCGAGATGATCGCCGGACGCAAGGACCCGAAGAACGCGGCGTTCTTCGCCACCCTGGCCGCGCTCGGCGAGCACGAGAACTTCACGCTGGCGGCCATCGCACAGAGCCTGCCGGGCGGCGGCCACCAGAACATCTACGTGCACTCGAAGGTGGCCCTGGTGGACGACGTCTGGGCCACCATCGGTTCGACCAACGTGGCGAACCGGTCCTTCTACGGCGACACGGAGCTGAACGCCTCCTTCTGGCATCGTCCAACCGTCGCCGCCCTGCGCCGGGACCTGCTGCTCGAGCACCTGGCGGTCGATACGACCGACCAGGACGACGTCGAGGCGCTCCGCCTCTTCGCGCGCATCGCCCGGCAGAACGCCGCTCGCCACGTCCGGGGGGAGAAGCTGGCCGGGCTGGCCTTCGCCGTCGAACCGGCGGCGTACGCCGCCTGACACCGGCGGCCGTCTGGCGCGGGCTCGGAAGGGTCCACGCTCGCCATGAGCAGGTCCCTCTCACGCCCCGCCGAGCTGGGTCGTGACGATCTTCGTGACCGACCCGAACTCGAAGAGCGTGTTCGCCGAGAGATCCGGTGAACCGACGAGGGTGAGCGTGGTCTGCTCGTCGTGGACGATGCCGATCGCTGCTCCCGCTCCGGGACCGGGCAGGATCGCGGCCAGGTCGCGCCCGAGCGAGCGCAGGGCGGTCGCATCGCCGGTGATCACCCGCACCGGCAGGCGGTCCTCGCCCGCGGCGCGCGGCGAGAGGCAGCTGGCGAGCACCAGCGCGACGAGCGACATGGCGAGGAGCGTCGGGCGTGCGAACCATCGAAGTGGCGTCTTCACGCCAGGACCATACAGCGGCGCGGTACTCTCGGGGACGCTTGGACGCGAGGCGTCGTTCGTTCACAATGATCCCGAGATCCAGACGAGGAGAGCGATCCATGGGGCTGCCGGCCGTCGAAGCGAAGGTGCTCATGTTCCGGTTCGCCGAGGAGTTCCGGGACACTCCCGCGCCGTACTACGGCGTGAACATCATCGACGTGAACGCGGAGAACTGGGATCCCTTCATCGAGCAGATCCGGATCACGCATGCCGGGGTCAGGGACGGCCTCGGAGGTCGTTCGCATCTCTGGACCGTCCGCGACTTCGGCGCGACGAGGCGGGTCCTCTGGGTCAATTACTACCCCGAGAACGTCGGCGCACTCAACTCCCACGAGGTCTGGAAGGCGCCCGAATTGCAGGAGTACTGGATCAACCTGTGCGCACTGGTCGAGCGCTGGGAGTGGTTCTGCTCGAGCGAGAATCCCTCGGAAGCCCCGTTGTAGTAGGAGCGGAGGAAATCATGGCGCTCCCGGAACACGAGATGGTGACGTGGGGAATGACGGTGCAGATGGAACTCGCCCAGACTCCGGCGCCCTACTACGGGGTCAACATCCTCGACGTGAAGCCCGAGAACTGGGACGCGCTCGTCGCGAATGCGCGGGTGCAGACCGAGTACGCGGAGACGCTGGGCGGCCGCAGGTTCCTCTGGGCCGTACGGGACCACGGAGACCTGAAGCGGGTGATCTGGATCAACTACTACCCGACCGTCGCCGTTCCGGATCCCAAGTCCATCGCCGCGGATCCCCGGTTCGCGTCGATGTGGCCCGACTTCTGCCAGTTGATCGAGAACTACCGCTGGTTCTGCGCGACCGAGCAGCCAGCGGGTCTTCCGTAGGTTGCGGGATCCGTAACTCCCCGTAGCCCCGACGTTTCTTCTCCGTCCGCTTCCGATGCCCGGACCCTCGCGTAGAATGCCCCGACGCGCGCTACGGGGGAGCTGCTCGTGCCGATCGAGGAGGGGAAGGCCGCGCCGGCCTTCACGCTGAAGGACCACCAGGGGAAGAAGGTCGCGCTGAAGGACCTGAAGGGGCAGGACGTGATCCTGTACTTCTACCCGCGCGACGACACGCCCGGCTGCACCAAGGAGGCCCAGGGCTTCCGGAAGCTGTGGAAGAGGATCCAGAAGCAGGGCGCGACGGTGCTCGGCGTCTCGCCGGACGACGAGGCATCGCACCAGAAGTTCGTCGACAAGTACGACCTGCCGTTCCCGCTGCTCTGCGATCCGGACAGGAAGGTGATGACCAGGTACGGCGCCTTCGGCGAGAAGATGATGTACGGCAAGAAGACGACCGGCGTGATCCGCTCGACGGTCTGGATCGGTGCCGACGGCAAGGTGCGCCGGCACTGGAAGCGCGTCGCCAGGGCGGCCGACCATCCGGCCATGGTGCTCGAGGCGCTCGAAGCCGGCGACGGCTGATCCCGACCGTCCACAGGGTCCGCTGGAAGGGGGCGCTCGCCGCACACGATGGACGATCACCGCTTCCTGGTGGACCTGCTGCTGCTGGTCGCGCTGGCGGCAGCCGGGGTCGCGGTGTTCGAACGGCTGCGCCTGCCGCCGATCGCCGCGTTCCTGGTGATGGGCGCCGTGGTCGGTCCCGGCGGCTTCGCGCTGGTCGACGATCCGGAGCGCGTGCGCAGCCTCGCCGAGCTCGGCGTGATCCTGCTGCTGTTCGAGATCGGCCTCGAGCTCCCGCTCGAGCGCCTCCGGCGCATGTGGCGCTGGGCGGTCTTCGCGGGCGGGCTCCAGGTGGCGCTCACGCTCGCGGGCGTCGCCGCCGGGTCGGTGTGGCTCGGGCTCACCTGGCCCTCCGCGCTGGTGGTGGGCGCGCTGGTCGCGTTGTCGAGCACCGCGCTCGTGATGGGCCTGCTCCAGCAGCGCGGCGAGATCGACACGCCCCAGGGTCAGATCGTGATCGGCGTGCTGCTGTTCCAGGACCTCTGCATCGTGCCCTTCCTGCTGCTGCTGCCGGTGCTCGCCGCGGGCGAGGCGGGCGCGGGCAGCGCGCTCGCGCTGCTGCGCGCCGGTGCGGCGCTCGCGGTGTTCTACGCGGTCGCGCGCTTCCTGATCCCGCGCGTGCTGGCCTACGCGGCGCGAATGCGCTCGAGCGAGGTGTTCACGATGACCGCCTTCCTGGTGGTGATCGGCTCCGCGGTGATCGCCGAGTGGATCGGCCTCACGCTCTCCGTGGGCGCGTTCGTGGGCGGGCTCGTGCTCTCGGCCTCGCCCTACGCACACCAGCTCTTCGCCGAGGTGATCCCGCTGCGCGGGCTGCTGCTCGGCGTCTTCTTCGTCGCCGTGGGCATGCTCTTCGATCCGGTCGCGGCCGCGGAGCAGGCCGCCGGGATCGCCGCCTACACCGCCACGGTGATCGTGTTGAAGGCCGGGCTCGTGATCGTGATCGTCGCGCTGGTGCTGCGCGAGGGGCTGCGGCTCGGCATCCTCGCCGGCCTCGCCCTCGCCCAGACCGGGGAGTTCTCCTTCGTGCTGGCGGCCGAGGCGGGCCGGATCGGGCTGCTCGAACCCGCACTCCAGCAGGTCTTCGTGGCCGGGTCGATCGTGACCCTGGTGGCCACTCCCTTCCTGGTGGACTACTCGCCGCGGCTCGCCGCGCGCGCAAGCGAGGCGCTGGAGCCCGAAACGTCCGGCGAGCGGGAGCCCGCCCTCGCCGGGCACGTGGCGCTCGTGGGCTTCGGCTTCGCGGGCAAGACCCTGGCCCGGGTGCTGAAGGCGCGCGGCTTCCGCTACGCGGCGGTCGAGGCGAACGCCGCGGCGGTGTCCGAGGCCCAGGAGCGCGGCGAGCCGGTGCTCTACGGCGACGCGACCCGCCGCGCGATCCTCGAGAAGATTTCGGTGGGGAGTGCGCGACTCGTGGTGATCGCGATCAGCGACGCGATCGCCACCCGCCAGGTGGCGGCGATGGTGCGCAGACTCGCGCCGGAGGTGCCGATCATCGCGCGCACGCGCTTCGTGGAGCACGTGGACGACCTGGCCTCCGCGGGCGCGAGCCAGGTGGTCGCCGAGGAGGTGGAGTCGACGCTCCAGATGCTGGTCGAGACGCTCCAGCGTTGCGGTGTGCCCGAGGAGTCGGTGGCGCGCCTCGCCGCCGAGCTTCGCGAGGAGGGCTACGAGTTCCTGCGCTCGCCGGACACGATCCTCGACCCCTGGCTCGTCGAGCTGCTGGAGGAGGTCGCCACCCACTGGGTGACGCTGCCGGCGGGGTTCTCGCCCGCGAGCCTGGCGGACCTCGACGTGCGCGCCCGCACCGGAGCGACCGTGCTGGCGGTCGAGCACGCAGGCGTGGTGCGCTCGAACCCGCCCGCCGACCATGGCCTGCAGGGGGGCGACCGCCTGCTCGCGCTCGGCCCGCCCGACGCGATCGAGCGCCTGGAGGGCCTGGTCGGGGCGTCCGGCTCGGTCGCGGCGGGGAAGGCGCCGCGCTGACGGCCCCGGCGCCCGGTTCCGAAGAGGCCGAGCACGAAAGCCCGTCGAGGAGGGTCCACGTCGCCACGCTAGAGTGTCCCGATGGCGGGCTCGCTCACGCGGCGTCGGCTGCTGGCGTGGGGTCTGCGCGTGTCGGCTCTGCTGCTGGCCGCACCGGGCGCGGTGAGGGCCGCCGTGGAGAAGGCGGCGGAGCTTGCGGCGGAGATCCATCGCGCCACGCGCAACACGCCGGCCGGCGCTGTCGGCAAGCGGTTGCGACGGCTCCTGCAGCGGCCGCGTCCCTTCAAGATCTACCCCGACGCGCGTCGCATTCCGCTGCCTGCGCGTCCCGAGGCGCCGGCCCTGGCCCTGGAGGACGCCCTGGCCCGCGCCGCGCCGGCGCCGGGCTTCGCGCGCGAGCCGATCTCCCTGGGCGAGCTCTCGCGGCTGCTGCACGCCTCGAACGGCGTGACGGGCCGCAGTCCGGAAGGCTTGCCGCTGCGCGCGGCGCCGTCCGCCGGAGCCCTCTACGCGGGCGAGGTGTACGTGGTGGCGCGGAACGTGACCGGCCTCGCGTCCGGCGTCTACTACTACGCGCCGCTCGACGACGCGCTCTTCGCCGTCGGCGCGCCGGCCAGCGCTGCGGACACCCTGGCCGACGCCCTCGAAGAGCCCGCGCGCGCAGGGGGCGCCGCCTGCGCGGTGATCCTGACCAACGTGTTCCTGCGCTACCGCGTGCGCTACGCCAACCGCGGCTATCGCTACGCCCTGATCGACTCGGGTCACATCGGCGAGAACCTCCGGCTCGCGACCGCCTCGGCGGGCCTGGCCGAGTGGGGTCCCCTGCGCTTCCACGACGATCGCCTGAACCGCATGGTCGGCGTCGACGGGCTGCGCGAGGCGGTGTGTGCCGTCCATCTGCTGGGGCGCTCGGGGCCGCGTCCGCCCGGCGCGGGCCGCCGGCGTCTGGCGGAGGCCCATGCGGTGGGACGCGTGCTGCCGGAGGCCGCCGACGATCCGCCCGAGCGCTACCACGAGGCGACGAAGCTGTTCCCGTCCCTCGGGCCGCCGCGGGATGCCGTGCCCAACGCACCGTCGTCCGACGCGGCGTTCGCCCCGGCCGGTGGCTCCGCAGCACCGGAGGTCCCGCTACCCGGCCGCCCCGCGACGGGCCGCCGCGTGGAGCCGCTGATCGAGCAGCGCCGCTCTGCCAGGCGCCTGCGCCGCGAGCCCGCCGCCGCCGGCGACCTGGGGACCGTGCTCGAGGCCGCGGTCGGCCATGGCGCACTCGTGCGGGCGCCGGGCATCGAGCTCCTCGTCTTCGTCCACCGCGTCGCCGGCGTTGCTCCCGGGCTCTACCGGGCGCGACCGGGCTCGCGCGCCCTCGCGCCGCTGCGCGCGGGCGATCTCTCCGGCGAGCTGCGCGAGGCCTGCCTGGGCCAGGCGATGGCGTCGGAGGCCGCCTTCGCGTTCCTGATGGTCGGTCACGTCGAAGAGGCGGTCGCCCGCTCCGGCCAGCGCGCCTGGCGCGACCTCTGCATCGAAGCCGGCGCCGTGGGGCAGCGCATCTACCTGGCCTGCGAGGCCGTGGGCCTGGCCGCACGCAACCTGGCCGCCTTCTTCGACGAC
The DNA here is from genome assembly GCA_050618055.1 of Myxococcota bacterium. Lineage (GTDB taxonomy): Bacteria > Myxococcota_A > UBA9160 > UBA9160 > SMWR01 > CALDCK01. The sequence goes on from JBNLVK010000285.1 coordinate 21,549, forward strand.
CGGCTGAACGCGCTCGTCGACGCCGACGGCCGCCGTCGGGCGGTGCTCCACCTGACCGTCGCGGGGCCCGGGGAGTGAGGGGTCGGCGGTCG
>JBNLVK010000286.1:0-17790 GCA_050618055.1 Myxococcota bacterium
CAGCCAGCGGCGCGCCCGGCGCGAGCGCACCGGCGTGGCGAGCGCGGCGACGACGAGCGCAAGCAGGTTTGCACCGGCGCCGGCGGCGACGGACCACTCCAGCGCCATCCGGAGCCTTTCCGCCGGGGACAGCAGCGGGAACTGCGACCGGTACACGGCGATCCAGGCGAGGACCCAGGCGGTGGCGGCCGCCATGCCGGCGCCGATCGCCGCAGTGGCGACGACCCACCTGATCGACTGGCGCGATGCTGCGCGAATCGACGCTCACCTCCCGGGGCCCTTGGTAGCGGCCCGCCGCCCGCACATCAACGACGGTCGGAGCCCGACGCCGTCGTGGTACCGTGTTCCGGCGCCCCGGAGGAACTCATGACCCGACTCGGCTACCAGATCCCCAACTTCACGTACCCGGGCGTCGCCCCGGCCGAGATCTTCGACAACGTCGTCGCCCAGGCGAAGGCGGCGGAGGCGGCGGGCTACGACCGCGTCTTCGTGATGGACCACTTCTACCAGCTGCCCGGGCTGGGCGCGCCGGAAGAGCCCATGTTCGAGTGCTACTCGATGCTCTCGGCGCTGGCCCAGCACACCGAGCGCGTGCGGCTGTCGGCGCTGGTGACGGGCAACTCGTACCGCAACCCGGCGCTGCTGGCCAAGACGATCACCACCCTCGACCACGTGTCCGGTGGCCGCGCGACGCTGGGCATCGGCTGCGGCTGGTTCGAGAAGGAGCACGTCGACCTGGGCTTCGAGTTCGGCACCTTCAGCGACCGCTTCGAGAAGCTGGAGGAGGCGCTCCAGATCATCCTCCCCATGCTGCGAGGCGAGCGGCCCACGCTCGACGGCAAGCACTACCGCGTTGCCGAGGCCATCAACTCGCCGGCGCCCGTCTCGAAGATTCCGATCATGATCGGCGGTCAGGGCGAGAAGAAGACGCTGCGCATGGTCGCCCAGTACGCGGACGAGTCGAACCTGGTGGGCGACAACGCCGACATCCCGCGCAAGCTCGAGGCGCTGGCCGCCCACTGCGAGCGGCTGGGACGCGACCGCTCCGAGATCACGGTCACCAAGCTCCAGATGATCGCGGTGGCGCCCACCCAGGAGGAGCTCGACGCCGACTTCCGCGCCATCGCCGAGGCGAAGGGCTGGCCCGAAGCGGTGATCGACGCCGCGAAGTCGGCGCTCATCTGCGGAGATCCGGACACGGTGGGCGAGATCCTCCAGGACGCCGTGGCGAAGGGCCTGGACGGCCTGGCCGTCGACCTTCCGGTGAACGGACACAACCCGGAGCGCATCCACCTGCTGGGCGAGATCGCGAACAAGGTGCTGCGCTGACGGCGTGAGAGCCGCCGTCTCGACGTACCTGCTCTGCGTGGCCACCTGCGGTGGCTACGCGCTCTTCTGGATCTACTGCAGGGCGAAGGACGTGGCGGGGCGCGACCGGGCCGGAGCGGCCGCCTGGGCCCTCGGGTCGATCGCCGCGCCCGTCGCGTGTCTCGTGCTCTACGACCTCGCCTCCCGCGCCCGGACCGGAGCGCCGGCGAACCCGTTGGCCACGCTGTTTCCGGCGGCGCTGCACGCCGCCATCGCCCTCGTCCTCCTGCTCTCGCCCATCAGCGGCTTCGTTGCGCCGGCCGTGTCGTTGATGCCGATCCCCCTCTCGCTGGTGGCGTACCGCCTGGACCGGGCTCGACGACAGGGCGCCGCGCACGCGATCCCCACCCCCGACGAGCCGCCGGCCGTCTGGCGCAGGGTCCTCGCCGTCGGGACCGTCGTCGTCGGCCTTCCCCTCAGCGGGTGGCTCGCGTACCTGACCGACTCGCAGGGAGCCAGCGTCCTCCTCGGCGGCCGCGACGACGTGGCCACGGGGACGAAGGCCGCCTACACGCTCACGATCGGCGACCCGCGCTGGAGGAGCATCGCTCCGGGAACGATCGGGGACGAGGATGCGGACCTCGAGCTGATGAGCGACGACCTCCTCAGCTGGGTGATCGTCTACGTGCACCCGCCCGACAGCCCGATCGACGCGATCGTGGATGGGCGCCGGGACATCGTGCGCGCGAACGAATCGCTCACCGGCATGCGGGAGCGACGCTACTTCCTCTCGCAGCGCGAGCCGTTGCCCGCGTCCCTCGCACGCTACGACGTGGGCGGCAATGCGTTCACGCGAGCGCGCTACCTGGTCCTCACCGCGGTCCTCGACGACGGCGTGGTCGAAGTCGTGGGCTACGCATCCGGCACCCCGGAGGAGACGGACTCCCTCGACGCCATCGTCTCGAGCCTGCAACCGGGCGGCGCCGCTGTGCGCGGGTCGGACACGGGGGACGGCTCGTGAGTCGGGCCGCCGCCTTGCTCCTGGCGCTCGGGTTCGCCCTGCCCGTGCTCGCCCGTGCCGAGACGCCCGACTGGCTCCGGATCGAGCAGCGGCCGGGCCGGGAGACTCGCGTCCCCGGCAGCGCCCGCCAGGTCCTGCCGGCGCGCCTGGGCGAGCTGGCGCGGGCGGGACATCCGTTCGTCGACGTCGTGCGCAGCACGGAGCTCGTTCTCGACGCCGAAGACGGATTGAGCGAACGCACCATCCTGGTCCGGCGCTTCCTGAACGATGTGGGCGTGCGCGATCACGGCAACCTGACGCGCAGCGTTCGGGCGCAGGCCGCGAACGTCTCGCTGGAAGAGGCCTGGGTCGAGCTGCCCGACGGGGCGATCGCCGACTTCGACCCGGCCACGCTCCAGGTCACGTCCGAGGCGGACCCGGACGTCTTCAGCGACGTCCAGCGCCTCGTCTTCCCCTTCGCCGGCCTTCGCCCCGGAGCGACGCTCGTCCTCGTGATCCGCGAGGAGATCGACCTGACGAAGTGGCCGCTGCACTGGTCCAGGATCTACTTCCCGCAGCTCCTGCAACCGACCGAGCTGTTCGAGGTGAGCGTTTCGTGGGACGCGGATCGCACCGACGCTCCCACCTGGGCGAAGGACGACCCCCAGCTGGCTTGCGCGAGCGGACCCGGGAGCCTTCGCTGCTCGCGGGCACTGATCTCGCCGCTGCCCTACGACCCCGTGGTGAACTGGTCGGACGAGCTGCCGCACCTGACCGTCGGTGCGCCGGCCAGCTGGACCGAGCTGGCGGCGCGGGAGCGCGGGATCGTGCTGAAGGCCGCCGCGGCCCGGGACGGGATCGAGGCCCTCGACCACGAGCTCGGGCTGCAGCGGGGCACCGCCCGCGAGCGCGTCGAGCGCATCCACCGCTTCGTCGCCGACCGTGTTCGCTACGTGGCCTTCGAGCACGGGACGCGTGCCGTCGTCCCCCACGACGCCAGCGAGACGCTCGCGCGCCGCTTCGGCGACTGCAAGGACAAGGTCGCGCTGTTCCTCGCGCTGGCCGACCGTGCACGTGTTGCCGCGTACCCGGTGCTGGTCGCGACGGACCGGTACTCGCTCGACCGCCTGATCCATCCCAGCTGGCGCTACTTCGACCACATGATCGTGTGCGCATCGGTCGACGGCGACACGCTCTGCATCGACCTGACCGATCCCTACTCGGTGACCGGCGACCTCCCGGTGTCGATCGGCGGCGCGGTCGCGCTCCCCCTGCGACCGGACGCGGCGCGGCCCGAGCTGCTGCCGCGGCTCGAACACGGATGGCGCATCGAGGTCGAGGCCTTCAACGAGGTGGCGTGCGACGGCGCGATCCTCGAACGCCTGACCCGGCGCTTCGTGGGCCCCGCCGCCGGCTGGATGCGGGCCGAGCTGATCAGCCTGAGCGACTCGGATCGCTCCCGCTGGCTGAAGGAGAGCTACGCCGAAGTGATGGGCGACATCGAGCCCGAGGTGTCCACTTCGGGCCTGGACGATCCGTCGGCGAACGTCGAGCTGGTCTCGACCACCCGTTTCGAGGGGCGCTCGCCCCTGGCCGAGCACACCCACTGGGCCGAGACGGACGCGTGGCTGTCCCACTACGCCCAGCTCTTCCGGAACGAGAACCATCACCATCCCTACCGCATGCTCGGACTGCGTCTCTCGTCGCGGAACGAGTACCGGCTGTGCAACGACGTGCGCGTCCGCTTCGTCGGAGCGGATCTCGAGCTCGCTTCCGATCTGGGCTCGGTCCGGCGCCGATACCACCTGATCGACTCCCAGGCCCTCCGCGTCGCCACCGAGGTCGACCTCCCGCAGCGCGTCCTGCGCGACGACGAGCTCGGAGCCTTCAATCGATTCCTCGATCGCTCACTCGACCAGACCCGCATCTGGTTCGGCATCGAGGCGAGCACGGAGGAACGCCGGTGAGCGCCGAGATCCCGGGCGCGACGACGCAGCCCGACCGCGACGACATGCCCCCCTGGATCGACCTCGTCCTCCGGCCGGAGCAGTTCTTCCCGCGCGCAGCCCAACGACTTGGCGGGACCGCGATGGCGGTGCTGCTCGCCCTCCTGGGAGCCCAGCAGGTCATCGATCGCATGGACATGGCGGGGCTGCGCACGATCGCGGGCGGCGGCGAGCCGTCGCTCCCCGAGACCTGGGCGATCTACTGGGGACGCGTTCTGGGAGGAGCGCTCATCGCCGCGCCCCTGAGCTACTTCCTGATGGGCGGCTGGTACTGGCTCCGCCTCCGCTTCTCGGGCGCCACCGCGCCGGACGGAAAGCTCTCCTGTCGGATCGCCCTGCTGGCGACCTCGGTCACCAGCGTTCCGATCGTCGCGCTCACGGTGGTGGAGACGATCCGCTCCCCGACCCCGGCCGCGACCTGGTACGGCGCCGAGACGTTCGCACTGACGGCGCTCGTCGCCCCGTTCCTCTCGATGTTCGTCGCCTATCGGGCCGCGATCTCCAGCTACGACCTGCGCCGCGGTCGCGCGCTCTTCTGGTTCGCGGTGCTGCCGGCCACGGTCTACGGCGCGGTCGTGCTCGGGGGTGCGCTACTCGGCGCCGGGCTGATCGGCTAGCCGGCGTCCGACGGGTCTGCGCGGAACACCCGGGCCACGCGGCGCGCGCGCGGATCACCGGGAATGGGCAGGCCGAGGGGCGTCACTTCGGGTCCATCGGACGGGCAGGGCTGACGGAACCCTGCTGCGGGTCTGCTAGCGTCGGCCCGCGTGGCCACCAACAAGCTCGTACGCGAGGTGCGTCGACTGACGCGCCGGCCGCGCGGCCGGCTCCCGGCACCACGCCCTCCCCTGACGCTGGGCCGCGATCCGGTCGAGCTGCACACGCTGGTCTGCGCCCGCGACGTCCCGATGTCGCTGTGGTCGATCGAGAGCTTCGTGGCGTTCTCGGGCCTGCGCCCCCGCGTCGTCGTGCACGGAGACGGCACGCTCACCGACGAGCACCGCGAGCTCTACGGGCGCTACTTCGAGGGCATCCGCGTCCTCGACGAACCGGAGCACGACGCGCGTATCGACGCCGCCCTGGCGCCCTGGCCGGCCAGCCGGCGCGCCCGCCGCACGCCCGGGTTCTACTGCGCGCGCAAGCTGTGGGATCCGCTGTTCGTCGCGCGCTCGCCGACCCTGCTGCTGCTCGACAGCGACGTGCTGTTCTTCCGGCGGCCCGACCGGCTGCTCGCCTACCTCGCCTCGGGCCAGCCCTGCTTCAGCTCCGACTACGAGGACGCCTACGCCGAGTCGCGCCCGAGCCTGGAGCGCTTCGCCGGCCACCGGGTGCGGAGCTGCGTGAACTCGGGTGTGCTGCACGTACCGGTCGAGGGCTACCGGCGGCGCCTCGACCGCGTGGAGCGCTACTTCGAGCGGGTCGCGGCCAGGTCCGGCCCGGTCGACCCGAACCGGGACGAGCAGACGACCCACGCCCTCCTGATGTCGGACCTGGGCGCTGCGCGGCTGCCACCCTCCTACCGCATCATCGGTCCGGTCGACGCGGGAACCACCAGCTACCACTTCGTCGGCGAGGGCAAGGGCCGCAAGGCCTTCTGGGACGTGGGCGTGGCGCGCCTCGAGCGCGCGCTCAGGGTGCCGGCAGCGCGTGCTCGAAGAGCACCTCGCCCCGCACCCCCAGCACCCGGAGCGTGAGCGCGCCGCCCGCGTCGACCTCGAGCTCGCCGAAGTTGAACCAGCGCAGCGCCTCGTCGAAACCGCCCACCGCCGACGCGCTCTCCGGACCGTGGAAGAACAGCACCTCGGGGCGCAGCGAGGGGTCGAGCTCGCGCCTGGGGAAGAGGCCGGCCTGGAGCGGACCGACGATCGCCTCGTGCATGCGGACCTCGGGACGATCGGCCAGCGGGCGGTAGCGGAGCACCTGGGCGAAGTGGACGTCGGTGGTGATCCACACCAGCGACCCCAGCCGCGACGGCCCGAGCGCGTCGAGCAGCGTGCGCAGCTCGGCCTCGAAGCCGGTGCCCCCCTCGTAGCCGGCCCAGCCGTCGCGCCGCGTGTCGTCGGCGCCGGTGGGAACCGCCAGCGGCACGCTCGACACCACCACCTTCCAGGTGGCGTCCGAGCCGCGCAGCCCGCCGATCAGCCAGTCGAGCTGCGCCGGGCCGAGCAGCGTCTTGCGCTGCGAGTCGGGCCGCGTGTTGGCGTCGCGGTACTGGCGCGTGTCGAGCAGGAAGAGCTCCAGGTGGCGTCCCCAGCGAAGGCTGCGGTGCAGGCGCGCATCGCGGCCGCCGGCGTCGACCGGGTTGTACTCGCGGAAGGCGCGCAGACCGTCCGGCAGCCGCGGTTCGGAGGAATCGAAGTCGTTCACCACCTCGTGGTCGTCCCACACGGCCGCGTAGGCCGCCGACGCCAGCAGCCGCGCCAGCGCCGGGTCCCGGCGCGCGTAGCGCCAGTGGGCGCGCACGTCGGCCAGCCCGCCGGACGCATCGAACCCGCCGGGAACCTGTGCGTTGCCGTACAGGCCCCGCGGCTCGCAGACGCCGTCGGCGTAGATCATGTCGCCCAGGCCGAGGAAGAGGTGCGGCCGGCGGTCGGCCACCGCCTCGAAGATCGGGAAGCCGCGGGTCGCGTCGCGGCACACGTTCTGCCCGGCCAGGTCGCCGCCGAAGGCGACCCTCACCGGCGCGGGCGACGCCGGCGACGGCGCCGTGCGGAAGCGGCCGCCGACCACGCTCTCGCCCTGGCGCACCTCGTAGGCGTACGCGGTGTCGGGCGCGAGCGCCGTCGCCTGGAGCGCGACGGTGTGGTCCGCCCCGGCGCGGGCGACGGCCGTGCCGAGCGCCCGCGCCTGGGGCGACGTCAGCGCGAAGGCGACCTCGCCGGGACCCGGCGCGCGCGCCCACAGCCAGGCGCGGTCCGAGCGGACGTCGGCGGCCAGCGGTCCGAGGATCTCGCCCGCCACCGGCGCCGCCGCCTCGGGCGCGGGCGCGGTCGCACAGCCCAGGAGCGGGACGAGGAGCAGCAGGAGCCCGGATCGCGCGGCATGGGCCATGGCGCGGCGGAGCATATACCTTCCGGACGCCTTGTTTCGACCGCGCGTCCTGCTGATCGCCGAACACGCCAACCCGGAGTGGCAGAGCGTGCCGCTCGAGGGCTGGTCGCACGGTCGGGCCCTGGCCGAGGTGGCGGACGTGCACGTGGTGACCCAGGTGCGCAACCGCGACGCCTTCCTGCGCGCCGGGCTCGTCGAAGGTCGCGACTTCACCGCCATCGACTCGGAGGCGGTGGCCGCGCGCCTGTACAAGCTGGCGAGCGCGGTGCGCGGCGGACAGGGCAAGGGCTGGACCACCATGAGTGCGCTCGGCACCCTCTCCTACTACTGGTTCGAGCGGCTGCTCGCCCGCCAGCTCGGGTCGCGCCTGCGCGGCGGCGAGTTCGACCTGGTGCACCGCATCACGCCGCTGTCGCCCACCACGCCGAGCCTGCTGGCCGGCTTCTGCCGCCGGGCCGGCGTGCCGTTCGTTCTGGGTCCGCTGAACGGCGGCGTGCCCTGGCCGGCCGGCTTCGACGACGTCCGCCGCAAGGAGCGCGAGTGGCTCTCCTACGTGCGCGGCGCCTACCGCCTGCTGCCGGGCCACGGCGCGACGCGACGAAACGCGGCGGCCATCCTGGTGGGATCGCGGGACACCTTCCTCCAGGTGGACGCGCGCTGGCGCGACAAGTGCGTCTACGTGCCGGAGAACGCGGTCGACCCGGGGCGCTTCAGCGCCTGCGTCGAGGGCCCGGTGACGCGACCGATCCGGCTCGTCTTCACCGGCCGGCTCGTGCCCTACAAGGGCGCCGACATGCTGATCGAGGCGGCGGCGCCCCTGGTCCGCGAAGGGAGCGTCGCGATCGACGTGCTGGGCGACGGCCCGGAGATGGCGCGGCTGCGGGCGCAGGCCGAGCAGGCGGGCGCCGCCGGCGGCGTGCACTTCCACGGCTGGGTGCCCCACACCGAGGTCCAGGAGCGGATGGTGCGGGGCGACGTGTTCGCGTTCCCGAGCATTCGCGAGTTCGGCGGCGCGGTCGTACTCGAGGCCATGGCCCTGGGGCTGGTCCCGGTGGTGGTGGCCTACGGCGGACCGGCCGAGCTGGTCACCGACGCCACCGGCCACGCCATTCCCATCAGACCGCGCGGGCAGATCGTCGCCGGGCTGCGCACGACCCTGGAAGGGATCGTCGCCGACCCCAGCGGCCTGCGGGCCCGCGGACGCCGCGCCCGCCAGCGGGTCCTGGACCTCTTCACCTGGCAGGCGAAGGCCCGCCAGTGCCTGGAGGTCTACCGCTGGGTGCTGGGCGACCGCCCGGACAGGCCCGACTTCGGCATGCCGCTTCCCGACCCGCCCTTCGAAGAAGACGCCTGAGGGTCAGTCGAGCAGCGTGGGAGCGTGCGGATCCCCGCTTCCGCCGCGCCACTCGTGGGCGCCGACGTCGACGGTCCCGTTCACCACCCGCGAACCGGTTCCGGTGAAGTCGCTGCCCACCACCGAGGGCAGCGGCGTTCCGGCGTCGATCATGCTGGCTCCGCCCGACCCGAGCGTGTAGTCGCCCCAGGCGCTGGGATTCGCGCTGTCGAACGGGTTGCTCGACGCGATCCGGTCGCCCGACGAGGTGTTCGACGAGCTGCCGCTCTGGTTCTCGAAGACGGTGACGTCCTTCACCGGGATGCTCGGGGCGTAGATCAGGTTGTTGTGGCTCTTGTTGTTGCTGCCCTGCACCACCACGCACTTCACGCCGATGCTCTGGTCGCCCATGTAGCAGGTGTTGTTCAGGATGCGGTTGTCGTTGGCCGGCGTGGTCTGCGACGACATGCGCTTGTGGATGATGATGCCGTGGGGCCGTACCGCCGAGTCCGAGCCGGTCAGGTCGAGGATGTTGTTCGCGATCAGGCTCGCGCCGCCCTGGAGCTGGATCTGGCGGTAGGCGTTCGCCTTGGTGAACGTGATGTGGTTGCGCTCGATGCGCAGCAGGTGGATGCACTCGTCCGGGCTGGTCGTGTTCTGCGGTCCGAGACCCCACACGTTGGCGGCGCCGCCGCTGATCGCCCGGTTGTCGGCCAGCATCACCTCCTCGGTGCAGGGCGCCGCGTCGAAGATGTTGTGCATCTTGATGACGGCCTTCTTGTCCGGGACGTTGCGGCCCATGCGGTTGTGCGAGACCACGGCGCCCTTCAGGTACTGGAAGCGGAGCGTGTGCTCGGTGCCGTCGGCGTTGCCGAAGTCGTTGCCCATGAAGATCATGCGCTCGCCGCCGCCGAAGAAGTCGTTGTTGCCGCTGCCGTGGGCGCGCGAGTCGGTGGTCGACTCGACGATCGCCACGCCGTTGTTCATGTAGCCGGTGAGCGGCGTCGGACCGCCGTTGACCTGGAGCTGGAAGGGCTTGGCCAGGTCGACCGCGTCTACGCGCAGGACCAGCACGTTCTGCGCCTGGCCGTTGCCCGACGTGTAGACGACCGAGCCCTCGTCCGGATCGTCGTTGCCGTGCACGGCCAGGTCCATCACGCGCAGACCCGAGTTCGACGAGAACCGGATCATCGGCGCTGCGCCCTGGTCGATGCGCGGCTTCGCGCCGACGCCGTAGGCGCCGATCACGGTGGGGCCGTTGCCCGAGTAGGTCCAGCTGCCGCCGGACCAGGCGTCGCCGCGGCGCAGCAGCAGGCGCTCGCCGGAGACCAGGTTCTGGGCCAGGATCGTGCCCAGGTTCGAGGTGCTCGTCACCCGGCGGGCGTTGTTGCACACGCCGTTCGGATCACTGAAGTCTCCGTTTCGACTGACGCACACCGTCTTCTGGCCCGCGAACACCACGTCCGGGTCCTCGACCGTGATCTGCACCGTCTGCTTCCGCGTCTCCACGCCGTCGGTCACGGTGAGCTCGGCGGTGTAGGTCCCCGGCACCTCGTAGACGTGGCCGGCGACGGGTCCCAGGTCGATGCACTTCGACTTGCCCGACATCTGCCACTTGTCGTTGGTCTGCACGCAGGCGTCGTCGCCGAAGTCCCACGTGTAGTAGAGGTCGAGGAAGGTGGCGGTGTCGTTGCGGGACGGGTCGCTGGTGCCGCGGCCGTCGAAGAAGACGGCCAGCGGGGCGACGCCCGACGACTGGTTGACGGAGACGTCCGCGGTGATCGCCAGCGCCGGCGCGGCGGCGAGCGCGGCCAGGACGACGGCGATGGAGGCGGCGGAAATGCGTAGAGCGGTCATGCCAGGTCTCACCCCAGTGATTGTTACCCGCACGGGAGTATCGGAGACACTGCCGCGAGCGCACGTGATGGCGCTCACATCGCTGCGGGCCGTTCAAAGGGGAGCAGAACCGGCGGGTTCCGGCCGGCTCTGCCGGTCCGGACGGAGGGGCACCGCCGACCCCCCGAAACGCTCAAGTTGCCCGTCGTTTCAGCCGAAATTGCCCATGTGCCGGTGGAAACCCCGTCGGCGGATGAGGTGAAGATGCGGCGGTCGAAGACGCTCGGGGCCCTGCTGGCCTGCGCGCTGCTCCTGGGAGCGGCCGAGGGTCGCGCGGCCTCGTTCGGCATCGAGAGCTTCACCGCCACCAGCTCGGCCTCCAGCAGCCAGAGCCGCGGCTTCCGCTTCCGGCCCGAGGCGAACATCGAGGTCACCGCCCTGGCGATGTACGACGTCGGCCAGGACGGTCTCGGCAACACCACCGGCTACGACGTGCACCTGTGGACCGACGCCGGCGCGCTGCTCGCGTCGGTCACGATCCAGGCCGGCACGGCCTCGCCGATCCAGGACGGCTACCGCTTCGAGGCCATCACCTCCGTCTTCCTGGACGCCGGCTCCATCTACCGGCTCAGCGTCGACCTGGGCGACGACAGCGGCGGCAGCGAGTTCGAGTTCGTGCCCACCTCGTACACCACCAACCCGAACTTCACGTTGATCGCCAACACCGGCTCCTCGCCGGCCGGCCTCGACGACTGGGGCCTGCGCGGTCCCAACGACGCCATGCCGACCAACGCCGACGCCTCGCCCTTCGGCCCGAACCTGATGTTCGACGTGGTGCCCGAGCCGGGCACCGGCCTGCTGCTGGCCTTCGGGCTGGTGGGCCTGGGCGTCCGGCGCCGCGCCTAGAGCGGCTCCCCGGGCAATCTCACGCTGGCGCGCGTGACGTCGGCGATCTTCGGCGTGCCCATCTGGCGCATGATCGTGGAGAGCTCCTCGCGCAGGATCCGGAGCACGGCCTCCACCCCTTCCTGGCCGAAGGCGGCGAGCCCCCACAGGTAGGGACGCCCCACGCAGACCGCCGAGGCGCCGAGCGCCAGCGCCTTGTAGACGTCCGGACCGCGGCGGAAGCCGCTGTCCACCAGCACCGGGATGCGCCCGTCCACCGCCGCCACCACCGCGGGCAGCGCCTCGATCGTGGCCAGGCCCGAGTCCTCGGCCCGGCCGCCGTGGTTCGAGACGATCAGGCCGTCCATGCCGTGCTCCACGCAGAGGCGCGCGTCCTCCGGCGAGGTGATGCCCTTGAGCAGCACCTTCATCGACGTGCCGTCGCGGATGCGGTCGACGTACTCCCAGTCGAGCAGCGACCGGTCCAGGAAGGCGTCGCCCAGGTCGAGGCCCACGGCGTCGCCGAAGCGCAGCGTCTCGCGCAGTCCGCGCTGGAAGCGCGCCACCCCCTCGTGGCAGCCCTGGCACGACGGGTTGTCGGGACGCCGGAAGGCGCGGATGCGGTCGCGGTTGCCCTGGAGACCGGCGAAGGTGTCGACGGTCACGACCACCGCGCTGCAGCCCGCCTCCTCCGCCTCGCGAAGCTGCCAGCGGGTGAAGGGCCAGAAGCGGCTGGTGTAGAGCTGGAACCAGAGCGGAGCGCCGCGCGCGGCGGCCACGTCGACCAGCTCGGTCGAGCTGCCGGTCGACAGGATCTGGAGATGGTCGCGGCGCTTCGCCGCCCGGGCCACCGCCAGCTCGGCGTCCGGGTGGAAGGCGCGCTGCGATCCGCACGGAGCCAGCACGATCGGGGCCGACAGGCTCTCGCCCAGCACCTCGGTCGAGAGCGAGAGGTCGCGCACGTCGACCAGCCGCCGCGGCAGGAGCTTCACCCCGCCGAAGGCCTCGCGGTTCGCGCGCAGGGTGAACTCGTCGTGGACGCCCTGGGAGAGGAAGGTCCAGTGGGGCGGCAGCAGGTTCTGGCGCGCGACCGGCTCGAAGTCGAAGACGTTCTGGGCCTCGCGGGCCCGCTCGATGAACGCGCGCGGATCGTCGCCCGTGCCGGCGTCGGCGAGGCCCGTGACCAGGAACTCGAGCGCGTCCACCGGATTCGCCGCCAGCCACAGCGGACTGGCCAGCGCGAAGCGCAGCAGGCTGCGGCGACTGGCCACGACGCGCGCGTCCATGGCGCCATTGAGGCACGCGTCGCGACGGATCTCAACCCGGGTCCGCGCCTCTCGCGTATGCTCGTCCCGGGTGCCCGCGCTTCCTACGACGATCGAACGAGTCGACGCCGAGTGGCTCTCCCAGGTGCTGGGAGCGCCCGTCGTCGCGTTCGAGAAACGCCTGCTCGAAGGCGGCGTGCTGTCCGACGCCTACCGCCTGGACGACATCCGGTACGCGAACGGCAGCGCCCGCGGTCCGCGGTCGCTGATCGTGAAGCTCCCCCACCGCGAACCGGATCGGCGCGCGATGGCGATCGGCAACGGCGCCTACCGCAAGGAGCTGCGCTTCTTCCGCGAGCTCGCCCCGCAGGTGCCGCTACGATCGCCCGCCGTGTACGCGGCACTCTGCGACGGCAGCCCCGACGTAGCCGACTTCGCGCTGGTGCTCGAGGACCTGGCCAGCCACTCCCGCGTCTTCGACCAGGTGGAGGACCGCCCCGACGAGGCCTGCGTGCGCAGGATCGCGCTGGAGGTCGCGGCCCTGCACGCCCGCTTCTGGGACGCGCCGGAGACGCGGCTGCCCTGGGTCGCCGACGACGCGCAGCGCTACGTGTTCGCGCTGGACTCGGCCTGCCGCGAGGCGCCCGATCGCCTCGAGGAGCTCCAGGAGTCGTGGCGGCGCACATTCGGACGCGAGCTGCTCGAAGAGGGGGGCTGTGCGAACAGCGAGCGCCTCACCCGGACGCTGCTGGGTCCCGCCAACGGGCGCATCCTCGACCGCATCTACGACCGCTTCTCGCGCCGGCCGCGCACGCTGCTGCACGGCGACCTGCGGGCCGACAACATCTTCCGCGACGAAGCGTCCCGTCTCACCTACATCGACTGGCAGCTCCTGGGAGCCGGTCCGCCGGGGCCCGAGTTCACCCAGGCCTGGATCCATTCGCTGCCGCCGGAGCTGCGCCGCAAGGACCGCGACTTCCTGCGGCTCTACCACGACCGGCTGGTGTCGCTGAACCCGGCCGCCGCCTCCTACTCCTACGACATGCTGGTCGAGGACTACGTCCTCGGCATCTGCATGTGGTGGGCGGCGCTCGTCAGCGTCGGCGCCAACACCGCGGCCGGCTTCGGCGAGCCCGGGAGCGAGCGCATGCAGCGGCTGTGGTCGCAGGGCATCGCGTGGTCGCTGATCGCCCTGGAGGACCACGGCTGCATGGACGTGATCGAGGCGCTGGCCGAGGAGGGCTAGCCGCCGTTCGCCTCGATCACCCGTGACACCATCGCGTTGAACTCGTCGGTGAACAGGCCCCCGCTCCGGGCCCTCCACCACTCGCGGAAGCCGGGCTGGGTGGCGGCGCGCTCCAGCAGGCGGTGGGCCGCCTCGTAGGTAGGGCGGTCCATCGCTCCCGCCTGCCTGTACTGGAACATCGTCTCGATCGAGTGCATCCGCTGGACGTTCAGGTAGTGGAAGCGCATCTGCTCCACCGGATCGAGCGCCGCGAAGCTCTGGTAGCCCCGCACCTGGATGTCGGCCACGTCGGCGTGCTCGATGATGAACGAGGTCGGCCGGTGGACCATGTTGAGCGCGCTGCTGAAGCTCTCGGCCCGCAGCGCGCGGGTGTTCTGGCGCAACTGGAAGGCCAGGAACCCGAGCGTCACGATCACACCGGCCGCACCCACCACCTCGCCGATGGCCCCGATCGCTTCCCAGTTCATCGCGCCTCCGACACCGTTTCGTGATGGGGTAGCGCAGCCGGGCCGGCCGGTCAGCCGGAGTCGCCGCCGCCGCGCCGCGCTTGATCGGACCCCCCGTTCGTGCGAGAGTGCTCGCCGCGGAACACCTCGATGCGCAACTCCCAGGCAACCCCGTTGTACAAGCTCCTCGCCGCCGCGCTCGCCGCCCTCGCACTGGCCTCCCTCGGCTGCCACGACGGCTACGTCTCGCGCGAGTGGATGCACGAGCGTCAGGCCGAGTACCTCGACCTCGCCACGGAGGACCCGATTCGTCCGGGCAGCCTGCTCAACGTGATGAACCACCTGGAGCGGCAGGAGCGCGGCGAGTGGTTCGAGGTGCCGGAGGGAGCGATCCCGCCGGACGCCTGGGACGCCGTCTTCGAGAAGCTCTTCCTCCTGCGCGACACCAGCGACTTCGACCTGCTCTACCTGATGAACCTGCTCTACGCCCACGGCGGTCACCCGGCGGTGCCCGAGTCGCTGTGGCAGGAGGCCGAGCAGGCCGTCCTCGACTTCAAGTACTGGTACACCGATCCGACGCCCGACCGCGTCTTCGACGGGCAGCCGGTGATCGACCAGATGTGGTACTGGACCGAGAACCACGTGCTGCTGTTCCGGGTGAACGAATTCCTGGCCGGGCAGCGCTACCCGGAGCACACCTTCACGGTCACCGGCATGACCGGCGCCGAGCACCGCGAGCGGGCGCGGGCCGGCATCCTGGAGTGGATGGACGAGCGCGTCGCCACCGGCTTCACCGAGTGGCACTCGGACGTCTACTACCAGAAGGACATCACGCCGCTGCTCAGCCTGGTGGAGTGGGCCGAGGACGAGCTGCTGGTACGCCGCGCCGCCATGCTGCTCGACGTCCTGTTCCTCGACATCGCCCTGCACCTGCACGAGGGGAACTTCGGCGCCACCCACGGGCGCTCGTACGTGAAGGACAAGGCCTCGGCCACCACCCAGGACGCCTTCAACGGGGCGCGTTTCCTGTTCGACGACACCAGCCTCCCCTACAGCAGCACCTCCGCTCCCGACGCCACCCTGCTGGCCCGGGCGCGCCACTACCGGCTGCCGAAGGTCATCCAGCGCATCGCCCGCCACGACGCACCGATGGTGGATCGCGAGCGCATGAACCGGCCGCTGCCCGAGGAGCCCGACCCGGATCCGGACGTCGACCCGCCGCCGGCGCCCGACGGCCTCGACTACACCGACGAGGCGAACCTGCCCCTGTGGTGGTCGATGGGCTCGCAGACCGCGTGGATGATGGTGCCGCTGACCCTGGAGGTGGGCGAGCGCGAGAACCTGTGGCAGGCCCAGTTCGCCGACTTCAAGGTGCTGCGCGACATCGTCTGGGTCGACGGCGACCTCGACGCGAGCGTGCGCAACGCGCGCCCCTGGCTCGTGCTGCTCTGGAAGCTGATCAACCAGTCGCTGCTGAAGGAGGTGAACACCTACACCTACCGCACGGCCGACTACATGCTCTCGACGGCGCAGGACTACCGGAAGGGGCTGCGCGGCGCCCAGACCCACATCTCGCAGGCCACCCTCGGCGAGCAGGCGATCGTCTTCACCCAGCACCCCACCTACCTGCCCGTCGCGCCCGGCCAGCCGGTGCCGCCGGACTGGAACTGGCAGAAGGAGGACGAGCCGGGTCCGGGCTACTGGTCGGGCGACGGCGCCCAGCCGCGCTCGGCCCAGTACGAGAACGTGGCCGTCCATCTCTACGCACCCCAGTACGACCCGTTCCCGCTGCTCGCCCTGACCTACCGCCAGGAGACCCACGCCTACTTCCCGCAGGCCCACTTCGACGAGGTCGTGCAGGGCGGCGGCTGGACCTTCGGGCGCAAGGGCGACGGCTACGTGGCGCTCTGGTCCCTGCGGCCCACGGTGTGGCGCAGCGGCCAGCCCGAGGTCTTCGACAACCAGGGTCTGCCCTTCGACCTGGTGGCCCCCGGCAGCGCCCAGAACGTCTGGATCGTCGAGTGCGGCAGCGCCGGGGAGTGGGGCAGCTTCGCGAGCTTCCAGGCCGCCATCCTGGCCTCGCAGGTCACCACGGCGCCGGTCCCCGACCAGGAGGGCGACGGGCTGCCCGACGGCCACCACGTCTGGTACGACTCCCCGAGCCAGGGGGAGATCGAGTTCTCGTGGCACGGGCCGCTGGTGGTCCGGGGCCAGAGCGTGCCGATCGCCGACTACCCGCGCTTCGACAACCCGTTCGTGACGGCCGAGTTCGGCAGCGAACACTACCAGGTGTCGGACGGCGAGTACCGGCTGGAGCTCGACTTCGCCTCGAACCAGCGCCGCGCCTGGGGCCTGGGCGCGCGCTAGGGAGTGTCTGCACAAAGCGGTCTCGCTCAGGCCATCCCAGACGGATGGCCTGAGCAGTCGGCTCGTGCAGACATTCCCTAGGCGGGCTTCACCTCGAGCACCGTCCAGTCCGCTCCCAGATCGACCTGGGCGAGCGCGTCGGCCTCGTCGGCCGAAACGGCCTCCAGGGTGAGCGTCCGGGTCCGCGGCCCCGAACAGGACTTCACCCGTACGCGGAACGGCCGCAGCGGCTCGGGATCCGGCCCTTCCTCCACCTCGGCCGGTCGCTCCTCCTCCATCTCCTGGAAGGTGCCGCACACCAGCCTCTCGAACGCGTCGTCCGCCTTCGTGATCATCATGCCGACCGACCAGGCGTTGCGACGCGACGCACCCCTCTTCACCGGGCGAACGTGCCAGACGACCGCCTCGACCCGACACAGTCCGGCGACGGGCACGTCGATCTCGAGCAGCAGCGGGTGCTTGAGCGGGGGCGCCACGGGGCTCGAGAGGCACAGTCCCCCCTCGGAGACGTCGAGCACCCGCGCGGGCACGCGCCGCCGCCCCACGATCGTGCAGCGCAGCCGGCAGCGGATCCGCGGGGTCCTGCGGCGCTCGCTCGATCCGGCCGCCGCGTCGCGGAGTCGCCCGATGAGGCTCATTGCCCCAGGCCCGGCGCAAGCGCCCTTGCACACGGAAGACGACATTCCATGGTGTCACCCCCTTGGGTCACAGTTCGGTGTAACACTCGAAAGACTTGAATCCGTTCTTTCGTGGATCTGCTCTCTGCAGTTCCGCCGGCGTTCGACCGAACACGATCGCATGAGCCGGCCTGCTCACAGCCGACACGTCCCGATCGTCAGCGGCCGCCGGAGCCTGGTCGACGCGCTGAAGGCCGCCCTCGAGCGCTCCGAGCTGCGCGGCGTGCGCATCGGCGCCTCGCTGGAGGAGGCGCTCCAGGACGTGCGCCCCGACCTGGTCGTGGTGGACGCGAACGGCGGGATCGACGAAGCGATCGCCTGCTGCGCCTCGATCCGCGACCTCGCTCCCGAGGTCGCGATCCTGCTGGTG
>JBNLVK010000287.1:0-14162 GCA_050618055.1 Myxococcota bacterium
CCGGTAGTCGGAATCGATCGTGCCCGGTGCGTTGGGCAGCACGATCCCGTGTCGCAGCGCAAGCCCGCTTCGCGGTCGCACCTGGGCCTCGTGGCCCTCCGGCACGGCGATCGCGAAGCCGGTGGGCACGAGCACCCGCTGGCCCGGAGCGATCGCCAGCTCGCCCTCCACGGCGGCGTGCAGGTCGAAGCCGGCCGCTCCCGGCGTCGCCTTCGACGGTAGCGGAAGATCCCGGGCACCGCGCAGCCTCGTGATCTTCACGAACAGCGGCGCGGTGCCCGACACGGCGTTCTACGATCCGAGCTCGGCCGCCGCCGCGCCGTCCGCCAGCGCCTCCTTGCGCGACAGCCGGATGCGACCCGAGGGATCGATCTCGATGCACTTGGCCAGCACCTCGTCGCCCTCGGCCACCACGTCGGTGACCCGCTCGACGCGGCCCTCGGCCAGGTGGCTGATGTGGATCAGGCCGTCGGTGCCCGGGAAGATCTCCACGAAGGCGCCGAAGTCGGTGATGCGCTTGACCTTGCCCAGGTACACGCGATCGAGCTCCGCCTCCTGCGTCAGCTCGTTCACCATGGCCTCGGCCCGCTCCAGCGCGTCCATGTCCGGCGAGAAGATCGTCACCAGACCCGCGTCGTCGACGTCCAGCTTGGTGTTGGTCGTCTCCTGGATGGCGCGGATCACCTTGCCGCCGGGCCCGATCACGTCGCGGATGCGGTCGGGCTTGATCGAGATGACCTTCACCCGCGGCGCGTAGCGCGACAGCTCGGCCCGCGGCTTGAAGTCGGCGAACTCGCTGGCCGTGTCCCGCTCCATGCAGTCGAGGATGTGGAGCCGTCCCTGGCGGGCCTGCTCCAGTGCCTGCTCCATGACCTTCCAGTCGACGCTGCGGATCTTGATGTCCATCTGCAGCGCGGTGATGCCCTCGCGGGTGCCGGTCACCTTGAAGTCCATGTCGCCCAGGTGGTCCTCGTCGCCCAGGATGTCGGAGAGCACCGCGTGGCGCTCGCCGTCCTCGATGAGGCCCATGGCGATGCCCGCCACCGGCGCCTTCAGCGGCACGCCGGCGTCCATCAGCGACAGCGTGCCGCCGCAGACCGAGGCCATCGAAGACGAGCCGTTGCTCTCGAGCGTCTCGGACACGATGCGGATCGTGTACGGGAACTCCTCCTCCGACGGCAGCACCGGCGTCAGCGCCCGCTCGGCCAGGGTTCCGTGGCCGACCTCGCGCCGGCCCGGTCCGCGCTGCATGCGCGCCTCTCCCACCGAGAAGGGCGGGAAGTTGTAGTGCAGGTAGAAGCGCTTGTTCGTGCGCTCGGTGAGCGCGTCGATGGTCTGCGCGTCGCCCTGTCCGCCCAGGGTGGTGAACACCATGGCCTGGGTCTCGCCGCGGGTGAACAGCGCCACGCCGTGGGGACGCGGGATCGGCCGCACCTCGCAGGCGATCGGGCGGATGTCGGTCGGGCTGCGCCCGTCGATGCGCTCGCCGTGGTCGAGCAGCCGCTTCCGCATGACCTCGGAGCGCAGCTCCTTGAGCAGCGTCTTCACGCCGCTCTTCAGCTTCGCCAGGCCCGCCTGGCGGTCTTCGACCGCGGCCAGCGTGTCGAGCGAGACCGGCTCGGCCCGGTAGGCGTCCACGAACGACTGGACGACCTCGTCGTCGATGGCGCCGAGCGCCGCGTAGCGCTCGTGCTTGTCGCGGATCTGCACCGCCTCGGCGAGACGCGCCTCGGCGGCCTCGCGGACCTTGCCCTCGATGTCGCTGTAGTCCGGCGGCGCCGGCGGCTCGATCTTCGGCACGCCCACCTTGTCGCGAAGCTGCTGGAGCACCTCGATCGTCTTGGCGATCTCGCCGTGCGCGAGCTTCAACGCGTCGAGGATCTCGGCCTCCGGGATCTCGTGGGCACCGCCTTCGACCATCACCACCGCGCCGCTGCTGCCGGCGACGACCAGGTCGAGATCGCTCTCGGCCATCTGGTCCGCGGTCGGGTTGATGATCAGCCCGTCGTCCCCGCGACCGACGCGCACCGCGCTGATGGGCCCCAGGAACGGGATCTCCGACAGCGTCAGCGCCGCCGAGGCACCGACGAAGGCGCAGATGTCCGGCGTGTTCTCGCCGTCGGCCGAGAGCACCGTCGCGATGATCTGGGTCTCGTCGTTGTAGCCCTCGGCGAACAGCGGGCGGATCGAGCGGTCGATGAAGCGCGAGACGAGCACCTCGCGATCCGAGAGCCGCCCCTCCCGCTTGAAGAAGCCGCCGGGGATCTTGCCGGCGGCCGACGTCTTCTCGACGAAGTCGACGGTCAGCGGGAAGAAGTCGATGCCCGGGCGCGGCTTGCTGTGCGTCGCCGTCACCAGGACCACGGTCTCGCCGTAGGTCACGAGCGCGGCACCATGGGCCTGCTTGGCCAGGCGCCCCGTCTCGATGGTCATCTCGCGACCGCCGAGCTCGAAGGCGATCGTCTCCGGGTGGAACCAATAGGAACTCATTCGTTTGCATCTCCTCCACGGCGCGCGCATCTGCGGCCGGGAATCGCGGGCGGCGATCGGAGTTTGGAGGGAGACGCAATGGAATGCGGAATCAGTGATAGGCGAAGTCCGGCCCGACGGCGGGTTCGCATATGACCGAGACCGCACCCCACGACGGCGCTCCCATGCCGCCCAGTGGGTGGGACCTGCCGGGGAATCCGGCGGTCCCGTTGCGGAGCGCCGCTGGTTAGCGGCGCAGCCCCAGACGCTGGATCAGCGCCTGGTAGCGTTCGGGTGAAGTCCTCCTCAAGTAGTTGAGAAGTCGGCGCCGCTGGCTCACCAGCTTCAACAGTCCGCGGCGCGAATGGTGATCTTTCTTGTGTGTCTTGAAGTGCTCCGAGAGTCCGGTGATGCGCTCGGTCAGCAGGGCGACCTGGACCTCGGTGGATCCCGTGTCCTTGTCGTGGGCACGATGGGTCTGGATGGTTTCCTGCTTGACGGCGGTCGAGATCACGGAAGCTCCGGGTGGAATTCGATCGAGGGATGGAGTGCGGCGGGCGGTCCCGCCGGGGAAGGCGGAAGTCTGACAGAGGGATGCCCGGCCCGCAAACGGCTCACCCCTCCGCCCGGTCGGGGGCCTCGGCCGCGGGCAGCACCCGCAGGGGCCGGGCCCGGCGGCCGGGTCGCAGCTCGACGATCGCCACCACGTCGCCGGCGTCGTCGTGGGCGGCCATGCGGGTGCCCGGAGCCTGGCGCGCCTCGGGCAGCTCGATCTCGCCGCCCCGCTGGAGCTGGCGGATCTCGTCCTCGCCGACGCGCAGGCCGGGCAGGCCCAGCACGCCCAGCGGCGGGATCAGCAGCGCCTCGAGCGTGCCGGCCTCGGCCGCGGCGGCCAGCTCCTCGGGCGTGTGGGCCTGGGACAGCAGGAACGGTCCGCTGCGGGTCCTGCGCAGGTTCGCCAGATGTCCTCCCACGCCGAGCGCCTTGCCCAGGTCGGCGGCCAGGGCCCGGACGTAGGTGCCGCCCGAGCAGTCCACCGTGATGTCGGCCAGCGGCGGCTCGTACTTCAGCAGCTCGATGCGGTGGATCCGGACCGTCTTCGGCTCGCGCTCCACTTCACGGCCCTCGCGGGCCAGCTTGTGCAGGGGGACGCCCCCTTTCTTGACCGCGCTGAACATCGGCGGGATCTGCTCGATCTCGCCGAGGAAGCCCTCGAGGGCCGCCCGCACCTGGGCCTCGTCGGGCAGCCGGCCCTCGTGGCGGCGCACCTCCCGGCCCTGGGCGTCCAGGGTGTCGGTCTCCACGCCCAGGTGGATCGTGCCCGCGTAGGACTTCTCGTGGTCGTGCACGTAGGGCACGAGCTTGGTTGCGGCGCGCACGGCCAGCGGGAGCACGCCGGTGGCCAGCGGATCGAGCGTCCCCAGGTGCCCCACCCGGCGCCCGCCGATCCAGCGACGCGCGGCGTCCACCACGTCGTGGGAGGTCCAGCCCCGGGGCTTGTCCACCACCAGGAAGCCGCAGGGTCCGGGCTCCTCGGCGCGCCTACGTCGGTTCCGTCTCGGCATCGTCCTCGTCGCTCGCGATCTCGCGCAGCAGGCCCAGCGTCTTCGAGCCGAGCGAGAGCGAGGGATCGTAGCGGAAGCGCAGCTCGGGCATGCGCTTCATGGGCATGACCTTCGCCGCGCGCCGGCGCAGGAAGGGCGCGGCGCTGGCGAGACCGTCGTCGACGTTCGCCAGCTCCTGCTCGTCGTCGCCGGACAGGGTGCTGTAGTGCACGATCGCGTTGCGCAGGTCCGGCGACACGTCGATGCGCGTGAGCGTCACCAGCCGGATGCGCGGATCGGTCACCTCCTCGCGCAGGATGCGCGCGATCTCCTCCAGCAGCTGGGAGCCGATGCGATCGGTGCGACGGCTCATCGGTCCTCCTCTTCCTCGTCATCGTCGCCCAGCGGCTCCTCCTGGGGCAGGTCGACGAGCTGGAAGTCCACGTCCACCACCTCGGCCAGGTGCAGCTCCTCGATGAACTCGCTCGCCTTCTCCAGCACCTGCCTCACCCGCAGCGCGTCGGATCCGGCGGCGGTGAGCCCCAGGACCGTGCGCTGCCACGTATCCTGGCCGTCGACCTCGGCCACCGAGAGGTTGAAGCGGTTGCGCACGCGCCGCACGATCGATCGCACCACGCCGCGCTTGGCCTTCAGCGACTGGCTGTCGTGGATGTGGAGCTCGACGAGGCACGCCCCGACGATCATTCGAGCGTGGCGGGCTTCTCCTCGATCGCGAAGAGCTCGATCGTGTCGCCCACCTTCACGTCGTTGTAGCCCTCGATGCCGATGCCGCACTCGAAGCCGGCGGCCACCTCGCGCGCGTCGTCCTTGAAGCGCTTGAGCGAGCCGACCCGGCCCTCGTAGATCTGCACGCCGTCGCGCAGCAGGCGGCACGACGCACCGCGCCGCACGTTGCCCTCGTGGACGTAGCAGCCGGCGATGGTGCCCACCTTCGGGACCACGAAGGTGTCGCGCACCTCGGCGCGGCCCAGGAAGGCCTCGCTGATGGTGGGCGGCAGCAGTCCGACCATGGCCTGCTTCACGTCGTCGACCACCTCGTAGATGATCTGGTAGACGCGGACCTCGACGCCCTGGCTCTCGGCGGCGCGGCGCGCGGCCGGGTCGGGGCGCACGTGGAAGGCCACGATGATGGCGCCCGAGGCCTTGGCCAGCATCACGTCGGTCTCGGAGACGGCGCCGACGGCGGCGCTCAGCACCTCGACCTTCACCTCGTCGGTGGAGAGCTTGAGCAGCGCGTCGCGCAGCGCCTCGACCGAGCCCTGGGTGTCGCCCTTGATGACGACGGACAGCTCCTTCACGCCGCCGCTCTCGGCCTGGGCGAAGATCTCGTCGAGGGTGAGCTTCGGCCGGCCGGTCTCGCGGGGCGCGGCGCGCTTCTCCGCCTCGCGGTGCGAGACGATGTCCTTGGCCACGCGCTCGCTCTCGACGACGTTCAGCACCTCGCCGGCGTCCGGCACCTCGGAGAGTCCGGTCAGCTGAACCGGCACCGACGGGCCCGCCTCCTTCACGCGCTTGCCGTTCTCGTCCTCCATGGCGCGGACCTTGCCCCAGGCGGTGCCGATCACGCAGACGTCGCCGCGCTTGAGCGTGCCGTCCTGCACCAGCACGGTGGCCACCGGACCGCGGCCCTTGTCGAGCCGGGCCTCGAGCACCACGCCGGCGGCGCGCCGCGAAGGATCGGCCTGGAGCTCCAGCACCTCGGACTGGAGCTGGACCATCTCCAGCAGCTTGTCGAGGCCCTCGCCCTTGAGCGCGGAGACGTCGACGCAGATCACGTCGCCGCCGAAGTCCTCGGGCACCAGGTCGTGCTCCATCAGGCGCTGGCGGGTCTGCTGCGAGTTGGCGCCGGGCAGGTCGCACTTGTTCACCGCCACCACGATGGGCACGCCCGCCGCCTTCGAGTGCTCGATGGCCTCGATCGTCTGGGGCATGATGCCTTCGGTCGCCGCCACCACCAGGCTCACGATGTCGGTGATCTTCGCGCCGCGCGCGCGCATCTCGGTGAAGGCGGCGTGGCCCGGCGTGTCGATGAAGGTGAGCGTGTGATCGCCGACGCGCGCCTGGTAGGCGCCGATGTGCTGGGTGATGCCGCCGGCCTCGCCCGCCACCACGTTGGCGTTGCGGATCGCGTCGAGCAGCGACGTCTTGCCGTGGTCGACGTGGCCCATCACGGTGATGACCGGAGGCCGCGGCACCAGGTCCTTCGCCTCCGACTCCTGCGGAGCCGCGATGAACTCCTGCTCCTTGAAGCCGACGTCCTCGACCTCCTGGCCGTACTCGCTCGCCACGCGGGTGGCGGTCTCGACGTCGATGGTCTGGTTGATGGACACCATCGTGCCGAGCGCCATCAGCTTGCGCTGGACGTCGGGCGCCTTGGCGCCCAGCAGCCGCGCCAGCTCGCCCACCGAAACGGACCCCTCGATGCGCACGACCTTCTTCGCCTCCGCGGCGGGCTTCGGCGCGGCCGGCTTGGCGGGCGCGTCCCGGCGCTTGCGCCGCGGCGACGACGCCGTGCGCGGATCGATGGTGACGTGGCGCCGCATGGGCGCGCGCCCGGTGGCCTGGCGGGCCAGACGCTCCTGCTCGTGCAGGTTCACGACCTCGCGCACGAGCTTGCGCTGGTTCTGGTTGCCCTTGCCCGGACCGGCCCCGGCGCGGTCCGACGCGGGCGCGGGACCGGGCGCGCTCTCGCGCGGCGCCGGACCCGGCTTGCTGGCCGGCGTGGGTGTCGGCTGGGCGGCCTCGGCCTCCGCGGCCGGCTCGGCCTGGGCGGCGATCGGCTCGGGCACGGGCTCCGGCTCGGTTGCGGGGGCCTCGGGCTCCGGCGTCGTCGCCGGCTCGGCGGCAACCGGCTCGGGCTCCGGCTCGGCCACCGGCTCGGGCGCGGGCTCCGGCTCCGCCTTCTTGCGCCGGCGGATGACCGCCGCGCCGCCCTTGCCGCGCTTGATGCGGCGCTCGGTGACGGCGCCCTTGCCCTTCTTGGGAGCGCCGAGCTTGTCGCGCAGCTCCTGGGCCTGTTCCTCGTCGAGCGAGGCCATGGCGTTCTTCAGCTCGACCCCCGCGGCCGCCGCCTTCTCGACGAACTCACCGCGCTCGATGCCGAGCTCTTCCGCCAGCTTGTATGCCCTGATCTTTGCCATGTTCCGCGTCGTTCTCCGGCCGGGGGGTGACTCGCGCCGCTAGCGCTCGTCTCCCGCGTCCGCTCCGCCCTCTTCCGTGGGCGCCGCATCGCCCGATTCCGCTGCAGCCGCCTGCTCGGCAGCCGCGGCCTCCGCAGCCGCCGCAGCCTCGGCCTCGGCGGCCGCCTGCCGCGCAGCCTCTTCCGCTTCCTCGCGCGCCTTCTGCTCCGCCAGCTCGGCGGCGCGCACCTTGATGGCGGCGGCGCCCTCCTCGTCGATGCCCGGGATCTGCGTGAGCATCTCGGTCTCGCAGCCGGCCAGGTCCTCCAGCGAGGTGATGCCCTGCTGGAGCAGCAGCTCCGCGTCGCCCTCGCCGCAGCCCTCGACCACGCTCACCGCCTCGGCCAGCCACTGGGCCAGCTCGCGCATCTTCGACTCGCTCTTGATGTCGATCTTCCAGCCGGTGAGCTGCACTGCCAGGCGCACGTTCTGGCCCTTGCGGCCGATCGCCAGCGAGAGCTGGTCGTCGGGGACGATCACGTCCATCGATGCGTTGGCGTCGTCGATGATCACCTTGGAGACCGCCGCCGGCGACAGCGCCGAGCAGACGTAACGCGCCGGGTCGGCGCTCCACGGCACGATGTCGATGCGCTCGCCGCGCAGCTCCTGCACCACCGCCTGCACGCGGCTGCCCTTCATGCCGACGCAGGCGCCGACCGGGTCGACGTCCTTGTCGTTCGAGACCACTGCGATCTTCGAGCGTCCGCCCGGCTCGCGGGCCGCCGACTCGATCTTGACGATGCCCTCGTAGATCTCGGGCACCTCCTGCTCGAACAGCTTGGTGAGCAGCTCGATGCAGGTGCGCGAGAGCACGATCTGCGAGCCCTTGCTGGCCTTGTTGACCTCGAGCACGTACGCGCGCACGCGGTCGTTGGGGCGGTAGTTCTCCCGCGGGACCTGCTCCTTCAGCGGCAGCACCGCCTCGGCGCGGCCCAGGTCGACGATGATCGCGCCCTTCTCGAAGCGGCGGACGATGCCGTTCACGATCTCCGACTGGCGGTCCTTGTACTCCTCGTAGACCGTGTCGCGCTCGGCCTCGCGGATGCGCTGGATGATCACCTGCTTGGCCGTCTGGGCCAGGATGCGCCCGTAGCCCGAGGTGTCGAGCTTCACGCCGATCTCGTCGCCCAGCTCGGCGTCCGGGTCGAACTCCTTGGCCCTGTGCAGCGTGATCTGGCGGGTCTCGTCCTCGACGTCCTCGACGACCTCGCGGAACTCGAACAGCTCGATCTCGCCGAGCTCCTCGTTGAACCGCGCCTCGATCTCGGTCTCCAGGCCGCGCTCGCGGCGCGCCGCCTGCTTCATCGCCTCTTCGAGGGCGCCGATGATCTCGCCCGAGTCGATGCCCTTGTCCTTCGCGACCTGATCGATCTCGCGCTTCAGATTTCCGAGCGAAGCCACTGTTGGTTCCTCCAGACCGACGCGGGCGCTAGCGGCGCCCGGCGCCTCCGGCGAAGTCTTCCGCACTGAACTCGTAGATCGCCTTCGCCTTGGCCACGTCCGCGAACGGGATGCGGAACGCCGCGCCGTCCACCGACACCTCCGCCGCCTCGCCGTCGAAGGCCAGCAGCTCGCCGCGAAAGCGGCGCCGACCGTCGATCGGCCGGCGCGTCTCGATCGACACCACCGATCCCCGGGCCCGCTCGAAGTCGACCTCGCGCGCCAGCACCCGGTCGAGCCCCGGCGAGCTGACCTCGAGCCGGTAGGAGCTCTCGACCGCGTCCGCCACGTCGAGCTGGGTCTCGATCTCGCGGGAGACCTCGGCGCAACGGTCGACCGGAACGCGTCCGTCGCCCACCGGCGTGTCCAGCGTCACGCGCAGCAACCACGGCGGACGGCCGCGACGCATGGTGACGTCGACCAGTTCGAAGCCCGCGTCCGTGACGACCGGCTCGATCAATCCTCGCAGCTCCTCCGGGATGTCCCGATACATGGCGTGTCCGGCAGGTTCTCCGTGCACGACCCCAGAAACGAAAAAAGCGGACGACAGCCCACTTTCCACTCGGTCCACTCGACCCACGAGCCACGTTTCCCCGCCCGGCCAGGGGCCGACGGGGAACCGCACGCGGCTCCAACGTGTAAGCCCGCGTAAACTATCAAAATTGCGGGCGAATGCAATCGTTTCCGGGCGTTCAGGGCGAGGCGGCCGGCCCGGCCTCAGCGGGCCGGGAATTCGAGCCGGCCCACCAGGTCGCTCACCCGCGGGAACCCGTGGCGGGCCGCGTAGGCGGCGATCCCCTCGGCGACGCGGCCCGCGATGCCCGGCTCCAGGTAGTTGCTGGTGCCCACCTGGACGGCGCTGGCCCCGCACAGCAGGAACTTGACCGCGTCCTCGGCGCTGGTGATGCCGCCGATGCCGCAGATCGGGAGCTTCACCGCCTGGCGCGCCTGCCAGACCATGCGCAGGGCGATCGGGCGGATGGCGGGTCCGGAGAGGCCGCCCAGGCCGTTGGCCAGCACCGGCCGGCGTCGCTCCACGTCGATCTCGAGGGCCTGCACGGCGTTGATCAGCGACAACCCGTCGGCGCCCTCCCCCTCGCACACCCGCGCCATCTCGGCGATGTGGGTGACGTTGGGCGAGAGCTTCACCAGCAGCGGGGCCGACGTCGCGCCGCGCACCGCCCGCACCAGCTGGGCCAGCACCTTCGGGTCCTGACCGAACTCGATGCCGCCGCTCTTCACGTGGGGGCACGAGGCGTTGACCTCGAGACCCGCCACCCGCGGCACGCCGGAGAGCCGCTTGGCCACCTCGGCGTAGCGGTCGATCTCGGTCTCGAACAGGCTGGCCACCACCACCACGCCCTCGGGAAGCGCCGGCAGCTTCTCGCGCACGAACGCGTCGACGCCCACGTTCTCCAGGCTGATGGCGTTCAGCATGGCCGACGGGGCCTCGGCGATGCGCGGCGGCGGGTTCCCGCGCCGCGGCTCGAGGGTCAGGCTCTTGGCGACGAAGCCGCCGATCTTCGTCAGGTCGAGGAAGGGCGCGAACTCGGTGCCGTAGCCGAACGTGCCCGACGCGGTGAGCACCGGGTTGCGCAGCGCCATGCCGGCCAGGTCGACGCGGCTGTCGACGGCGGACGCATCGGCACTCACGGCAGTCCCTCCCAGTCGACCCGGGCGGCGTCGAACACCGGACCGTCGCGGCACACCAGCGCGAAGCCGCCGGCCCGCAGCGGCGCGGCGCAGCCCAGGCAGACGCCGAAGCCGCAGGCCATCGGGTTCTCCAGCGACACGATGCAGGGCACGCCGGCGGCGGCGGTCAGGTCGGCGGTGGCGCGCATCATGGGCGTCGGCCCGCAGGCGTAGACGCGCGGGTTCGGCGCCTCGGCCAGCGCGGCGGCGAGCAGGTCGGTCACCAGACCGCGCTCGCCGCGGCTGCCGTCCTCGGTGGCCACGCGGAGCGCGCCGGGCAGCGCCGCGAAGTCGGCTTCCGCCATCAGGTCGTCGGCGCTGCGCGCGCCGAGCAGCACCCGCGCCGGGCGTCCGGCCTGGGCCAGGGCGGCGGCCAGCTCGTAGACCGAGGCGATGCCGGTGCCGCCGGCCACCAGGATCGGCGCCTCGCCCTCCTCGCCGAGCGGGAAGCCGCGCCCCAGCGGACCCACCACGCGCACCTTCTCGCCGGGTCGCGCGCAGGCCAGCAGCGCCGTGCCGCGTCCGTGCACCTTGAACAGGATCTCCACACGCGTGCCGCCGCCGGCCTGCTGCTGGCGGTAGACCGCCATGGGCCGCGGCAGCAGCGGATCGCTGCGCTCGACGCCGGTGCGCACGCCCGCCGACAGCATCACGAACTGACCCGGCGACGAGCCGGGCCAGCCCGGCACCGACAGCACCAGCCGGTGGTTCACGCCGCCCTCGTCGGCGAGCGAGACCACCTCGGCGTCGACGCGCAGCGGTGTGGCGCTAGCCACGCTCCACCTCGATCTCGTGGGCCTTGATCTTGCGCGACAGGCTCTCGCGGGCGAGGCCGATGGCCTCGGCGGTGCGCGAGATGTTCCAGCCGTGCTCCGCCAGCCGCGCCAGCAGGTACTCGCGCTCGAAGCTCTTGCGCGCCTCGTCCAGGCTGAGCGTCTCGCCGCTCTCGCTGCTCGCCGAGGCACGCAGGGTGTCGGGCAGGTCGCGCACGCCGATGCTCGTGCCCCGCGACATGATCACGGTGCGCTCCATCAGGTTGCGCAGCTCGCGGACGTTGCCCGGCCAGGAGTAGCCGGCCAGCAGCTTCAGCGCCGCCGCGGTGATCTTCTTGGGCGGCACGCCCGCCTCGCGGCAGAACTCCTCGGCGAAGGTGCGGGCCAGCACCTCGACGTCCTCGGGGCGCTCGCGCAGCGGCGGCACGTGGAAGGGGATCACGTTGAGACGGTAGTAGAGGTCCTCGCGGAAGCGGCCCTCGGCGATCTCGCGGGTCAGGTCCTTGTTGGTCGCGGCGATCACGCGCACGTCGACCGCGTGCTGCTCGGTGCCGCCCACGCGCACGAAGCTCTGCTCCTGGAGGATGCGCAGCACCTTGGCCTGGGTCATCAGGCTCATGTCGCCCACCTCGTCCAGGAACAGCGTGCCGCCGTGGGCCAGCTCGAACCTGCCGATCTTCTGGGCGACGGCGCCGGTGAACGCGCCCTTCTCGTGGCCGAACAGCTCCGACTCGATCAGCTCCTCGGGGATCGCGGCGCAGTTCACCTCGATGAAGGGCTGGTCGGCCCGCTTGCTCTGGCAGTGGATCTGGCGGGCCACCAGCTCCTTGCCGGTGCCGTTGTCGCCGGTGATCAGCACCCAGCCGTTGCTGGGCGCGGCCATGCGGATCTGCTCCTTCAGCTTCGTGACCGCGTCCGAGTCGCCCAGGATCTCGTGGGCGCGCAGCGACTGGGCGCGCAGCCGCGCGTTCTCGCGCTTCAGGTCCGCCTGCTCCAGGGCGTGCTGAAGCGTGAGCAGCAGCTTGTCGATGGACAGCGGCTTCTCGACGAAGTCGTAGGCGCCGTGGCGGGTGGTGCGCACCGCGGTCTCGATCGTGCCGTGACCGCTCATCATCACCACCGGCAGCTGCGGGAAGCGCTCGGACAGCTCCACCAGGATCTCCACGCCGTCGCGCCCCGGCATGGCGATGTCGAGCAGCACCAGGTCGGGCTCGCCCTGCTCCTCGATCCAGCCGATCGCCTCCTCGCCGTCGGAGGCGGTGGCGGTGGCGAAGCCCTCGTCCTCCAGGATCCCCTCGAGGGAGCGGCGGATGCCCTCCTCGTCGTCGACGATCAGGATGCGGGTCACTGGCTCGCGCTCGCCCCGGCGCCCTGCTCCGGCCCGTCCTCGCGCTCGGTCTCGAAGCGCGGAACCGGCAGCTCGATGACGATGCGCGTACCGCGCGGCTCGTTCTCCTGGAGCCGGATGTAGCCGCGGTGGTCGGCGACGATGCGCGACACGATGGCGAGACCCAGTCCGGTGCCCTTGTCCTTGGTGGAGAAGTAGGGCTCGAAGACGCGGCGGCGATCGCCCGCCGGAATGCCGACGCCGTCGTCGGCCACCTCGAGCCGCACGCTCTGGAGCGCCGGGTCGTACAGGCTGGTGAGCGTGACGCGCCCCACGTCGCCGTTCGAGCGCGCTGCGGCCACCGCCGCCACCGCATTGTCGATCAGGTTGGTGAGCACGCGCCGCATCTGCTCCCGGTCGACCTCCACCGTCGGCAGATCGTCGTCCAGGTCGGTCTGGAACACCACGTTCTCGGTGCCGGCGTAGGACGCCACGGCGTCGGCCACGATGCGGTTCAGGTCGTCCGGCCTGGGCGTCGCCGCCGGCAGCCGCGCGAAGTTGGAGAACTCGTCCACCAGCAGCTTCAGGCTGTCGACGTGGTTCGTGATCGCATCCAGGCACTCGTCGAAGACCTTCGCCTCGCCCGGCTCCACGGGCAGGCGGGCCAGCCGGCGCCGGATGCGCTGGGCCGAGAGCTGGATCGGGGTGAGCGGGTTCTTGATCTCGTGGGCGATGCGCCGGGCCACCTCGCGCCAGGCGGCCATGCGCTGGACCTTCACCAGCTGCGAGTAGTCGTCGAACACCACGACCGTGCCCAGCGGGTCGCCGGCCTCGTCGTGCATGACGGTCAGCGTCACGAACAGCGTCGCCACGTCGTCGGCCAGCGGCACCTGCACCTGGCGGCGGATGCTCTCGCGCAGGCCCGGCCGCAGCTGCTCCGACAGCTCCTCGATCACCTCGAGCAGCTCGGGCCGGTTGCTCACGTCGGACAGCGGCTGGCCCAGCAGTCCGGTGCCCGCCGGAATACCCAGGTAGCGCTGGGCCGAGGGGTTGATCGTGCTGATGCGCCCCTCCGAGTCCACCGACACCACGCCGGCGCCGATGTTGCCGAGCACGATCTCCATGTAGCGGCGGCGGCGCTCGAGCTCGGTGGCCTGGCGCTCGAGCCCGGCGCGCGCGGAGCGCAGGTCGCCGGTCATCTGGTTGAACGAGTCGACCAGGAAGCCCACCTCGTCGTCGGTGGTGGCCTGGACCTCCACGTCCAGGTTGCCGCGGGCCACGTCGGCGGTGCCCTCGGCCAGCGCGCGGATCGGCGCCGTCACGCCCTTGGCCAGGCGGATGCCCATCCACCAGGCGAGCATCAGCACCACGGTGAAGGCCAGCAGCAGCTGGAGCAGGTACGCGGTGCGGATCGAGCCGGCGGTGGGCTGGAGCAGGCGGTACTCGTCGAGGGTCTCCCGGATGCTCGCCACCTTGCGCGCCTGGGAGAACGGGATCATCACGTTCACCACCACCGCGCCGACGTACTCGCCCGGCATGAACGACGACTCGATCGGCACCACCGCCCGGATCACGTCGCCGCTGCCGACCTCGTGGACGCGCCAGTAGAGCGGGTCCTCGGTCACGGCGTCGGCGTCGGCGACGTGATCCGGGCGGTGGTGCCGATCGAGTCGTCGTTCATGCCGGGCGAGTACGTCGGCGCGGTGGTGGTGAACGT
>JBNLVK010000288.1:0-12389 GCA_050618055.1 Myxococcota bacterium
CAAGGCGGGCCTGACCCACGTGATCGGGCTGGGCAGCGCCTGCGCGATCCACGTGCTGGAGAAGGTCTCCTAGCCATTGGGGATCGCCACGTCACGCGCGCTAGACTGCGCGCGTGACGTGGCGCCACCTCCTTCGCACGACCCGCGCGGCGCTCGTCGCCGCTTCCCTCACCCTGCTTGCCGCCTGCGGCGGCAGCGACGGCTCGGACGCCATGGCGGCCGAGCCCGAGCCCGCGGCCGCGCCCGCCGAGGCGCCGAAGGCGGAGCCGGCCAAGGCCGATCCGCACGCCGGGCACGACCACGCCAAGCGCAGCGAGCGTCCCCTGCCCGCCTTCTCGGGCTACACGCTCGACGACGAGCGCCTGGCCATCGGCTCGCTGATCGGCAAGCGACTGGTGATCTTCTTCTTCAACCCGGAGGTGAAGGACGCCGAGGTGGTGGCCCAGGCCATGCGCCGCATCTCGAAGCAGCGCGCCGACCACAATTTCGAGATCGTGGGCGTCGCCACCGCCTCGAACCGCGAGACGGCCCGCTCCTGCGCCCGGCGCTTCGAGATCGACTACCGGGTGATCGACGACTCGTCGGCGACGATCGCCCGGCGGCTGGGCATGCGCTACCCGGTGGCGCTGCTCGGCGTGGACGCCGAGGGCTACGTCATGTGGGGCATGGGCCAGTTCTCCACCGACGGCCCGGAGCCGGACCGGCGCATCGAGCAGCAGATCCGCACCTCGCTGCGCCTGTCCGACGAAGCCGCGCCCTCCGGCTCCGACCGGCCCGAGGCGCCGCTGTTCGAGGCCACGATCCTCGATTCGGACGAGACGTTCGTGCTGAAGGACCAGCGCGGCCAGGCGGTGGTGCTGGTGTTCTTCCTGCACACCTGCCCCCACTGCCACGAGTTCCTGGCCTTCATGAAGGAGCAGCTCGAGGCCATGCCCGAGGACGCGCGGCCCGTGCTCGCCGGCGTCGAGGTGACGGGCCGCACCTACCAGGTCCGCGAGGCGATGCGCGAGCTCGACCTCGACTTCTTCCCCGTGCTGTTCGACGACGACGGCAGCATCCGCAACGCCTACGGCGTGTTCGCCGGCGTGCCCGACACCTACCTCATCGACCGCGAGGGGCGCATCGCCGCCCACCTCCAGGGCTGGCGCCCCGAGATCGACGGGCCGCTCATGCGCATGCGCATGGCCAAGGCGGCGGGCGCCCCGGTGCCCATGTTGCTCTCCGCCCAGGGCTACAGCGGCAACGACGTGTGCGGCGTGTGCCACGAGAGCGAGCAGGAGACCTGGCTGCTCACCCAGCACGCCAGCGCCTACGACACGCTGGTGAAGCACGGCGAGGACTCGAACGCCGAGTGCGTGTCGTGCCACGTGGTGGGCTTCGGCGAGACCGGCGGCTTCGACCTGGCCACGCGCCCCGCCGCCCTGGAGGACGTCGGCTGCGAGTCGTGCCACGGCCGCGGCGGACCGCACCTGTCGCCCGGCTTCGTGAAGGACGACCACTACGAGAGCGCCTGCGTCGTCTGCCACGACACCAAGCACTCGCTGGGCTTCGAGTACGCCAGCTTCGTCCCGCGCATCTCCCACGCGGCGAACGAGGCGATCCTGGCGCTGCCGGAGGCGGAGCGGAAGCGCATCCTGGCAGAGCGCGGCGCGGTGCGGAAGGACCTGCTGCCCACCAGCGCCGCCTATGTGGGATCGGAGACCTGTGTCGGCTGCCACGAGGCCGAGGCCGCCACCTGGGCGAAGAACCCCCACGCCAGGGCCATGCAGACGCTGGTCGCCCAGGACGAGCACGGCAACGCGGAGTGCCAGGCCTGCCACACCACCGCGTTCGGCAAGCCCGGCGGCTTCGATCCGGCCCTGCCCCACACCGAGCAGGCCGACCTGGCGCGGGTGGGCTGCGAGTCGTGCCACGGTCCGGGCGGGAACCACGTGGCCGAAGGCGCCACCAAGCTGGGCTCGATCGTGTCGCTGGGCGACAAGTGCGACTCCTGCGTGATCCTGCAGATCTGCGGCGGCTGCCACGACGACGCCAACGACCCGGGCTTCGAGTTCGCGGTGCAGGACAAGATCGACAAGATCCGCCACGCCACGATCGAGGCCGGGACGGGCAAACCGTTGAAGGGCGAGTCGGCGTTCCATGCCCCTGACGCGCCCCACGCGGCGGACACCGACGCCCTGCTGGCCCAGGCCTTCGCGGCCGCCGCCGAGGCGACGCCCTGAGCGCCGAGGACCCGCGCGCCGTGCTGGCGTCGGCCCGCGCCTGGGTGGTCGAGCGGCTGGAGGAGGGGGTCGACGCGCTGCCGCCCAAGGAGACGTCGGCGCCCGTGGCGGTAGCACCGGAGGCGGCACCGGCGCCCGCGTCGGCAGCACCGGAGGCGGCACCGGCGCCCGCGTCGGTAGCACCGGAGCCGGCGCCGGCGCCCGTGGCGAGCGTCGCCCGCCAGGACGCGCTGCTCCCCGAAGCGTCGCCCTTCGGCGATTCCCCCAGCCTCGAGTCGGTTCGCGAGGCACTCGGCGAGTGCACGCGCTGCCGCCTGCACGAGGGACGCTCGACCATCGTCTTCGGCGACGGCAACCCGCAGGCCGACCTGGTGTTCGTGGGCGAGGGTCCGGGGGCCGAGGAGGACCGGCGCGGCCTGCCCTTCGTGGGTCGCGCCGGCGAACTGCTCACCCAGATGATCGAGAAGGGCCTGGGCATCCCGCGCAGCGACGTCTACATCTGCAACATCGTGAAATGCCGCCCGCCGAAGAACCGCACGCCCCTGTCGGACGAGGCGGCCACCTGCAGTCCCTTCCTCGACGGACAGATCCAGGCCATCGCCCCGAAGGTGATCGTGGCGCTCGGCAAGCCCGCCACGAGCCTGCTGCTCGGCCGCGACGTCCCGATCACGCGGGTGCGCGGCACCTGGCACGAGTACAAGGGCATTCCCCTGATGCCGACCTACCACCCGGCCTTCATCCTGCGCCAGTACACGGCGGAGAACCGCCGCCTGGTCTGGGAGGACCTGAAGGCGGCTCTCGCGAAGACGCAGGAGTAGCCGGGTCTCCTGCGTCGCTCCGCTGGGTCGCCCCTTTTCGACTTCGCTCGGCATCGCCTCGCTGCGCGCCCGGCTCTCGCCGGGCTTGCTACTCCGGCCTCTCCGGAACCGCCGCGCTCTGCGCCTCGCGGAACTTCAGCAGGCGTTCGCGCAGGGCGGGGTCGTGGGTCGCCAGGATCGCGGCGGCGAACAGGCCCGCGTTCTTGGCGCCCGACTTGCCGATGCCGAGGGTCCCGACCGGGATGCCCGGGGGCATGTTCACGGTGGAGAGCAGCGCGTCCAGGCCGTTCAGCTCGCCCGACGCCATCGGCACGCCCAGCACCGGCATGACGGTGTGCGCCGCGGTGACCCCGGCCAGGTGCGCCGACATGCCGGCCCCGCAGATGATCAGCTCGATGCTGCCGGCCTCGGCCTCGGCGAGGAAGGCGGTCAGGCGCGCGGGTGTGCGGTGGGCCGAGATGACGCGGACGTCGCAGGCCACGCCCAGCTCGCCGAGCACCTTCTCGGCGGCCTGCAGGGCGCTCCAGTCGTTCTGGCTTCCCATCAGGATGCCGACGCGGGGGGCTTCTTCGGGCACGGAACACTCCTCGCTGAAGGGAACGGGAGTGTAGGTCGCGCGGGGGGGATCGGATAGCCTTCCCGCTCGGAGGGGACGCGTTGGAGATCACGCCGACCACTGCGCTGTGCGGGATCGTCCTGCATCCGGCGGGACACACGCGCTCGCCGGCCATGCACAATGCCGCCTTCCAGGCGCTGGCGATCGACGCCGTCTACCTGGCCTTCGACGTGCCCCCCGACGGGCTGGCCGGGGCCGTCGAGGGCGTGCGGCGCCTGGGGGTCCGCCAGCTCTCGGTGTCGCTGCCCCACAAGCAGGCGGTGATGGAGCACCTGGACGAGGTGGATCCGGTGGCGCGGCGCATCGGCGCCGTCAACACGGTGGTGCGGCGCGGCGACGCGCTGGTCGGATCCAACACCGACTGGACCGGCGCGCTGCGGGCGCTGGAGCGCGAGACGAAGCTCGAGGGCGCGCGCGCCGTGGTGCTGGGCGCCGGCGGCACGGCCCGGGCGCTGGTCCACGGCCTCCTCGACCGGGGGGCGCGCGTGCGGGTGCTGAACCGCACGCCGGAGAAGGCGCGCGCCCTGTGCGACGCGCTGGGCGCCGACTCGGCCGGCGGCCTGGGCGACCTCCGCGACGCCCCCTACGACGTGCTCGTGAACACCACCAGCGTGGGACTCGGCGAGGACGTCTCGCCGGTGGCCGCCGCGGACCTGCGCGCCGACGCCGTGGTGATGGACGCGGTCTACGAGCCCGAGCGCACGCGCCTGCTGCGCGACGCCCGGGCCGCGGGCGCCCGCACCGTCGGCGGCAAGTGGATGCTGGTCCACCAGGCCGCGCTCCAGCTCGAGACGTGGAGCGGGCAGAGCGCTCCCGTGGAGCTCATGGCCGAGGCCTTCGACCGGGCCGGCCGGGACTAGCTCCCGGTCGCCCCACTCGCGACGCCGATGGGTGTAGGATCGGTGGGCACGACAGCGTCCGTCGAAGGAGACCGATCCATGCCCGCCCCGCGGCTCGTCGTCTCTCTTCTGCTGGCCCTGGCCGCCGCCCCGGCGCCGGCCGCCGTCCACCTGCTCAGCGGAAACGCCCGCTTCCAGCAGGGAGCCGGTCTTCCCGTCCCCGTGACCGTCGCGCCCATCCCGACCGGGGCGGTCGTCGCCACGCCGAGCGCCACCGTCGACCTGGTGACCACGACCGGCGGGCTCACCGGGATCGCGCTGAAGCCCGGGCAGCTCACCGCACCCGCGACGCTCCGCCGGCTGGGACTCGCGCTGTTCAACTTCAACGCGTTCGAGCAGCGCACCTCGGTCTCGGTCCAGTTCCCGCAGTCGACGGTCACGCTGAAGGGGAGCGGACGCACCGGACCCGCCACCGTCACCTACTGCCCGGGCAACACGATCACGCCCGCCGGCAGCGGCTGCCTCGCCCCGCCGCTGGCCCCCGGCGTGGTGCGCTACACGCGCACGACGAACCAGTTCGGCGGTGCGGCACGTTCCCTCGTGCAGGGGCCCGCGACCTGGGTCGCCCGCGTGGGCTCGCTGCCCCCCTGCGCCGGACCCGGCTGCGTCGGCAGCCTGATCCCGATCGCGCAGCCCGGGGTCTGGGGCGCCGCCTTCGGCGTGAGCGGCTTCGCACCGAACCCGGCCTTCTCGCCCGGCGTGTTCAGCATGACGGTCAGCACCGCCGGCCTGGTGCTCGCCACCGGGACCCCGCTCGGGCCCGGAGGCGCCAACCCGGTCGCCAGCTTCGCCGGTCCGTGGACCACCGGGCGCGTCACCGTCTCCCAGCCCAGCGCCATCGGCGGCGGCCAGATCTTCATCTTCACGGGCAGCGACGCGCGCAGCGCCGGCGGCCAGGGCACGCTCAGCCTGGTCTCGGGCGGCATCGTGACGTCGGCGGCCGGCGGTCCGGCCGGCACCCGGGGCTGGCTCAACCTGACCGTGCTACCGGAGCCGGAGGTCGGGCCCGGAGCCGCGCTGGGCGCGCTGGCGATCGCGGTGCTGGCGTGGGCGAGGCGCCGCGCTCAGGCGGAGTAGCCCCACTTCGCCTTGTTCTCCTCGATCTGCTCCGGGGTCGGCTTCTGCTTGTCCTCGACCTCGGGCACGGAGAACTGGTCCTTCGCGTCGACGATCTTGGCGTTCAGCGGCGTGTCGGCCTCGAACACCGACGGCACCTGCTCGTCCTCGAAGATCGCCTCCCACGGGCACTCGGGCTCGCACACGCCGCAGTTGATGCACTCTTCCGGGTCGATGTAGAGCTGGTTCGGGAACGTCTCCGCGTCGTCGCCGTCGTAGGCGTAGATGCAGTCGACGGGGCAGACCTCGACGCAGGCTTGGTCTACGCAGTCGCGGCAGAGTCTCGTGATCACCCAGGCCATTCAGCTCTTCTCCCTCGGACACGCCAATCGCGGAGGGCGCTCCGCGACGGCGGGTGCATGCTACTTGAGCTTGGTTTCCTTGTACACGACGTGCTTGCGCACCACCGGATCGTACTTCTTCAGTTCGATCTTGCCCGGGGTGTTCTGCTTGTTCTTCGCCGTCGTGTAGAAGTGCCCCGTGCCGGCGGAGGACTCGAGCTTGATCTTCTCGCGCTTGCCCTTCTTCGCCATGGCTACTGGGCTCCGGAGGGAGCCGGCACCGGCGTCCCGCTCCGGGCGAAGACGCGAATGCGCTTGCCGTTCTCGTCGGTCTGCACGCGGATGCGCGCCGGGCGCTGGGTCTCCGGGTCGACCAGCATGACGTTGCTGGCGTCGACGTAGCCCTCGTGCTCGACCACGCCGCCGGTGCGCGAGAGCTTGCGACCCGGCTTCATGTGGTGCTTCTGCAGGCGGACCTTCTCGACGCGCACCTTGCCGCGCTTCGCGTCGATGCCGATCACCTTGCCCTGTTTGCCCTTGTCGGCGCCCGCCGTCACCTGGACGAGGTCGCCGACCCGGATCCGCATTGCCATCTCGGGGAGTCCTCCGAAGGGCTCATAGGTGTGCGCCAGCGTGGGCTTTTCGTCAAGGGCTGGCGGCGGATCCCCCCTCGGGGGAGCGGGGCGGGGCCGCGGCTGCGACCCGCTCGCCGGCTGGCGCTTCCCGTCCCGCGCGCGATCATCGGCCCGTGCGCGTGCTCCGCTACCTGGTCGTGGGCGTCCTGCTGGGCGTCGGGTTGCTGCTGGCCGTGCTGAGCGGAGCCTGCACCGCGCTGCTGCCCGAGCGCTTCGCCGTGAACGCGCCGATGCTCCACCAGATGTTCGGCTGGGGCGCCGAGCCGGCCTCCGTGGAGCAGCTCGAGGGGCTCCACGCGCCGCCGGGCTTCACGGTGGGCCTGTGGGCCACCGACCTCCCGAACGCGCGCTTCCTGCGCTTCACCGAGGCCGGCGACCTGCTGGTCAGCACCCCCCGTTCCGGCCGCATCCGGCTGCTGCTGCGCGACGCCGACGGGGACGGTCGCTCCGACGGCACGCGCACCCTGCTCTCCGACCTGGACCGGCCCCACGGCATGGACTTCCACGAGGGCTGGCTCTACGTGGGCGAGAGCGGTGCGGTGGGCCGCGTGCGCTTCGACGCCCGGGCGCGGGCGGTGGACGGCGACTACGAGCGGGTGATCGAGGGGCTGCCGGCCGGCGGCAACCACTGGACGCGCACGGTGCGCTTCGGCCCGGACGGCGGGCTCTACGTGTCCATCGGCTCGAGCTGCAACGTCTGCGAGGAGAGCGACCCGCGGCGCGCCGCGATCGTGCGCTACCGCCCGGACGGCAGCGGCGAGGAGATCTTCGCCAGCGGCCTGCGCAACGCGGTGGGCTTCGACTGGCAGCCGGGGACCGGCGCCCTCTACGCCACCGACAACGGCCGCGACCTGCTGGGCGACGACTACCCGCCCTGCGAGCTGAACCGGGTCGAGCGGGGCGGCTTCTACGGCTGGCCCTACGCCAACGGCGACCGCGACCCGGACCCCGACTACGGGTCGGGCCACGCGGCGGAGATCGAGGCGTCGATCCCCCCGGCCCACGGCTTCCGCGCCCACAACGCGCCGCTCGGCATCACCTTCGTGCGCGGCGATCGCGTGCCCGCCGACCTGCGCGGCGCCGCCCTGGTGGCGCTGCACGGGAGCTGGAACCGCACCCGCAAGGACGGCTACTCGGTGGTCTCGCTGCACTGGGACGGCGAGCGCATCGAGGAGCGCGACTTCCTGACCGGCTTCCTGCGCGGCGAGCGGGTGGTGGGACGGCCGGTGGACGTGGCGGAGGGTCCCGACGGCGCGTTCTACGTGTCCGACGACTACGGCGGGGCGATCTACCGCATCGCCTACGGCGAGACCGCCCGCACGAGCCCGGCCGGGGCCACCGCCGTCCGCGCGGCGGCGCCGGACGCCGGGTCCGAGCCGCTGGGGCCGGCGGAACGCGCCGCGGCGGCCCGGCGGGGAGCCGAGATCTACGACGCGCACCCCTGCGCCACCTGCCACGAATCCGCTGCGGCCGCCCCGGGCGTGGTGGTCTTCCGCCTCGAGGCCCTCTCCGATCGCTACGACACCGACGGGCTGGCGACCTTCCTGGCCGCGCCGACCCCGCCCATGCCGGCCTTCGACCTGTCGGCCGCCGAGCGCCGCGACCTGGCGGTCCACCTGCTCGAACGCCACCCCTAGGGAATGTCTGCACGAGCCGACTGCTGAGGCCACCCGTCTGGGATGGCCACAGCGAAACCGCTTTGTGCAGACACTCCCTAGGCCCGCCGGCTCCGCTAGAATCAGCCGCCATATGCGACGCAGGTCCCTCGTGCGCTGCCTTCCCCCGCTGTTCGTCCTGCTGCTGTCGGTCGCCGCCGGCGCCGAGTCGGGCTTCCTGCTGGCCTACCCGGAGACCTTCGGCAAGGTCGGCGCGGCGACCTACGACGACGGCGGCCAGCGCATCGGCGGTGCCGACCTGCTGATCGAGCGCCTCGACGCCGGGCGGGTACGCATGCGCTCCGAGTCGGGCCAGCAGAAGGGCGCACGCACGCTGGCGACCGCCGAGTTCGCGACGGTGGGCGAGCGCCTGCGCGTGCTGGTGGAGGAGTCGCGTTCCCTCGACGAGAAGGGTCAGCCGCTCGGCGTGCTCACCGTCGACCACGTGGCGCGCAAGGCGCGCTGCCAGGACTCGGCCGGCGGCGTCGTCTCCGAGATCGACCTGCCCGAGGCCGACCGCGTGCTGAACGTGCCGATGAATCTCTTCTTCCTGCCGCTCGTCAGCGGCGAGAAGGACTCGCTCGAGTTCCAGCTCTTCCTGTGCCGGCCCGACGCGCGGCTCATCGACTTCGTGGCGTGGACGGGCAAGAGGGTCGACGGGCGCCCGCTCGAGATCCAGTACGGACCCGACTTCGGCTTCGCCTCGTCGCTGGCGCGGCAGATGGCGCCCAAGCTCTCGTTCTGGTTCGACCGCGAGGCGCCCTACCCGTGGGTGGCGCACCGGCTGCCGCTCTACTCGGGCGGTCCGGAGGTGTTCGTCGTGCGCGACGACATCGCCAGCACCAGCCTGCTCGACTGACGGCGGCTAGCGCCGCGGCGTCGGGCTGGCCGCTCCGGCGGCGGTGGTGAAGGCGGTGGCGTCGACGACCTGGAGCGTCTTCTCGCCGATCAGCACGACGTGGCGGCCCGAGGCGTCGAGCCGGTGCCGCGGCAGCACGTCGACCGAGTCGACCACGCGATCGCCGCTGCGGTCCGACACCTGGAGCCCGCGGGTTCCCACCAGGAAGACGCGCCCGGCCACGACCGAGGCGTCCTGCACGGGGCCGACCTCCTCGTAGCCGAGTCGCGACACGATCTGGGGGCTCGAGACGTTGCGGACGTCGACGCGCACGAGTCCGGGATCGCCGAGCACCACGGCCGAGGTGCCGCTCACGCGGACCCGGGCCGGGCGGAAGCCGCGGCCCAGGCGCAGCTCGCCCTCCACCCGGCCCCCGCGCAGCACCGCCAGGGACGAGAGGTAGAGCGACGTACCGTCGGTGAAGAGGAGCTCGTTGCCGCGCCGCGCCAGGCCCAGCACCTCGCGCGGGAACAGGGTCTGCACCGAGCCGTCCGGCGCGATCCAGAGCAGGCCGCGGTTGCCCGCGGCCACCAGGCCCTCGGGCAGCGATACCAGGCCCACCACCGATCCCACCTCGGAGCGCGAGAAGGCGCGGGTGCGGTGCGGCACGCCCGCCAGCGACACGACCTCGATGCCGTCCTCGCCGAACACGCCCACGCTGCCGCCCAGCACCGCCACGCCGTCGAAGGAGGCGAGATCGCGCTTGCGGCGGTACTCGCCCAGCACGACGCTGCGCGCCGGGTCGCCCAGGTCGAGCACCTGGAAGTCGCCGTCGCCGAACAGCACGACCGCCCGGCTGCCCAGCATCTCGACCGCGACGGCGGGCTTGGCCAGCTCGCGCGGATCGCGGGCGGCGAAGCGCGTGTTCCAGGTGGCGACCGGCACGAAGAACTCGTTGTCCC
Organism: Myxococcota bacterium; assembly: GCA_050618055.1. Taxonomy (GTDB): domain Bacteria; phylum Myxococcota_A; class UBA9160; order UBA9160; family SMWR01; genus CALDCK01. Next base: position 10,043 of record JBNLVK010000288.1, read on the forward strand.
AGAACGTCGCCCACGCCTTGGGGTGGAGCAGGATCGACTCGCCGGGCGCGCGCTCGCTCGTCGGCGCGCGGAAGGCGAAGGTCTCGTTCCAGATGGGATCCTTCTCGCCGCGGGCCGACAGCGTGACCGTGGTCTCGGCCAGGATGCCCGAGCCGGCGACGCGTCCCTCGTGCAGCTCGGTGCGCACCTCGCGCTCGCGGTGCGAGACGGTGAGCCGCGCGTCGAGCTCGGCCAGGCGCGGATCGGTGCTGCCGTTCACGACCACCAGCGGCACGCCCGAGCGGGCGTAGGCGTCGCGGGCGCGCTCGGCGAACAGGCGCTGGAGGCGGTCGTGACTGGGCACGTCGGAGGGCACGTCGAGCACCAGGGCCACCCGCTGGAAGCCGGAGCGGCTGCGCAGGCCCACCGAGGCGACCGAGCGCTCGGCCTCGGCGGCGAAGTCGCTGGCCGGGTGGGCCGCGGCGAAGTCGGCGAGCCGCTCCAGGTCGCCGGCGAAGCCGCGCGCCTCCAGGTAGACGGCGTTGCCCTCGGCCCGTGCCGAGTGGCGGCCCGACGGGAAGTCGGCCAGGAACGCGCGGTAGCCCTCGGCGGTGCCGCGCCCGCGGGCCTGGTCGAAGAAGGCGTCCTCGACCAGGGGCCGCAGCTCGTCCACCAGCGGGCTGCCGGCGAACTCCTCCTGGAACTCGTGGAACGCCTGCGCGGTGGGCTTGCTGCGCACCCGCACGAAGGCCAGGCGCGCCCGCGCCTCGGGGGCGTACTTCGAGTCGGGGTGCTGCCGCAGGAAGCGGTGGTAGGCGCCGGCGTCGTCCTCCTCGAGCGCGGCGCGCCAGGCGGCGCCCCCGCAGCCGAGGACGGAGCTGGCGAGCAAGAGGACCAGGATCGAGCGCGAGATGGGCATCGGCAGACACTCCTCCGACGGAGCGGATCGGCCCTCCGGAGGCTGCGCTTGAGGCGCGGCGGGTTCGCACCCGTCGCTACGCTTCCGCCGTGAGCGGAATCGCCACCGTCACGCTCAATGCCGCGCTGGACCGGACGCTGCACGTCGACGTGCTGCGCCGCGGGGGGAAGAGCCGGGTCCGGGAGGAGTGGGCCCAGGCCGGCGGCAAGGGCGTGAACGTGGCGCGGGTGCTCCGGGCGCTGGGCGTCGAGACCCGTGCGCTGGTGCTGGTGGGCGGCGCGACCGGACGCACCATCGCGCGCGACCTGGCCGACGACGGCCTGCCCGCCACCTGCATCGAGGCGCCGGGCGAGTCGCGGACCTGCCTCGAGATCGTCGACACGCGGGGCCGCGCCACCCAGCTCCACGGCCCCGGCGTCGAGGCGGGGGAGCGGGAGCTGGCGGAGGTCGCGGCGGCGCTGCGCGGGCTGCCGGACACGTTCGGCTGGGTCGCCGTCTGCGGCAGCCTGCCGCCGGCGATGCCCCACGACGCGGTGGCCCGGCTGGTCGGAGCGGCGCGGGCGCGGGGGCTGCGGGTGGCCGTCGACACCAGCGGACCGGCGCTGCGCCACGCCTGGGCGGCCGCGCCCGACCTGGTGCGCGTGAACGAGGCCGAGTTCGCGGAGGTGGGCGATGCGGCGGACGGTCCGACCTCGCCGGAGCGGGGGGTGGTCTCGCGCGGAGCCCTGCCCTTCGAGGCCTGGGAGCGCGACGGCGAGCGCTGGCGCGTGACGCCCCCTGCCGTCCGCGAGGCGAACGCGATCGGCTGCGGCGACGCCATGCTGGCGGGCCTGCTGGCGTCGCTGGCTTCGGGCGAAGGCTTCGCCGATGCGCTGCGACGCGGCACCGCACTGGCGTCGGCGGACGCGTGCTGCCCGCGCGCCGGGCGGACCGACGTCGCCCTGGCGAAGCGTCTCGAGGCCGACGTGGGCATCGAACTCCGGCCCCAATGAAAAGCGGCGCCGATCCATCGGATCGACGCCGCTTCGTGCTCGAGAAGAGGTCCCACCGTCGAGCTACTCTCCCACCGGGAAGCCCGGCAGTACCATCGCCGAGGCAGGGCTTAACTTCCGTGTTCGGAATGGGAACGGGTGTGGCCCCTGCTCCATGGACGGTGGGATAAACGTGTTGCGTTGGAACGCCTCCGGCGTTCATCGACATGTCGAATATCTTTCTGGGCCCGCGATCGATGCGTCACGCATTCACGAGGCATGAGAATGGTCAAGCCTCACGGGCGATTAGTACCGGTCAGCTGCATGCATTGCTGCACTTCCACCTCCGGCCTATCGACGTCCTCGTCTCGGACGGCCCTTCAGGGAACCGAAGTTCCAGGGAGATCTCATCTTGGGGTGGGCTTCCCACTTAGATGCTTTCAGCGGTTATCCCATCCGAACATGGCTACCCGGCGGT
>JBNLVK010000289.1:0-6864 GCA_050618055.1 Myxococcota bacterium
CCTGCTGTTCGGCGGCCTGCTGCGCTGGTACGGCGCCGACGCGGTGATCTTCGTAGGCTACGGCGGCCGCTACGGCACGCCGCGCGCCAGCTGCGAGCGACTGGCGGCGCGCCTGCGCGACGCGGCCGGCGGCATGAAGCCCAGCCTGCCCGTGCCGGGCGGCGGCGTCGGGATCGAGCAGGTCGACGAGCTGGTGTCGTTCTACGGCCGAGACGTGATGCTGCTGGTGGGCGGCGACCTCCAGGTCGAGGCGGGCGCCGTGGCCGAGCGCAGCCGCGCCTTCGTCCAGGCCGTGCGCCGAACGGGCGGATGAGCGACGGCGGCGATCGGCCGCACGCCGTCTACGACGAGATCGGCCGGGGCTACGCGGGTCGCCGGGTGGCGGATCCGCGCATCGGGGGGCTCATCGCAGCGGCGCTGGGTCCGGCCGCGCACACGCCGCGCGTGCTGAACGTGGGCGCCGGCGCCGGATCCTACGAGCCCGCCGACCGCCGTGTGGTGGCGCTCGAGCCGTCGCCGGTCATGCTGCGCCAGCGGCCGGCCGGGTCGGCGCCCGCCGTGCGCGGGAGCGCCGTGGCGCTGCCCTTCGCCGACGGCTGCTTCGACGCCACCCTGGCATCGCTCACCCTCCACCACTGGCCCGACCCGCTGCGCGGCCTGGCCGAGATGCGCCGGGTCTCGCGCCGCCAGGTGATCTTCTGCTTCGACCCGGGCCACTCCCACGACGAGTTCTGGCTGCTGCGCGACTACGTGCCCCAGATCGTCGCGCTCGACGCGCGCATCCACCCGTCGTTTCGCGAGATCGAGGAGGTGCTCGGTCCGCTGCGCGTCGTACCGGTGCCGATTCCGCACGACTGCAGCGACGGCTTCCTGTGCGCCTTCTGGCGACGCCCCGAGGTGTACCTGGACGCCGCCACGCGGCGCTCGATCTCCACCTTCTCGATGGTCGACGACGTGGACGAGGCGATGGAGCGCCTGCGGCGGGACCTGGCCGACGGGAGCTGGGCGCGGCGCAACGCGGACCTGCTGGAGCGCGAGTCGATGGACTTCGGCTACCGCCTGCTGCTGGCCGGCGACTGACACTTTACGGCAGCGGCCGCCGCATGCGATGATTCCGACGGGGCCTCCCCATGGGAAGGGGAGCCCTGCTGTCCAGGAAGGGCCCGGCCGCGTGCCGGGCCCTTCGTTCTCCGAACGAGGCCCTGCCTCGCTCCGGATCTCGCACGCCGACGCACATCTGCGTACGGTGTTCCCGGCATCGCACGGGAGGCCGCGTTGAGCGTCCGCCGCGGTGCTCGCCAGGCTGGCTCCTCCAACCAGGGAGGTGTCGGGCATGACGCTGGAGCGCGAGATCGAGCGCAGGATCGTGGGTCGCAGCGCGGCGATGCAGGAGGTGCGCGGGCGCGTGCTCGCCCTGTCGCGGCTCCAGGTGCCGGTGCTGGTGCGCGGCGACGCGGGAACCGGCCGCACCCACGTGGCCCGCGCCCTGCACGCGGCGTCCGGTGCGTCCGGCGGTCCGCTGTGCGTGGCCGGAAACGGCGAGGCCGCACCGGCGATCGCGCGGAAGACGGTGCTGCTGGAGGAGGTGGCGGCGCTCGCGCCGACCGACCAGGCGCGCTGGCTGGCGCTGCTGCGGCGCAGCGAGGGCGGGGAGGGCGGTGCGCCGCTGCGCATCCTGGCCACCACCGCCCACGACCTGGGGCGGGCGGTGCGCGAGGGGGCGCTCTCGCCCGAGCTGCGCGAGCAGCTCGAGCGCTTCACCCTGGAGCTTCCGCCGCTGCGCGACCGCACCGGCGACGTGGCCGACCTGGCGCGCGCCCTGGGCGATCGGGCGGCCGGGCGCATGGGGCGTCCGCGGGTCGACTGGACCCGCGAGGCGCTGCGACTGCTGGCCGCCCAGAGCTGGCCCGGCAACGTGCGCGAGCTGGCCTCGCTGGTCGACCGGCTGGTCGCCTTCGACAGCGACGGGCGCATCGGTCGCGGCGCCGTGGCGCGGCTGCTGGCCGAGTCGCCGGTGGGCGTGGCGTCGTCGCGGCGCACGGCGCTGCGCCGCCAGCGCGACGAGCTGGCCCACGCCATCGACGAGACCGGCGGCAACCTGGCCGAGGTGGCGCGCCGCCTGAACATGAGCCGCGGCGGCGTGATCTACCGCGCCCAGAAGTTCGGGCTGCTGCCGCGCAAGGCATGAGGTCGCGTCACAGGAGCGAGAGCTGGCGGGGCTGGTCGAGGGCCTCGTCGAAGCTCTGGCCGAGCGCCTCGAGGATCGAGTCGGCGATCGGACGCAGCACCTTGTCGACGTAGTGGGCGTGGTCGATGCCCCCGGGCAGCGGTCCGCCGGGCAGCACCGGCTCGGCGCCGCCGGACGTGATCACGTAGTGCACGATGCCGCCGGCCTCGCCGCCCAGCCGGTCGCTCGCCTTGCGCGCCGCCCCCACGTGGGGCGCGGCGGTGGCGTAGGAGTCGACCGATCCCTTGCGCACCCGCTTCACGTAGACGAGCTCCTCGTCGAGCTCGCCGGCCTTCAGCCGGGTCGCCACCTCGCGCACGAAGGGCATGGCCGGCTGGTCGTGGAAGACGCGGGTGAGGATGCCGCGCTGCAGGCGTCCGGCCACCGCGGGCCAGTCGCGTCGCACGCTCTCCAGGCCCACCACCTCGAGCTCGCCGTCGCGCAGCCCGGCGTAGCGCTTCTTGCTGCCGCTGCGGCCGCCGCGCACCCGCGGCATGAAGAAGCGCTGGTAGATGCCCTCGAGCTCGAGCTCCAGCCGCGGCGTCACGCCGTACTGGTCGCGGATGCGCCCGGCGATGGTCGCCTCGACCTGTTCCCGCAGCGAGCCGGCCAGGGCGCGTCCGGCCTGGCCGGCGGCGGGAAGCTGCACGAACACCGAGTCGGTGTCGCCGTACAGCACGGTGACGTCCTCGGCCTCGAAGGCCTCGCGCGTCCACTGGAGCGTCTGCTGGCCGAACCAGGTGATGGCGTTCGCCACCTCCGGGTCGAAGAAGCGGCAGCCGGCCGCCCCCAGTACGCCGAACAGCGAGTTCATCATGATCTTGATGGCCTGGTCCGCGTGGCGATCGCCGCGGCGCCTGGCCTCGTCGCGGCTCTGCATGAAGCGCTCGACGATGCCGGGCAGGATCGCGTCGTCGCGCGAGAAGAGGGCCCCGTTCGGCGCGCGGATCGCGCTGCCGTCGTCGCCCTCCTCCGCGGCGGCGCGGGCGTGGGCCAGCGGGTCCAGGTTGAAGGTGCGGATCAGCGACGGGTACAGGCTCTTGAAGTCGAACAGCGCCACGTCCTCGAACAGGCCGGGGCGCGAGTCGAGCACCGCCCCGCCGCGCACCAGCGCGCTCTTGCGCGACGCGTCCACCGACGGTGCCACCAGGCCGCGCCGCCGCAGCTCGGGCAGGTAGAGCAGGTCGAAGGAGGCGACCGACGCGCCCACCCGGTCGAGCTGCATGCCCGACAGCAGGCTGCGCTCGCGGGTCAGCTCGAGCAGTCCCTCGTGCTCGAGGATGTCGATCACCAGGCGCGCGTCCTCGCGGTTGTAGGCGACCAGCGCCTCGGGCTCCTCGCGGTAGAGCCGCGCGATCTCGGCGGCCTTGTCGGCCGCCTCGTGGTCGATGTGCTTGCCCCGTCCCAGCACGTGGCGGGCCGCCGTCTCCAGCCGGTAGTCGGGCAGGCGGATCGCGTCGCGCACCAGCGGGATGCCGTCCAGCACCATGCGTCCCGGGACGGTGGCGCGGCTCTGGCGCGTGAAGCCCAGGTCCTGCTGGAAGAGCAGGTTGCCCTCGTCGCGGCCCAGCGGCGCGCGCAGCCGCAGCGCGTCGGCGCGTCCCTGGAACGTGCGCAGGTCGAAGTCGACCACGTTCCAGCCGGTCAGCACGTCCGGATCCAGCTCGCGGATGCGCCGCGCCACGGCGTCCACCAGGTCGCGCTCGTCGCGGTGCACGACGGCGCCCGCGACCGGCGCCTCGTGCAGCAGGTGGACCTCGTCGACGCCGTCGCCCACCAGCGCCGCCGACCAGATGGCGCTGGCGTCCCGCGGCGTCTCTAGGTCGATGGAGACGACGCGCAGCCGGGCGCGGCTGCGTCCGGGGCGGAGCGTCGGGTTGCGGAAGCCGACCAGCCCGCCATGGCGGGGGTCGGGCGCCGAGGCCTCGCCCTCGATCTCCACCGCCGCGCGCAGCCCCCGGTCGATCAGGTAGCGGTAGGGGAAGCGGATGTCGGCCTCCAGGGCCGGCAGGCCGGCCTCGGCCAGCCGGTCGCGCAGGCGCGGCACCGTGCCGGGCACGTCGGCCACCACCCGCAGCAGCGGCTCGCCGGCCAGCGAACGCAGGTCGGTGTCGGCCACGGACGCCCCGGACTGGGACTCCAGCAGCCGGGCCGCCTCGCGGGGTGCGAAGAAGTAGGGCCGGAAGCGGTCGTCCTCCACCCGGAAGGGTCGCCCGTCGTCCAGGCGCCCGTAGAGCAGCACCACCGGCACGCCCTGACGGACCCGGTAGGTGGGCTGGAGGATCAGGCCTGTGAGGGGGGAGGACACGCCACCAGGGAGGGTAGGGCTTCCGGAGTTCGACACCTGTGTGACGGAACCGGGAAGATTCCCGGACGCCGGCGTCCCGGGGCTGCGCGGGGCGTTTTTCCGGGCCTCCGGGGCAGATACCCTCTGCGGCGACATGGCAGAGAGAATCCTGGTAGTCGACGACGAGCCGGATCTGCTCGAGCTGGTGCGGGTGAACCTGCGGCAGGCCGGCTACGAGGTGGAGACGGCCGAGACGGGTCGCGAGGCCCTGGCCTCGCTGCGCCGCGGGGCCCCGGAGCTGATGGTGCTCGACCTGATGCTGCCCGACCTGTCGGGCACCGAGGTCTGCCGGCAGGTGCGTCAGGACCCGGAGCTGGCCGGGCTCCCCGTCATCATGCTCACCGCCAAGGCGGACGAGGTGGATCGCGTGGTCGGGCTCGAGCTCGGGGCCGACGACTACGTGACCAAGCCCTTCAGCCCCCGCGAGCTGGTGCTGCGCATCCGCGCGGTGCTGCGGCGCCGGGCGCCCGAGGCGCCGGCCGATCGCGCCCTCGAGCACGGCGCCCTGCGCATCGAGCCGGACCGCCACCGCTGCTTCGTGGAGCAGTCGGAGGTCGAGCTCACCGCCAAGGAGTTCGAGCTGCTGCGCAGCCTGATGCAGCGGCCCGGTCGCGTGATGACCCGCGACCAGCTGCTCGACGAGGTGTGGGGCACCGACATTGCGGTCACCAGCCGCACCATCGATACTCACCTGAAGCGCCTCAGGGAGAAGCTCGGCCCTGCGAGCGACCTGATCGAGACGGTCCGGGGAGTGGGCTACCGCTTCGCGGACTGAGGCCGAGCGCGGCCCCGGGCTCCTCGGGAGAGCACCGTGCTGACCAGCCAGCGAAAGCTCATGGCCGCTCTCGCCGGGGTGGTGGTGGTGGGCGTGCTGATCGCCGGGCTGGCCGCCGAGCGCAGCCTGCGCCGCGACCGGCTGGCGGGCATCGAGCAGTCGCTGCTGGAGCGCGCCCGCCTGGTGACCGAGCAGGTCGAGACGCTGACCTTCGATCCGGCCATGCGGCCCACCCTCGACGCCCTGGCCGACCGCTCCGGCCAGGCCGGCGGCATGCGCGTGACGCTGATCGACCCGCAGGGCGTGGTGGTCGGCGACTCGGCCGTCCCGCTGGAGAAGCTGCCGGACGCCGCGAACCACGCCACCCGCCCCGAGGTGCGCGAGGCGCTGGCGGGACGCGTCGGCAGCCACACGCGGCTCAGCCGGACCATCGGCCGCGAGCTCTTCTACGTGGCGGTGCCGTCGCCGGGGCAGGGCGTCATCCGCGCGTCGGTCGACCTGCACGAGCTCGACGACGCGGTCTCCGCCCTGCGCGCCCGGCTGGCGCTGGCGGCCGGCATCGGCGTGCTGGCCGCCTTCCTGCTCTCCTACGGCATCAGCCGCTGGGCGCTGGGCTCGGTCCAGGAGATCCGGCGGGCGGCCGAGGCCATCGCCCAGGGGCACCTGGACGACCGCCCGCCCATCGGCGGCGGCGACGAGCTGGGCGAGATCTCCAGCGCCATCCGCCAGATCGCGGGCCAGCTGCGCCTGCGCCTGGAGGAGGTGACCCACGAGAAGGAGCAGCTCGGCGCGGTGCTGGAGGGCATGGTCGAGGGCGTGCTGGTGGTCGACGCCAAGGGGACGGTGCTGCTGGCCAACTCGCGGCTGCGCGAGTTCTTCGGCGTGAGCGGCGACCTGGTGGGGCGGCCGGTGCTCGAGGCGATCCGGCACGCCGAGCTGGACGAGCTGCTGCGCGAGGTGGCGACCAGCGACGAGCGCGGCACCCGCACGCTGGTGCCCGGCGGTCCGAACCCGCGCTCGCTGCGGGTGCAGGCGGCGCGCTTCCCGGCCGGCGGCGGACCGCGGGCCGGCACGGTCGTGGTGTTCCACGACGTGACCGAGCTGGAGCGCCTGGAGGGCATCCGCCGCGACTTCGTGGCCAACGCCTCCCACGAGCTGCGCACGCCGTTGACGGCGATCCACGGCTTCGCCGAGACGCTGCTGGACGCCGACGAGAGCGGGCTCACCCCCGAGGAGCGGCGCAGCTACGTCGAGGTGATCGACCGCCACGCGCGGCGCCTGGGCAACATCGTGAGCGACCTGCTCGAGCTCTCCACCATCGAGACGGGAAAGCTGCGCATCGAGCCCTCGGAGCTCGACGTGTCCGAGATCGTGCGCAGCGTGATCCGCGACGTGCAGCCCCGCTGCGCCGAGCGCGAGCTGGAGGTGGCCTGCGAGGTGGAGGGCGATCCGCGCGCCTGGGCCGATCCGCGGGCGCTGGAGCAGATCGCGACCAACCTGCTCGACAACGCGGTG
>JBNLVK010000290.1:0-15419 GCA_050618055.1 Myxococcota bacterium
ATCGGCGCGCAGCAGGTCCAGAGGGCCGTTCCCGCACGGGAAATGCGGCCTAAAGCGCAGCCCCTCGCTGCGCCGATGTTGCCTGTCGAAGAGACGGAGGGGACCGCCATGAACGACGACCCGAGCATCCGGCGCCAGCACCGCCGGATCCCGACCTCGATTCCGGTCCGCATCTCGACCATCGAGTCGCTGCGCGATCCGTGGACCGGCAAGGCCTACTTCCGCGCATCCCAGGAGACCTGCGCCAACGTCTCCCGCGGCGGCGTGTTCGTGCGCACGACCGAGCTGCTCGATCCCGGCCGGCGCGTGCTGCTGGAGCTCCAGCTGCCCAACGGCTCGCAGGTCGAGGCGGTGGGCCGCGTGGCCTGGACCCGGCGCTCGCTCGCCAGCGCCGACCTGGACAACGCCGAAACCGGCGTGGGCGTCGAGTTCCTGGGCGGCGCCACCGAGCAGCTGGCCGCACTCGACGAATTCCTGCTGCGGGTCGACGACGAACCCGCAGAAGACCGGGACAACTGACCGGCTGCGCGAGGAGAACACGCACACCACCGGCCGGGGGGCGCGTTCTGCTTGAAGGCGCTTCCGCCGACCGGGTATCCTCCCTGACCCCATGAAGCGCCACGGAACCTACAAGCTCCGCTACCACGGTCGCCGCGCGACGCTGCCCGCCGCGCCGGTGCCCGAGGCCAGCGTGGGCGGCTTCCTGGCGGAGCTCGAGCGCGACGAGCACCGCGCGCGGCGCATCGTCGACTCGCTGCGCGACGAGATCCTGGAAGGCGGCGGCGGACCCAACCTGCGCATCCGCTGCGTGTACCGATCGCCGCGCGAGGTCTACCGGGTGGAGCTGTCGCTGCCCGACCTGGGCTACCAGCGCATCACCTTCCTCGACCGCGAGAGCCTCGAGGAGCTGCTGGAGCAGGACGACGTGCGGGAGGTGGTCGAGACGGCCGCTCTGGGGGGCTGATCGGACCCCGGCGCCGGCCGCTGCCGCCGTATACTGCCTGCTCCGGCCCGGGTGGCGAAACCGGTAGACGCGGGCGACTTAAAATCGCCTGGCCACGAGCCGTGCAGGTTCGAGTCCTGCCCCGGGCACCGCTGGAAACGGCTCTTCGAAGCACTCAAGACGGGTTCAAGCGTGTTCCACAACAAGAAGATCGTCGTGGTGATGCCGGCCTACAACGCGGCCCGGACGATCGAGCGCACCTACAAGGAGATCCCCCTCGACCTGGTGGACGAGGTGGTGGTCACCGACGACGCGAGCTCCGACGAGACCGTTCAGGAAGCGAAGCGGCTCGGGCTGCACACCCTCGTGCACGAGAAGAACCGGGGGTACGGCGGCAACCAGAAGACCTGTTACACGGAGGCGTTACGCCTGGGTGCGGACGTCGTCGTGATGCTGCACCCCGACTACCAGTACACGCCCAAGTTGCTGCCCTCGATGATCGGCCTGCTGACCGACGGTCCGTTCGACGCGGTGCTGGGGTCGCGCGTGCTCGGCGGCCGCGCGCTGGCCGGCGGCATGCCGATGTACAAGTACGTGAGCAACCGGCTGCTGACCGCCAGCCAGAACCTGCTGTGCGGCGCCAAGCTCTCCGAGTACCACACCGGCTACCGGGCCTTCACCCGCGAGGTGCTCGAGGCGCTGCCGCTGCTGGAGAACTCGGACGACTTCGTGTTCGACAACCAGATGCTCGCCCAGATCCTGCTGGCCGGCTTCGAGATCGGCGAGGTGAGCTGCCCGGCCGCCTACTTCGAGGAGGCGTCGTCGATCAACTTCCGCCGCTCGGTGCGCTACGGCCTGGGCGTGCTGGCGACGTCGGCCCAGGCCTTCCTGCACCGCAAGGGCATCGCCCGTTTCGCCATCTTCGATCCGGCCGGCCGCCGCCTCGATCCGACGGCCCCGCCGGCGGGCGCGGCGGTGGCGTCGCAGAGCGCCGGCTCCGCGTAGGCGCGCAGCGGGGGACCTCAAGAGCCCGCCCCGCCGCGCCGAAGGGCACGTGGGGGGGAGGCTGCGAATGGGAGAGCGACGCGACCGCTGGATCCGGCGGGCCCTGGAGGGCCCCGCGGCCGGCGGAGAGGCGGCGGCAGCACCCGCTCCCGACGCCGCGCCCGAGATGAGCATCGCGCCGGGCTGCGATCTCGAGGGCGACCTCCAGCTCGACCGCCCGCTCACCGTCCACGGCGACTTCAAGGGCTCCATCGACTGCGCCGAGCACGTGGTGGTGGCGGAGCACGGCACCGTGCAGGGACCGATCCGCGCGCGCAGCGTCGAGGTGGTCGGCAGCGTGGTGGGCGACCTGACGGCGCGACGCGAGGTGGTGCTGCGGGCCGGCGGCCGCCTGCACGGCGACGTCAGCGCGCCGTCGCTGGTGGTGGAGCGCGGCGCCTGCTTCGAGGGCCGCAGCCGGCGCGTCCAGCCGATCGCGCCGCGGTCCCAGGCGCCGGCCACGGAGCCCCAGCCGGCGACACGCTAGCTTCGCCGCATGTCGGGACGCATGGGGCGCGCCGCGTGCCTCGTCCTCCTCGCAGCCCTGCCCTTCGCGCTCTACGGCGTGAACCTGGACGACTACTTCGTCGGCGACGACTTCGACTTCCTGGTGTCGATGCACGAGAAGCCCGCCAGCTACTTCTGGCAGCGGCTCTACGCCAACGAGTCGGGGGACGTCTGGAAGGACGCCGGCTTCGACGACGCGCAGGGCCACGGCTACCTGCGGCCCGTGAAGATCTGGCTGCTGAAGGCCAACCAGGTCGTCTCGGGCACCGACCCCTTCGGCTACCACCTGACGTCGACGCTGGTCTTCTCGGGCCTGGCCATCGCGCTGTTCCTGCTGGTGGAGGAGCTGCTGCCCGGACGGCGCGCGCTGGCGCTGTGGGTGGCCGGGGCGGCGGCGCTCCACCCCACCTTCGCCGAGATCGTTCCCTTCATCACCGCGCGCGACGAGGCGCTGGCCACGCTCTTCGCGCTACTGGCGATCCGCGGCTGGGTTCGCTTCCGCACGGGCGGGCGCTCGCCCTGGGTCTTCGTCGGCTTCTACGCGCTCGCCCTGCTGTCGAAGGAGTCGGCCTTCCCGGTGGCGGGCATCGCCGTGGGCTACGACCTGGTGCACGGCCACCTCGACCTGCGCAGCGACGCCGGCCGGCGCGCCCTGCTGCGCGCCCACCTCCCGACGGCGCTCCTGCTGGCGGCCTACTTCACGCTGCGCTTCATCGCCTTCGGCAACTTCAAGGGCGGCGACACGGCCGAGACCACCTTCACCTCGTTCGACGCCTTCCTGCGCTTCCACGCCTGGTTCTTCCGCTCGCTGCTGGCGCCTTCGCAGCTGGCGGTGCCCTGGCCCGGCGTGTTCGCGGCCGGCGTGCTGCTGGCGGCGGCGACCGCCTTCGCCCGGATCTGGCGCGGCGACGACCGGGCGCCCTGGCTGCGGCGCCTGGCCTTCGCGGGACCGGTCTGGTACGTGGGCTCGACCGCCCTGCTCCACGGCACCTACTTCACCACCCGCCACCACGGCATGGCGGTGATCGGCCTGCTGCTGCTGCTGGCGACGCTGCTGGCCGCGGTGACCGAGCGCTGGAAGCCGGCGCGCCAGTGGGCGCTCTGCGTGGGGCTGCTGGTGGCGTCGGCGGGGGCGTTCGCGCCGCCGACCGTGGCGCTGGCGCGCGCCTACGACGCGGCCGCCGGCGTCACCGAGCGCACGCGCCGGGCCATCGACGAGCACACCCGCGACCTGCCCGACGGCTGTCGCGTGAAGATCCTGAACGCGCCCCAGTGGACCGAGCGTCCCTGGTACTTCGGCTGGGGCCTGCGCAGCGCGCTGATGCGCCCCTTCACCCCCGGCGACCTGGCCAACCGCTGCCTGGTCTACAACGAGCGCAACGTGGCGCTCACGAAGGCGAAGATCACGCCGCCGGAGCGCTTCGACCGCGTGCTCGACGTCGGCACGCGCACCACGCGATCGCCCGCGCCGCCGCGGCGCTAGAAGCGCAGCGTCGCGCCCACCTGCGGTCCGCCCAGGTTCGCGTCGAACTCGACGCCCAGCATGTCCACCTCGTAGTCGGTGACGCGGTAGCGGCCCATCAGCGAGAGGTTGCGGGTCAGGTGCAGCGCGACGCCGCCGGAGGCGTCCCAGGTGGTGGCGTCGCTGCCGATGGTCATGCCCTTGCCTTCGACGAAGAGCTGGATGCGCGGGTGGGGGAAGACCTCGCCGCGCAGGCCCAGGTAGGGCAGCGGGACGAGCGCCTCCTCCTTCTCGGAGACGCCCAGGGTCCGGTTGGAGATCTCGGCCCGGCCGTCGAGCAGCGCCACCTCCACCAGCGGCGCGATCGAGACGTACTCGCCCAGCCAGATCTCGCTGCGGAACGACAGCTCGTAGCGGTCGAGCTTCAGGTCGGCGTCCACCTGGTCGCCGGCGTCGTAGGTGACGCCGTCGACCACGATCGTGCTGTCGAGCACGCCGCTCTCGTCGATGCGCACCGGCATGTAGCCGAAGCGCAGGTGCTGGCCGCGGAAGAGCTGGAGATCGGCCTCGGCCCACCAGGTGTCGACCTCGTCCAGGTCGAGGGTGCCGTCGAAGCTCACCTCCGAGTCGCCGAACTCGTCGGAGTAGCGTCCCTCGCCCTCGAGGTCGAGCAGCGTGAAGCCGCCCGACAGGGCGAGCGTCCACTGGCGGTGGTCGCTGCGGTAGACGCTGTACCAGGGCTCCTCGGCGGCGGCCTGGGCGGCCGGCCCGAGCGCGGCCAGAAGCGTGATCCAGATCACCATCGCGCGTGCGGTCATCGCGGGCTCCCCCATCGTCGTTCGTGCTTCGAACCCGATCGGCCAGACGGCCCCGGGGCTGGACCCCCGCAGGTACCATGGCCGCGATGGACCCGGTCGACGCGCTCGCCGCGCGCGCACCCGTGGCCGCGGCGCTGGCGCTGGCGGCCCTGGCGACGCGCCTTCCGCCGGGGAGCCTGCCAGAGGTCCCGCGCGACCACTGCAGGTGGCGCGACGCCGCCTTGGCGGTGCTCGCAAACGCCGCCGTCTGGATGGCGTTCACGGTCTCGGCCTACGGCTACAACATCGACGAGTCGTTCCAGGCGCAGCACGGTCGCGACCTGTACGACTGGTACGCCGGCGGACGCGCCGCGCCCTTCGCCTCCGACATCGCGGTGATGAACCACTACGGCGGCTTCTTCGAGCTGCCCGCCGAGGCCGCGGCCCGCTGGCTGCCCTTCGACGCGACCCTCACGCGCCACGCCGTGACCGCGCTCTTCGCGCTCGCCGGCGTCGCCGGCGCCTACGGCCTGGCCGCGACGCTCCACTCGCGGGCGGCGGGCTTCCTGGCGGTGGTGTTCCTGCTGGCGACGCCGCGCTTCCTGGGTCACGCATTCGTTAACCCGAAGGACGTGCCCTTCGCCAGCTGCATGCTGCTGGCGCTGCTGGCCACGGCCCGCGCACTGCCACGGCTGCCGCGCCTTCCGCTGCGGCACGTGCTGGCCTGCGGCGCGGCGATCGGCGCGGCCATGGGCGTGCGCATCGGCGGCGTGCTGGCGCTCGGCCTGTTCGGACTGGGGCTCGCCGGCTGGCTCGCGACGCGCGCGCCGGGCGAGCGGCTGCGCGCGGCGTCGCTCGCGGGGCTCGCCGGCAGCGGACTGGCGGTCGGCGCCGTGGCGTGGCTCGTCATGCTGGCCGCCTGGCCCTGGGCCCAGGCGGATCCGCTGCTGCGGCCCTTCCAGGCGATCGCCTACTTCCGCGACATCGTGGCGACGCAGCAGATCGACTTCCCCGTGTTCTACGACGGACGCCTCTACCGTCTCAGCCAGATCCCGCGCAGCTACACGCTGGTGTGGCTGGCCATCTCGCTGCCCGAGTTCGTGCTGGCGGCGCCGCTGGCCTGGCCGGCGCTGCGCGCGGCGTGGCGACGCGGGCTGGCGCGACCCGGCGCGCGCGGTCTGGCGCTGGCGCTGGTGGTGGCGCTGGTGGCGATCGCGCTGGCGTCCACCGCCGACCCGGGCGTCATCCAGTACGACGGCGTGCGCCACTTCCTGTTCGTGCTGCCGCCGCTGGCGGTGCTGCTGGCGGTGGGCGTCGCGGCCGGCGTGGCGCGCCTGGGTCCGCGCGGGCGCGCGGCCGCGGTCGTCTGGACCGCGTCGCTCTGGCTGCTCACCGTCTGGGACATGGGCCGGCTCTTCCCCTACGAGTACACCTACTTCAACCGCAGCGTCGCCGGCGGTCAGGCGCGCGCGGCGCGCTCCTACGAGACCGACTACCTGGGGCTCGGCTACCGGGAGGCGGTGCGCTGGGTGGTGGCGAACGTGGCGCCTCCGCCCGACCGTCCCCTGCGCATCGCCATCTGCAAGGGCTGGGACGCGAGCCTCGCCGACGCGCTGGCGGCGGCGGGCGCGCCGCCCGATCGCTACCGGGGCGTACCCTGGAACCGGCCCGCCGACGTGGCGGTCGCGATCACCCGCGCCGACTGCCACCGCCGGTTCGCGGGTCGTCCGCTCGCCGCCCTGGGACCGGCGGAGACCCCGCTGGTCCACGTGATCGCGCTGCACCGCTGAGCGGGAAACGGAATCGGAGGCGGCGCCCGGACTCGAATGCGGCGCCGGCTCTAAGAAGGTAGGGGGGTTGCGGCCGGATTGGGTGTCCGCGCCCCGTCCGCTGGCCGACGCCTACCCGGAAAGGCTGCGGTATCGCTGGGTTCGTAGCCGGTCCGTCCCGGCTCCGACCCGCTTTTGGCTGCGGGTGCGCGGGAGGGGCGGTTGCTGGGAGTGGATCGGAAGGCGGGACAAGGACGGCTACGGCCGGGTGGTCTGGAGTCGGTCGATCTTCCAGGCCCACCGGATCGCGTGGGGGCTCGCCAACGGGGCCGACCCCGGGGACGCCCACGTGTTGCACCGCTGCGATAACCCGCCGTGCGTGAACCCGGCCCACCTCTTCCTGGGCGACGCGGCAGCCAACGCTCAGGACCGACACCAGAAAGGCCGCAGTGCTATCCCCGTGCGTCGGGGCGGGCGCTGGACCGGCCGCATGCGGAGGGACGCATCGTGACGGAAGTTGCAGGACTCGAACCCGCCGGCTTCGCCCCGGTTCGGCAGCCGCGACGGGGGGTTAGCGGCGGCCGGTTGCCGCTCCAGGCGCTCCACCGGGACTCCCCGGGAGGGCCGGGGCGATGAGCGGGCGGCCCAGCGCGTTCTACCTGGCCGATCTGCGGGAAGCCGTGGTACTGGCCCAGCGGCTGCACCAGTACCGGCGAGGGCTGTTGAACCCCCGGCCGCAACTTCTGGTGACACGCCGCTCCGGTTCAGGGCTGCCGACCGAAGCCGGGTTCGCGTGGGTGGGCGAGCGACGGGCCGCACAGCTCAAGGACTGGATGCCGGAGGTGCCGCGGTGGATGAAGGCGCGGGTGCGGGCGGATCTTGCCACCCCGCCGTCGGGCCCTGCACGCGGGGCGGCGTCGTGAGCGGCTACGCCATCTGTTGCAGCCGCGGCTATCGGGAAGTCCGGCAGCGGGAACAGGGCCTGGACGTTCCGCGCACCACTTCGCTGTGCTGTCTATGCGACACGATCTATTGCCCCGACTGCGCCGACCAGCACGAACACCCGTCCCGGCATGATCCGGCGGTCTGTGGCTGGGACGGCATGGGCACCTGCCCGGAATGCGGGCTGGACCTGTGCATGGAGTTCCCCGAGCAGACCGACGAGTACGGGCAGCGGCGCCGCCCCGAGTCCCCCGAATGACCCGCCCCCTGCTCCTAGCCTTCGCCGGCGCGGCGGCGGCCCTCGCCGCGGGCCTGTGGCTGGGGGCGGCATGAGCGACGCGACCCGCAACATCCCGGGCCGCTTCTACGGCTGGGGCGGCGACACGATCCGGCGGGAAGAGTGGCAGAAAGCATTGAAGGAGGTAGACATGAGCACCGACACCGACGCGCCGGGCCCGCCGCCGGGCGAGGGCATCGACTACGACTACATCGAGCGACTGATGCGGGACCGCGACCACTCGGACCTGTCGGCCATCGACCGTGAGTACACAGTGGCGGCGCTGGCGGATGAAGTGCCGGGCCTCCTTCGCCGCTGCCGGGAGCTGGAGGTCTACCTCGAAACGGCAAACCGCCAGCTCCGCAAGGTGGACGAGGCGCTGCCCCGGTGGGAAGGCACTGGCCGAGGAAGGATCGACACAATCCACTCGCTGCTGCAGCAGCAGCCCGCGGCCCCGTCGGACGGGGAGGTGGCGGCGCTGGTGAGGAAACTTGAGGCTGCCCCCAACAGCAGCGGGTACGCACTGCTTCATGCACAAGCCGCCGCCGCCCTGCGCCGGCTCGCCGCGGAGCGGGATGAATGGAAGCGTAGCCCCCAGCATTGTTTCTTCTGTCGAGAGGGCACCACGATGCTTAGAGGTGGCAGAGAAGGGTACGGGCACTACGGCCACGACGGAGCATTCCAGAGTAAGTGCGGTAATGAAGAGATGAAGCGCATGGATCAAGAACTCGCCAGCGCGCATTCGTGGCGCACCCTTGCCGGCTGCGAGTCCTTTGAAGAGATGTATGTCAAACTCGCCACCACGAACGCCGCGCAGGCGGCCGAGCTGAAGCGGCTGCGGGCGGACGTCGAGCGGCTGGATTGGCTGGAGCGCAACCCGTTCGACTTGCGCCCGATGGAGGGGCACGACGGCATCGGCTGGGAGCCCATGGAGGTGACGGACCCTCCCTGCAAGCGGCTTCCGCTTCGCGCCGCCATTGACGCCGCCCGGGGAGCCGACGATGCCGAGTGAGAAGCCGATCCCGACGGTGGACGAGCACTGGTCCGACTTGCAGGTGCTCATGGGCAGCGACGCTGCGGCTACGGGAACGATCGAAGCCCGCGACCGCGCCATCCGCCGGGCGGTGCTGCTGGAGGGCGTGCGGCTGGGGCTGAAGGCGGCACAGCGGCACATCGACGAAGACCGCGACGTGTGGCCGCAGGTAGCCGCACTGGACCCGGCCCAGGTGCTGGCCGACGCCGGGGAGGAGGGGTAGGTGGCGACGGACGTGATGCGAGTTGTGTACAAGGGCGGAACGAGTGAGAGCCAGGTTCGCTTTGGCGGCAATGACGATCCGCGCGGCGTGCTCCAGCCCGGCAAGGTCTACGAAGTACAGGACCAGAAGGTCTACGACTGGAGTAGTTGCTACGTCATTGACGGCAAGTGCTACAACACGGTGAACTTCGCACCCGAGGACTACAGCGGGCCGGTCCTGCCCGATGACATCCCGGAGCAGGCAGACTTCGCCAAGTGCGGGGCGGGCAAGGGCGCAAAGTGCTGCGCCTACCTCGTCTCGGGCCCGAAAGGCGCCGAGTGTGCGCGCAGCTCTGCCCACGAGTACGAACTGAAGCGGCGGGCCGCAAACAAGCAGATGAGTGCCCAGCGGCTGCCGTCCGAGCCGTTCCCGCAGTGCCAGAAACCGGCCGATGACTGACCCCCTCGACACCCTGCCCGATGACGAGCTGGCTGCGGTGTTCGCGGAGGAGGTGCTGGGGTGGCACCGCGGCATGGACAAGTGCCGAGACGGCCGCGGCTGGTACGAACGCCATTGTTGGATGCGGGCAGACGACATCCGCACGGAGTGGTTCACCAAGTTCGACCCCCTCCACAGCGACACCGACGTGTGGCGCGGGGTGGACGCGCATCCGGAGTGGCGGGTCTCAGTCTGCGCCTACGAGAGCGACAGCGGTTCCATAGAGTGGGATGCGATGGTGACCCTTGGTGAAAAGCGCTGCGCTAAGTGCCGTGGCGTCCGAATCTTGCAGCGCGAAGCCACCGACCCGAACCGCCGCCGCGCCTTGGCGCTGGCCCTGATCCGCGCCGCGCGGGCTGAGAAGGAGGGAGCATGAGCAGGTGGATTTGGGTGGTAGCAGGGGTGGCGGTAGGCACGTCGCTGCCGCTTGCCATGGCGGTCGCCGTCGGGTGGCTGAACCGATGACGCCCCTGACGCCTGACGAGCGGGCGGCGCTGGTGGAGCGGCTGGAGAAGGCCGCCGCGGCTGTCGAGAGCTGGTCCGAGTTCGGCACCGACAAGCGGATGCGTGAAGCCGCCGCCCAGATCGAGGCCGACGGGCGGGAGATCGAGGCCGCCGAAGCCGCCGCTAGCAAAGTCGGCAACCCGAAGTGGTCCGCCGCCAAGAACATCCTCCAGATCGCAGCGGCCTACGACGGCGCGTTCAAGCGAATGTTGCGCGCCGAAGCCGCCCGCGACGAGCTGGCCGAGGCGCTGGAGCACGTGCTAGACGTCGCTGCCCCGCGAGCAGCACCGACCAGCCCGGTGTGGGGCATCGTCGGCCGCGCCCGCGCCACCCTCGCCAAGCACCGCGGAAGTGGGTCGCGCGACCCGGAAAAGGAGTAGGATGCTCGTCGCCGTGAAACGCCGCGCCCCCTACCTGCTCGCCGTCGTGCTCGCGTGCGGAGGCTCGGGAGGCAGCGGCGGTGCCGCACCCTCCCCGGCTCCCGAGCCGACGGACACCGCAACGCTGCGCGCGGGCGCGCTGACCGCGACGGTCGCCGGCAACGCCGGCGGCCTCTCCGGGGTGCGGTCGCTGCGGCACGATGCGGCTCCGGACTTCGAGCCGCTGGCCTCGGCGGCGCTGAACTACGAGCACCTGATCGCGGGACGCGCGGACCCACGCAACACGATGGCGCCGCGGCGCGGCCCGCTCGAGCTTCGCCAGCCGGCACCCGATACCGCCACGCTGCACCGCGCGGCGGCCGACTCGCCGTGGGGCGTCGAGGCGACGCTCACGCTGCGCGCCGTCGCCCCGCACTACCTCGACATGAGCTTCCGGTGCCGCTTCGACGATCCGGCAGCGTTCGACCCGCACGGCTACGCGGCGTTCTTCTTCGCGTCCTACATGCAGGGGGTCGTCGACGAGGGGCTCCACTTCCTGGCCGACGACGACGGCCGCGAGATGTGGGTCCGGGTGGACGGCAGCGAGATCGCACACCCGGCATGGGACCACGGCGGGAGCTGGGTCGCCGCCAACGGAGGGACCGATCTCGCGTTCGAGCCGTGGAACGGTGAGGCGCGGAACCTGTGGGCCTACACGGCGCCCGAGATCGCGGCGCCCTTCTACTGGGGCCAGCTCGAGCACGGCATGGTGTGGGCGGTGATGTTCGACCGGCTGGCGACGGCCGAGGACGAGATCCGGTTTGCGCTGTTCCGCTTCCGCCCGGGGTTCCCGGCATGGGACTTCGGGTACGTGGTGCGCGACACTCGGAGCGGGGTGTGCGGCTTCGATGCCCGGGTGGTGTACAAGCCGTTCGTTTCGGCGGGGGACGTCGAGGACGAGTGGCGGGCGTGGAGGGGGCGCTAGAGGATGTGGCACAAGACCGCCGAAGGGTTCACTAAGGTGCATGGCTGGCATCGCCGGCGGCGCCGATGGTGCCGTCTACCATTGCGAGATATGTGCCGAGGATGACGACTGCGGCTGCGTGGAGTGCAACCGAGCGCGCGGCGGTCCACCGGAGAGCGAACTCGCAGATGACCCCTAGAACGCAGAAAGGGGCACTGGCCTTCCCCGTGGGTAGACCATGAGTGCCGATCGGGAGTTTGATCCGCCGCTGGACCCAGGGATCGAGTCCGCGGTGCTCGCCCTCACGGAAGCCGGGATTGAGACGTTCGAGTCATGCCAAGGGGGCCCCGGACATGCCTACCCGGAGCCCACCGTGAGGTTTCACGGGGGTCGCGCTGCTGGGCTTGCAGCCCTTTCGGCAGCTCTCCAGAGGGGCTTTCGCGTGGCCGCCCTGAGGCGCGTCTGGCCCGTCATCGATGGTGAGCCGACCGGGCCCTGGTGGGAGTTGACGTTCTACCCCACCAGGGCCGACATCTAGCTCAGCCCGGCGCACTCCTGGCACAGCGGCTTGCCGCCGGTTCCGGGCTGTCGGTTTTCTTTCTCGATGTTGTTCCCGGTGTTGCAGTTCGTGTTGTCGTGGTGCACGTCCGACTTCACCGAGTGCCAAGGGCTCACCTTTGCCATTTCCAGCGTTTCCTCCATGTGGAATGGAATGGTCACCGCGGAGTGTATGGCGTAGAACTGCGAAGAATCGCCGCAAGAATACTTGCGGCGGCTAGTTCGCTTCCGTCTCTTCCATGATGGCCGCCCGGACCGCCATCAGCGGCGAGTCGATCGGCCCCACGGCTAAGACCGCCGTCACCCGGCCATCCACCTCCCAGGCGTAGCAGCGGCTGGCGCTGGGGTGGCCGGTCAGGTCGAAGGCCAGGACCTCGCCTTCCCAGACCACCTGGCCCTCGAACGTCTCCACCACCCGCTCGCGGCCGGCCAGCTCGGCCTCGGCGCCGTGGGTGGCCCGGATGGCCTGCTGGAAGGCGCTGATGGGGGCGTCGTTCAATGCTTCTTCTTGGATTCGTGCCTGAACGGCATTTCGATCGTCCGGTCGTATCTGGGGTGTGCGCGGTCTAGGTGGCGCTCAAACGCCTCCCAGTCCTCATCATCGTATCCCGCCATGATCCCCACGACCGATGCGATGTGCTCGCGAAGCTTGGGGTGCCCAAGATCCGGCGTTAGACGCTGAAAGAGCTTGTTCTTGTGTCTTCCGGTGGAATCCCGGGGCGACTGTCTCTTGATCTCTTCCAGCACACCCGGGGCGAGTCGGCGATAGATGAGGTTGTTGGTCAGGTGGCCCATTGAGCGGGGCTTCTTGGGATTGCTCGGGTCGTACTCGATGCCCTTCAGGCGGTAGATGTGCTTGTAGTAGTCGAGGGGGAACGTCTTGACCCACGGCTGAAGTTCCTTCGCCACGAACGCCTCCAGGATCTTCGCGAGGGCGTTCCGCTCACGCTCATCCTGATAGCCGGTCGCCTCGTCAACCAAGGCGATGATCCCCACCCGCGCGAATCCCCTGACGAGGATCTCTGCCTGTCCAGCGATGTGCTCCTGCTGCTTCATCAGGACACCCGCCTTTCTGGCGGCCAGGATCACATCGCACAGGTCGGCAAGAATCGTTGCCTCATAACCGTGTGCGCGCGGCCCGCCGCGCGGCGGGACGAACGAAATCGGCTCAGCGATGCGCACCGCCAAGCCCTTGGAATCAATGCCCTTTCTCTCCAAAGATGAGACGAATTTGGCCAGGCGCTGCGCACCGGACGTGCCGCCGCTTCGAGAGAAGCCGACGCCAGTCTGCATTCCGCTCTGGGACAGCACCCTGCGGCCGTCTTCGAGCACGTAGCAGGGGATCTCAATGTCCCCGATGCAAAGCGGTCGATCGGGCGATCCATAGACAGCGCGCGCCGTCTTGACCCCCCACCTCGCCTCCGCCGCCTTGCGCGAAATCTCCTGGCGCTGCTCCTTCGTGAGCTTCTCAGCGCGGGCCTTGCCGCCCTTTGACGCGTTCAGATTCGGCATAGCTGTGGCCTCCTGGCACGGGAGTGTAGTGCGTGCCCTGCACGGATACAACATGCATGCCCAGGAAGGCACTTGACATGCATGCCTGGGCAGGCATATAGTCCATCCCGTGACGCACGAAGCCCCCGCAGCCATCCGAGCCGCGGGGGCTTTCTCTTGCGGGGCGCGGATGGTTCCCGGGCAGCCCGTTACAAGCAGGTCCGCGGGGTTCAATTCTCCGGCGCTCCAGATCAGAGGGTAGCAGCATGGGTCGAGTCACTACCCAGCAGAAGGCCGCCGCCATTGGCGCCATTACCGAGGGGGTGTCGCTGCGCGCTACGTCGCGTCTGACGGGCCTCTCCCGCGCCAGGCTGGACAAGCTGGTGCTGGAGATGGGGCGGGCCTCCGAGCGGCTGCTGGACGAGCACGTCCGCGGCTTCCGCTGCGAGCAGATCGAAGCCGACGAGTTGTGGACCTACATCGGGAAGCGCCGGCATCGGGTCCGGGAGGGCGACCCGGCCGACGTGGGCGACGCCTGGATTTGGAGCGCCATCGACCCGGACTCCAAGCTGATCCCAGCCCACCACGTCGGCAAGCGCCAGCTCGCGGACGCCCGGGCGTTCGGCCGTCGGCTCCGGCGGCGCATCGAAGGCCGGCCCCAGTTCAACACGGACCGCTTGGCCGCCTACCGCACGGCCATCCTGGGCCAGTTCAGTACCCGCCGCGCCGACGGCACCTGGGACCGCCCGGATTGGGGCACCGTCGTAAAGCACTTTGAGACCGGGACCACGGATCAGGGTAGGTACGTCCCGCCGCGCATGGCGAAGGCAGAGCGCCGGATCGAATCAGGCAACCCCGACCCGGACCGCATCAGCACCAGCCACATCGAGTCCCAGCATCTCCAGTTCCGGATGCGGAACAAGCGGGCGGCCCGAATGACGAACGCGGCCAGCAAGACCCACCAGCACCTGCGGGCGTCGGTGGCGATGTACTTCGCGCACTACAACTTCGTGCGGAAGCACTCGACGGTGCGCACGGCCCCAGCCGTTGCTGCTGGGTTAGCCGATCGGCCGTGGTCCATGGCCGAATTCGTGGAGTGGGGCGAGCTCTACGGGCGTTAGAGGCGCCCGGCTTCACTCAGAGACTTGAGGCGAATATCCATTGCCGATTCGGAAACGCCGAACAGGCTGGCTAGATGAGCCGTGTCTCCTTGAAAGCGAGCGCTGGTGACAAGCCGCTCCGGCATCAGGATCGATGCCGCGAGGCGATTTGCTTGGGCCTCGAACCGATCCGAAAGAGAGGATCGATACATCGCGTTGTCAATGACTCCGCTCTTGCCGATCTTGTCGCGATGAAGAATGAAGTGCGCGATCTCGTGTGCCAGCGTGAACCGCTGTCGGACCTTCGCTTCCGAGGAATCAACCTCGATCCTGAATCCAGACGGTCCGCCGTTTTCTGGATCTCGATAGATGGCTCCCGATCTACCGAGCCCCATCGGGACATAATCGACACGAACGCCAAGGTCCCGAGCGATTGCCTCTAGATCGACCGGAAGCCGCCCCTGGTGACGGTTGATGATGTTGAACCCATCATCATTGAGCGTCGGCATCTTCCTCTCCGGGCTGGGCTTCCATGATTTCGCGGCCCTCTTCATCCGATACGCCAGCATGCGCGAGAGCCTCGAAACCTGCCCTTGCTCCCGCTGTAGAGCCTGCCTCGTGGCCGGCTTTCCCGCCAGCCTCATGGGCCGCCTTGATCGCGGCTTCCTTCAACTGCTGCCAGCCGAAGAACGCGGCAATTGCTACAGCGATGCCCACGCCAGTTACGACCAGCGATGCGGCGGCAAGCATTAGGCTTGCCAATTCGATCTGCGTGCTGCCGTCCGGCACTGGAACAACGATGCCCGCGACAACGGCAAGCATGAGGGCGCCAAAGAGCGCACCCCATACAAGACCGATGCCGAGGATCGACAGGCCGACAATCCACATGCCGGCAAGCTACCCCCAACCGATCCCGCGGGTATAGCGCAAGTCGCATTGTCACCGTTCCCTCCGGGGAAGGCCAGTGCC
>JBNLVK010000291.1:0-76850 GCA_050618055.1 Myxococcota bacterium
TGCCGAAGCCATCCGTGCCGAGAATGCTGAATCGTCGTGGCACCCACCTCGAGACCTGATCCGGGACCATGGTCATGAAGTCAGACACCGCGACTATCGGTCCTTCCGACTGTTCCAGAATCTCGGTCACCCGTGCCTTACGCGGAGGCTCCCCAGGGTGAAGTCGATTCCAACGGTCTATGCGAACCGCTTCTTCCCGGAGCTTCTTGTATGAGGTCGCCGACCAGAGCTCGGCGTCGACCCCGTAATGCTCCGACAGCTCCTCGACTGCCTCACGAGCCGCCAGGTTGGCTGTGCCCGAGAAGAGAATGGTCGCTGGTATGCCATCGCCCTTGCGGTCGGACCACCGATAGAGACCTTCGAGGATGCCCTCGTCCACACCCTCCGGACGCTCAGGCTGGGAGTAGTTCTCGTTGTAGAGAGTCAGGTAGTAGAAGATGTCCTCGGGGTTTTCCCCGTACATCCTTCGAATCCCATCCTCGACGATTGTGCCCAGCTCGTATGCGAATGCCGGGTCGTACGCCTGGCATACAGGCACCGTCGACGCCAGGACGAGGCTGTGGCCGTCCTGATGCTGCAGGCCCTCGCCTTGCAGGGTCGTCCGTCCCGCTGTGGCTCCGAGCAGGAACCCGCGAGCCCGGGCATCGGCGGCAGCCCAGATGAGATCGCCGACACGCTGGAAGCCGAACATCGAGTAGAAGATGTAGAAGGGCAGCATCGGCAGGCCGTGGTTCGCGTACGACGTGCCGGCGGCGATGAACGACGACGTGGCCCCCGCCTCGTTGATGCCCTCCTGGAGGATCTGGCCGCTCTTGTCCTCGCGGTAGTACATGACCTTGTCGTGGTCGACCGGCTCGTAGAGCTGGCCCTCGGCGGCGTAGATGCCGAGCTGGCGGAACAGGCCGTCCATGCCGAAGGTGCGCGCCTCGTCGGGCACGATCGGCACGACCAGCTTGCCCACGTGCTCGTCGCGCGTCAGCACCGTCAGCATGCGCATGAAGGCCATGGTGGTGGAGATCTCGCGCTTGCCGGATCCGCGGGTCAGCGCCTCGAAGGCGGACAGCGGCGGCACCGGCACCGACGGCACGTCGGTGCGGCGCGCCGGCAGGTAGCCGCCCAGCGCCTCGCGCCGCTCCTTCATGTAGCGGATCTCCGGGCTGTCCTCGGCCGGCTTGTAGAAGGGCGCCTCGGCCAGCCGCTCGTCCGGAATCGGAATGCGGTAGCGGTCGCGGAACACGCGCAGCGCGTCCTCGCCCATCTTCTTCTGCTGGTGGGTGATGTTCTGGCCCTCGCCGGCCTCGCCCATGCCGTAGCCCTTCACGGTCTTCGCCAGGATCACCGTGGGCTGGCCTTCGTGACGCACCGCCGCGGCGTAGGCGGCGTGGATCTTCTGCGGATCGTGGCCGCCGCGGTTGAGCTGCCAGATGTCGTCGTCGGTCAGGTTCGCGACCATGTCGAGCAGCTCCGGGTACTTCCCGAAGAAGTGCTCGCGCGTGTAGGCGCCGCCGCGCACCTTGTAGTTCTGGTAGTCGCCGTCGACCGCCTCTTCCATGCGCTGTCGCAGCAGTCCCTTGGCGTCGCGCGCGAACAGCGGATCCCAGCGGTCGCCCCAGATCACCTTGATCACGTTCCAGCCGGCGCCGCGGAACGTGCCCTCCAGCTCCTGGATGATCTTGCCGTTGCCGCGCACCGGACCGTCGAGGCGCTGCAGGTTGCAGTTCACCACGAAGATCAGGTTGTCGAGCTTCTCGCGCGACGCCAGTCCGATGGCGCCCAGCGACTCGGGCTCGTCCATCTCGCCGTCGCCCATGAAGGCCCAGACGTGGCGCTCGTGGGAGTCGATCAGCCCGCGGTTCTCCAGGTACTTCATGAAGCGGGCCTGGTAGATCGCCAGGATCGGGCCGAGCCCCATCGACACGGTGGGGAACTGCCAGAAGTCGGGCATCAGCCACGGGTGCGGGTACGAGGACAGGCCGCCGCCGTCCACCTCCTGGCGGAAGCGCTGGAGCTGCTCCTCGGAGAGGCGGCCCTCGAGGAACGCGCGGGCGTAGATGCCCGGCGAGCTGTGGCCCTGGATGTAGAGCAGGTCGCCCAGGAAGTCGTCGGTGGGCGCGTGGAAGAAGTGGTTGAAGCCCACGTCGTAGAGGGTGGCCGCGCTGGCGAAGCTGGCGATGTGGCCGCCCAGCTCGCTGCTGGTGCGGTTGGCCTGCACCACCATGGCCATGGCGTTCCAGCGGATGATCGAGCGGATGCGGTGCTCGAGCCCGGGCTCGCCGGGCATGGGCGGCTCGTCGTTGACGTCGATGGTGTTGACGTAGGCGGTCGTGGACCGGTGCGGCAGGTGCACGCCGGAGCGCCGCGCCTTGTCGATCAGCGACTCGATGAGGAAGTGGGCGCGCTCGCCGCCCTCGCGCTGGAGGACGGAGTCGAGGGCCTCGATCCACTCGCTGGTTTCCTGGGGGTCGCTGTCCCGGGTTTCGTCGGCCATCACCCTTCTCTGATGTCAGTCCGCGGCCAGACGTGCCGCGCGCAGGCGCTGAAAGTCTTCATCGGCGTGATACGAGGAGCGGGTGAGGGGCGAGGCGGACACGCGCAGGAAGCCGCGCGCCAGGGCCTCGTCGCGGTAGCTCTCGAACTCGTCCGGCGGCACGTAGCGGGCGACCTCGGCGTGGCGGGGCGTGGGACGCAGGTACTGGCCCACGGTGAGGAAGTCGACGTCGGCGCCCCGCAGGGCATCCATCACCTCGAGCACCTCTTCGCGGGTCTCGCCCAGGCCGACCATCAGGCCCGACTTGGTGAAGGCGGGCGGGTGGGCACGCTTGACGCGGGCCAGCAGCTCCACCGAGTGATCGAAGCTGGCGCCCGGTCGGATGCGGCGGTAGAGCCGCGGCACCGTCTCCACGTTGTGGTTGTAGACGTCGGGCGCGGCCGCCGCGACCTGCTCCACGGCGCCGGGCTTGTGGCGGAAGTCGGGGGTGAGGATCTCGACGGTGGTGTCCGGGGCCGTGGCGCGGATCGCCTGGATGCAGGCCACGAACTGGCCCGCGCCACCGTCGGGCAGGTCGTCGCGATCCACCGACGTGATCACCACGTGGCGCAGGCCCAGGCCGGCCACCGCCTCGGCCAGGCGCGCCGGCTCGTCCGGGTCGGCCCCCGCCGGGGGCCGGCCGGTGGCCACGTTGCAGAAGGCGCAGGCCCGGGTGCAGACCGAGCCCAGGATCATCACCGTGGCGTGTCGCTTCGACCAGCACTCGTGGACGTTCGGGCAGGCGGCCTCCTCGCAGACCGTGCCCAGGCGCAGCCGGCGCAGCAGGTCGCGGGTCTCCACGAAGGCCGGCGTCTCCTGGACGCGGACGCGCAGCCAGGGAGGCTTGGGCTCCCGCGGCTGGAGGGCGCTGGGGTCGGGTTCGCGGCGCATGGGCTGCAAGCGAGTTTCACGGCGACCCCGGGAGTCGTCAAATCGCCCCGCGTCGGCGGCTTGACCGGCCCCGTTGCCGGCTGATATACGACAGGATCATGTCGAACGACGTCATCGAGTCTTCCGTCGCGCGGATCACCGCCGCCGCCAGCCCCCGCACCCTGATCCACCAGCTGCTGAACGCGGTGGGCGTGCAGCGCGACGGCGAGCTGTCCGGGCCCTGGCTGGTCGCCGCCCTGGGCGAGCTGGGCCACCGGCCCGAGGCGGTGCGCCAGATGCTGCGGCGCATGCAGCGGACCCGCGAGCTCGAGGTGCGGCGCCAGGGCCGGGTCAACCACTACCGGCTGGGCCCCTTCGCCCGCTCCGGGGCCGACGCCGGCTGGCGCAAGCTCTTCGGGCCGCTGCCCGACTGGGACGGGCGCTGGACGCTGGCCCTCTACCAGTTCCGCGCCAGCGAGCGGGAGGAACGCGATCACGTTCGCGTGATCCTGGCCTACGCGGGCTTCGGATCGCTGGCGCGGGGCGTCTTCGTCCACCCCCACGACCGGGTGAAGGAGGTGACCGCCGGCCTGGGCTCGGTGGGGCTCGGCCGTCGCGTCCACCTGTTCCGGGCGGAGCGCGCCGCCGGTCCCGGCGATCCGCAGACGGCGGCCGCCGCCTGGGACCTGGCGGCGCTGGCCGCCGACTACCGCCGCTTCACCGACGCCTTCGCCGGGCTCGACCCGGACGCCCTCGACCCGGCCGCCGCCTTCCGGGCCGCCAGCGCGGTGGCCATCGGCTTCCTGGACGTGGGCTTCCGCGATCCGGACCTGCCCGCCGGCCTGCTGCCGTCCGACTGGCCGGGCGACGCGGCCCGCGCCCGGGTGCGGGCGCTGCTGCCGCGGCTCCAGCACGGCATGCTGGCCCACGCGGACCGGCTGCCGGGGTAGGGCCGTGGACGCCGCCGCCGTCCCGGTCCTGCTCTGCGCCCTCGCGATCCTGGCGGGGCTGGCGGTCGCGCGGCGCGGCGCCTTCCTGCGCATGCACTGGCGTCCCGATCGCGACGTCGCCGCCGCCGTCGGGACCGGGCTGCTCGCGGTGGCCTTCAGCGCCGCGATCCTGCTCGCGCCCGAGCAGGGCGTCGCCGCCCGTCTGCTCCACTTCGTCGGCATCTACGGCGTGTGCGGTGGCCTGCTGCCGTGGCTCTGGGTCACACGCGTCGAGCGCCGCGGCGCGTCGGCGCTGGGGATCACGCGCGAGCGCCTGGGGCTCTCGCTGGCCATCGGCCTGGGAGCCGGCGCGCTGCTGTTCTCGCGCGTCGTCACCGGCAGCGACCTGGCGAGCGTCGACCCGCGCTACTTCGCCCTCGCCAGCTACAGCCTGCTGGCCGGCGGCCTCTTCGAGCTGTTCCTCTACTACGGCTTCCTGCACCTGCGTCTCGAGCGCGCGTTCGGACCGCTGCCGGCCGTCGTCGGATCGGCCGCCGTCTACAGCCTGTGGCACGTGGGGACCGAGCTGCCGATGCACCCGGAGCCGTGGTCCGCCCTGGCGCTGCTCTTCGCGGTGGGCCTGCTGTACCACGCCTTCTTCC
This sequence comes from Myxococcota bacterium, assembly GCA_050618055.1. Lineage (GTDB taxonomy): Bacteria > Myxococcota_A > UBA9160 > UBA9160 > SMWR01 > CALDCK01. The sequence continues at coordinate 4,989 of JBNLVK010000291.1, forward strand.
AGATCACGCACAACCTGGCCTCGATCTGGCCGTTCTTCTTCTTCGGCGGCGTGTGGATCGACTTCGGCGTGAACCTGGGCTTCCCCCCGGAGATCGCACGCTCCCCGGGCTGGGTGACGCTTTCGTTGTCAATTCTGCTTGCGTCGCCCGCACTCCTGTCATGGACGCGCCGCTAGACGCGAGACCATCCGCGACGTTCAATCGTTCCTTGTTTCTTGTACGAGCCCTCTCGTAGCCTGAGCCAGGACGAGACGCGGAGGTTCTCATGCGCTGGTACGCTACGCCCCGCTCGGCACTCACCCTGCTCCTGCTGGCATCGGCGCAGCTCATCGTGTCGGCCGCGTGGGCGGGCGACATCCGTCGCGTCCGCCAGGACTGCACGCAGTTCGCGAACTGTTCGACGACGCTGGCCGGAGCGCTCGGTTCCGTGTGGGCCCATGCGAGTCCGACGAACCCGGTGGCACTCGATGTGGGCCCCGGCTTCTGGGACGAGGCGTTCAGCTGCCCGGCCGGTGAGGGCAACGTGTCGGTGCGGGGCTCCGGCGTCGACAACACCGTGATCCGCGGCGACGGCACCGGACCCGCCGGAACGGCAACGGGCTGTACGAACCTGTCCTTCTCCGACCTCACGTTCGAGTCGGCCGAGTACGGCTTCCGGTGGGTCGGCGGGGGAGACGCCACCTGGAGCAACGTGGACATCGTCTCCGTCGAAGGCGGCACCGAGAGTGCCGCGTTCGTGAGCACGGGCTGCGAGCCGGGCGATCCGGTTGCGAACCACACCTTCTTCGGCTCCCGGCTGATCGTCGTGGACGCGGACGGGAGCGCTTCGCCGGTCACGGCGTGGCTCGGGAACTGCTCGGACGGTCGCTTCTACGGCGGCGAGATGCGGATCGAGCTCCGCGAGAGCAGGGCGGCGCCGACGATGACCGTCGTGACGTTGAACGAGAAGGCGAGCCTCGACGTCTTCGGAACGGCCCTGCGCGCGATCGTCGCAGGCGGCAGCGTCGGTACGATCGGCTTCTTCTACGGTGTGCAGGTCGGCGATGCAACGAACGCGTTCAGCCACCATGGCGGCATCATCAGCCTGAGCGGCCAGGGTGCCGGGCCGCTGTGGACCGTCGGCATCTCCTCGTCAGGAGGTGGCGTTCGCACGGGCGAGACCGCGTACGCGCTCCTTCCGGGGGCCGGTGGATCGGCCATTCGCATCGCGGGCGAGAATCCCTCGACGCCCTTCCAGCAGTCGCCGTTCCTGTGGCAGGCAGGGACGTCGCCACCCCCGCTGGTGGCGGGCAACGACGGTGAAGATCTCTTCGTAGAGACGGATTGCGAGTCGAATGGCGACTGCGGGAACCCGGACCCGCCGTCCCCGCTCGAGCCGCACCTGATGGTCATGAACCCGAGGCTGTGCGGAACGACGGATCCGTGGTTCGACATGGTGACGGGGCAGTGCCGCGTCCTGGTCAACCCGTGACCAGGCCGAGGGAGGGGAAGGACATGTACGCGGCGATCGCGGCTCTGCTGGTCTCCCTGACGCCGGCAACGGCATGGTCGGGTTCGAACGAGCCACTGGACGCCGCCGCGTCCGTCATCCGGGTCGAGACGGCCTGCTCGACGACACCCGACTGTTTCGAGACGATCGCCGAGGCGCATGCCTGGACCTGGACGACGCGCAACCCGGCGCCAAGCGCGAGCGCGCCCCTGCTCTGGGAGATCGGTCCCGGCACCTGGGACGAGACCTGGTCGTGCCCGTCCGGGGGCGGCCACGTCTCGGTGCGGGGCGCGGGGCGCGGGGTGACGATCATCTCCGGGGATCCGTCGGGCTCACCAAGAGAGGCCGGAACCGCCGAGGATTGCGAGAACCTCGACTTCTCGAAGCTCACGTTCCGATCCGAGGACTGGGGCTTCCGGTGGAAGGGGACCGGAAGCTCGAGCTGGAAGGACGTCGGCATCGAGTCGGTCAGCGGGGGAACGACGAGCGCGGCCTGGGCAGAGGTGGACTGCTCCCCCTCCCCTGCGGCCAAGCCGACGCACTACTTCTTCAACTCACGGGTCGCGCTGTTCGACAGCGCGGGCGGGGCGCACCCGGCGGCGGCCTGGCTCGGGGGCTGCTCCGACGCGTGGTTCCACGGCGGACAGATCCTGGCCGAGCTGCGGGATGCCGCCGTCTCTCCCGCGATGTCGGCGATCCGCCTGCAGGGCGATGCCAGCCTGCGCGTGTTCGGGACCAGCGTCGATGCGTTGGCGACACCCGAAGCAGGAGTCCAGGCGGGCGTGCTCATGGGTGTCGACGCGGGGGCGGCGGGCAATCGTTTCGAGATGCACGCGGGAGCGATCCGCGCGCGATCGCAGGCCGCAGGCACCGTACACGTGATCGGAGTCGCAACCTCGGGCGGGCACGTGGACACCATCGATACCGCTTTCGTCGTCGAGCCGAGCGGGGCGGGCATCGCAACCCGGCTTTCACAGCCGGCCTTCGCCTCTCCGTTCATGTGGCCAGCAGATACGGCCCCGCCCCCGTTGACCCAGTCCGTCGACGGTCAGGATCTCTTCGTGGAGATCGACTGTGCCTCCGACGGGAACTGTGATGCGGGCGGCTACGAGGCCCACCTAATGGTGATGAACCCTGCGGAGTGCGGCTCGGCCGACCCCTGGTTCGACACCGTCACCGGGAGGTGCCGCAATGTCACGAACTGAACTCCGGCTTCGCGGGCTCCTGACGGCCGCGGTCGGACTCGTGCTGGGCTTCTCCAGCACGGCTCAGGCTCAGTTCGGCGTCGGTGATCCCACGTTCATCCGCTGGCAGCCGACCTGCGATCGGGAGAACTACACCGATTGGCCTTGCTTCCTTCCCGACGAAGGTACGGAGGTCGCCACCCACATCAACTACTTCGTCAACACGCCTCCACCTCAGGGGGGAAAGGAGCCGGATCCCCGGCCGTCGGTCGTCCAGATCGGCCCGGGCGTCTACACCTCGTCCGACAAGGGCTTGGATTGTGCCTTCTCACCGATCAGCAACCAGCGCATGAACAACGTGACGCTGCGCGGCTCCGGGCGGGGCGTGACCTTCATTGGCGATGGCACGCTGGGACGCGGCATGGAGATCGGCAACTGCAGGGATCTCACGGTGCAGGACCTGACCGTTCTCGGTGCTTCGGAAGGAGTGCTCTGGCGCTACGGCGGGACCTCGACTTGGATCAACGTCGACATCCGCGCGGGCAGGGCCGGCTGGCGAGACATCAACGTGGGATGCGATCCCGACAAGATCATGAATCCGGAGCAGCACCCCCCCGACCCGCCCGTCTTCCTGAAGGACCAGTACCCGTTCGAGGAGGCCGCGGTCCACTACTTCTTCTCGAGCCGGATCATTGTCGACGGCACCAGCGGCACCGACGCAATCGCCTTCGAGGCCGGGTGTTCGGACAACTGGTTCTACTCGTCCGAGATAGCGGTGATCACGGCACCGACGCCCAGTCCTACGCTCGCATCGGCAACCGGCTTCCGGGTGCTCAAGATCCCCGCCTTCCCGGGCATCGTGCACGCATTCGACACGAACGTGCGCGTCTCGACGCTGGCGACGACGGGGCTCTCCGCCGGTTTCGATGCGGCGGCCGTCTCCGTCGAAGCGGAGGGCATCTTCCATATGCACGGCGGGATGATCGAGACGGACGTCTCGAACGTGGCGGGCGCGCAGGCGACCGGGTTGCGGGTCGTGGGCGGGGGCGCGACCAACGCATTCGCCCACACGCCGGATACCGCGTTCGCGGTCCGCCCCGGCGCCGGCGGGACGGCGGTCCGCGTGGAGTCGTCCGGATCCAATGCGGTGGCGCTTCCGCCGAAACTCTGGGCCGCGGGAGACGCGCCGCCGCACTCTGGGCTCGTGTCCCTCGAAGGTCAGGATCTCTTCGTCGAGACCGATTGCAGCTCCGATGGGAACTGCAACGGGGGAGGCAACCAGGCTCACGTCATGGTCTACAGCCAGGGTTGCTCGCCGGAGCCTTGGTTCGACACGGTGACCGGACGCTGCCGGAACGATACGACGCCCTAGGCCCTAGCCGCGCCGCTCCTGCGGAAGCGAGTGCTCCCAGTCGGCCAGCAGCGTGCGCAGGCCGGTCACCAGCAGCAGCGGCTGGTCGAGCATGATGTGGTGGTACGCCTCGGGGATCTCGATGACCGGCGCGTTGCGTCCCAGCAGCTCGTACATGTAGTCGCCGATGTCCGGCGTGACCAGGCCGTTCTCGGCGCGGAACAGTGCAAAGCGGCTGCGCACGCTGGCCAGCACCTCGTGACCGGCGCGCGGCGTGGCGCGGCGGAAGATCACCGGATCGAACTTCCAGGTGACGCCGCCGGGCACATCGCGCAGCGAGCGGCGGCCCACGTGGTCCAGGATCCACGGCCGTGACGAGGGCTGGTCCGGCACGGTGCGGAAGTGACGCATGGCGGTGTCGGGGTCCGGGTAGACCTTCGGGTTGCGGAAGGCCTTGCCGCGGTCGCCCTCCTCGGCCTCCGGGTCCGGGCGGCGCACCGGCGAGTCGAGCACCACGGCCCCGGCGATGGCGTCGCCGTGGGCCGCCGCCGTCTGCATGGTGACGAAGCCGCCCATGCTGTGGCCGATCACGATGGGCGGACCGGCGAAGCCGGCGTCCCCGGCGACGGCCACCACCTCTTCGGCCCAGGTCTCGCGCGGGTAGGCGTCGCGGCGTCCCGAGTCGCCGTGGCCCGACAGGTCGACCGCCGCCACCCGGTACTCGGGCGTGAACAGCGGCGCGATGAAGCTCCACCAGTGGGCGTGGGCCGCGCCGCCGTGCACGAACACGAGCCCGGGCCGGCCGGACTCGCCCCAGGCCAGGTAGTGGATCGGGCAGTCCTCGACGGTGATCCGGCGGCTCTCCGGCGTGACCGCCAGGGCCTTGCGGAACCAGTCGGGAGCGTCGTGCGTGTCCGCGGCCACGGACCGCACGGTACCTAACCTTCCAGGATCTCCGCGATCACGAAGCCCGGGCCGTCCCTGGCGCAGGCCTTGCGCAGCCGCTCGATGCCGTGGGCCGCCGCCTCGCTCACGTTCTCGAAGCGCACGCGCCAGGCCTCCTCGTCGAGGTCGCGCTCGGCCCGGCCGCGCAGCAGCACCGCCTGGCTGCCGCCGCTGCCGTAGAGCGCCAGCTCGAGCTCGTCGCCGGAGCGCAGCGTCGGGTCCAGCTCGATGCGCATGCCCTCGGCGGTGAGGTCGCGACCGATCACCACGCGCGCCACGCCGAAGCGTCCGGCCACCGGCCGGCGTTGCAGGCCGCGTCGGGGGGCGCTGCGTTCGGGGAGGGCGGCGTCGGCCTGGGGCCGGAAGTCGATGGGCTGGCCCGCCATGATGGCGCGCAGGGTCACCCGGTCGGACAGGCGCAGCTGGTCGAACACCACCGACACGTCGTAGGTGGCGCCGTCGGCGGTGGTGGTGCTTCGCGAGCTGAGCACGCGGCCGGGCAGCTCCAGGCTGCGCGGCTTCGTCAGCTCCCTGGGCAGCGCCACCCGCACCGGCGCGTCGAAGTCGAGGGGCTCGGACGAGACCAGCCCGCAGCCGCCGATCGAGAGCTGGGCCAGGATCGCGTCGTGGGTGCGGACGTCGCCGTCCACGCCCAGAGCCACCGTCACCGGCGCGCCCATGGCGACGCGGGTCATGCGCCGTCGCTCCGGACCCTCGTAGCAGGCGCGCTCGGTCAGCAGGCGCAGCACCTCCTTGCTCACCGGCCGGCGCAGCAGGAAGTCGCAGGGCACGCCCTTGAGCGACTCGCCCTCGGCGTCGCTCACCACCAGGTGCAGGTGGTGGCGCAGCCCGGCGCGTCGGGCGCCGCGCATGCCGCGGGCGTGGCTGGCGGAGGTTACGAGCAGCGGGATCTCGCCGTCGCTGGCGCCGTCCGGTCCCTCCTCGAAGGAAACGCCCAGCGCCGACAGCGCTGCGCGCACGTCCGACAGCTCCCCGTCGTCGACGATCCGGACCTGGCTCTCGGCCATGTGCGACTCCCGAAGCAAGTCGCCCGATCTATCGGAAGATCGGGGGATCGCCTTAGGCGTCGCGGCCGGATCCCCTGGAATCGCGTGGGGGTGGAGCGTTCCGCCGCTACGCGAGCAGCGTCTGGAGCTCGCCCTTGTCGTACATCTCGCGCACGATGTCGCAGCCGCCCTGGAACTCGCCGTCCACGTAGAGCTGGGGGATCGTGGGCCAGGAGCTGTACTCCTTGATGCCCTCGCGGATCTCCGGATCCTCGAGGACGTTCACCGTGGCGTACTCGGGGAGCAGCGTGTCGAGGATCTGCACCACGGTGGCGGAGAAGCCGCACTGGGGCACCCGGCGGTCGCCCTTCATGAACAGGACGACCCTGTGCTGCTTCACGATCTCGTCGATGCGCGCCTTTGCGTCACTCATCGGGTCTCCTTCGGAATCTCGGTGGGTACCAGGGTGATCGGGTCGAGGAAGGCGCCCATGGCCCGCTCGTCCCGTCGCAGGTCGGCCAGGCTGATGCCGGAGAGCGTCTCGCGCAGCGCCTGCTTGATCGTGCGCCAGAGCGCGCGGACCGAGCAGTCGCCGGCGCGCACGCACTCGCGGTTCTGGCCGCCGTGGCAGGCGCAGAAGCCGTCGGGAAAGAACTCGCCGCCCAGCACCTGGAGGGCGCTCCAGACGCTGGTCTGCGAGGCGGGCTCGACCAGCCGGTAGCCGCCCTCGGCGCCGCGCACGCTCTGGACCAGTCCGCCCAGGCGCAGCTCGCGCATCAGCTTGGCCGTGTATTCGGGCGACAGCCCCTCGGCCTGGGCGATCTGGGAGATCGAGACCGGGGCGCCGTCGTCGCTGGCGGCCACGCGCAGCAGGCAGCGCAGGCCGTATTCTTCGCTGGCGAGAAGCTGCATCGCGCTCCGAGGGTAGGATTGTGTACCCTCGAGTCAACATTACCAGCGCCTGCCGGAAGAGCCTTGAACGCCCCCTCCGAAGCCACACCGACCGACCCGACGGATCGGCTGGGTCGCCGCCTGCACGACCTGCGCATCTCGGTCACCGACCGCTGCAACTTCCGCTGCCCCTACTGCATGCCCGCCGAGATCTATGGCGAGAGCTACCCGTTCCTGGCGCGGGAGCGGCTGCTCTCCTTCGAGGAGATCGAGCGGCTGGCCCGGCTGTTCGTGGGGCTCGGTGTCGAGAAGATCCGCATCACCGGCGGCGAGCCGCTGCTGCGCAAGAACCTGCCGTCGCTGGTGGCGGCGCTCGGCGCGATCGACGGACTGCGCGACCTGACGCTCACCACCAACGGCCACCTGCTGGCGGCCCAGGCCGAGGCGCTGGCCGAGGCCGGCCTGCACCGCATCACCGTCAGCCTGGACAGCCACGACGAGCAGGTGTTCCGCCGCATGAGCGGGCGCGACTTCGGTCCGGAGCGGGTGCTCCAGGGCATCGACGCGGCGGCGCGCGCCGGCCTCACGCCCATCAAGATCAACTGCGTGGTGCAGCGCGGCGTGAACGACCACACCTACCTGGACCTGGCGCGCCGCTTCCGCGGCACCGGTCACATCGTGCGCTTCATCGAGTTCATGGACGTGGGCACGCTGAACGGCTGGGACCTCTCCCAGGTGGTGCCGGCGCGGGAGATCGTGGAGACGATCGGCGCCGCGTTCCCGCTGGAGCCCGCCGACGCCAACTACCCGGGCGAGGTGGCCGCCCGCTGGCGCTACGCCGACGGCGGCGGGGAGATCGGCGTGATCTCTTCGGTCTCGGCGCCGTTCTGCGGCGGCTGCACGCGGGCGCGCCTCACCATCGAGGGAGCGCTCGTGACCTGCCTGTTCGCCGACGGCGGCGTCGACCTGCGCACCCCCCTGCGCGACGGCGAGAGCGACGACCAGATGCGCGAGCGCATCGCAAAGGTCTGGCGCGCGCGCCGCGACCGCTACTCGGAGGAGCGCGCCGCACTGACCGACGCCACGGGCCACGTCGAAGCCCGCCCGAAGATCGAGATGTACCAGGTGGGCGGCTAGCGGCTCCGCCGCCGGCGCAGGGTGTGGTAGGCGGCGTGCCACAGGCGGTGGGGGTGCCAGCGGTCGGCGTCGCGCCAGTGGAAGAGGGTGCCGTGGGGCCGGGCGTCCGCTTCGGCGGGCTCCCGCGTGTAGTAGTAGAGCTGGATCGTCTTGCGCGTCGTGCCGCGCGGACAGCGCAGCGCGTCGGGAAAGCCGTGGAAGGCGCGGTCGTGCACGTCGAACAGGACCGCCCGGTTGAAGGCCGGTGCGATGCGCGCCTGGCAGCCGGTGAGGCGCTCGTTCCACAGCTCCAGGTCGCCGCGGTACGACGCCTGCCAGTCCCGGTTCAGGTAGAGGATCAGGTTCACGCGCCGGAAGGCGCCCAGGCCGGCGTGGAAGTTGGCGTCGGCGTGGATGCCGAGCCGCGATCCGCGGCCGTAGTGGCGGAGCGCGCCGGCCCGGTCGTGGTCGGACAGCAGGTCCGGGATGCCGCTCAGCGTGCCGACGAAGTCGAGGAACGTGTCGTCGCACAGCTCCCCGAGCACCCGGCGCAGGAAGGGCGGGAACGCCTCCTCGCTGTGGGAGCGTCGCTTGCCGAGCCGGCGCGGCTCCTTCAGCGAGGACTCGGAGCGGAAGGTGTCGGGCGGCGGGAACTCGTGGAGGATCCGCTCGGCCGCCGGCGCCGGCAGGAAGTCGTCGAGCACGACGTGGCGGAAGGGAAGGGCCTTCGCGTAGCTCGCCCGGTGGGCCAGGGCCAGGTCGCGCAGGCGGTCGGCGTCGAGGACGCGCGGGAGAGACCTGCTCATGTGGCGGGCAGCCCGGCCATGGCCCGAAGCCGGGCGATGCGCTCCACCGACGCCACCGCCGCGTCCACGTCGCACAGGGGCTCGGGGCCGCCGTCCAGGTAGGCGAGGAAGGCGCGCAGCTCGAGGAGCAGCGGCAGCTCCGTCGAGATCGCTCGCCGCTCCGGCGCGCACGGGCCGGCGCGGTCGTCGGTCCGCAGCAGCTTCACGTGGTCGGCGAGCGGGTCGTCGAGGACGCCGATGCCCCGCTCGCAGACCAGCCGCACCTCGCGACGGGTCTGCTCGCGCAGCGTGGAGACCTCCATCACGAACCAGGGATCGTCGCCGAAGCCCGCGACCATTCCGGCGCCCGACCCGCGTGCGCCCTCCGCCACCGCGAAGCGCGCCTCCGGCACCTGGCCGAGGATCGTCTCGGCGATGCTCAGGTCGTGGGGCGCGAGGATCCAGACCGCGTCGACGTCGGTATGGGGGTGGCTCCACTGCACGCGGACGCTGTGCAGCCCCCGCACCGGACCCAGCTCTTCCGAGGTGGCCAGCTCGCGCAGGGCGCGAACGCCCGGGTGGTAGCGCCACTTCTCCATGACGAACAGGTTCCGCCGGGTGCAGTGCTTGGCGATGCGCCGGGCGCGCTCCACATCGTGGGTGAGCGGCTTCTCGCAGTAGATGGGACGACCCGTGGCGAGCAGCGCGTCGACGACGTCCGCGTGCCGGTCCGTCGGCGTCGCGACCACGTAGCCGTCCACCGGACCGGTGACGTCGGTGGCGCTCGCGAGGGTCTCCGCCGCCAGGTCGCGGGCGTGCTCCCGCGCGGCGGCATCCGGATCGACCACCGTGACGCGTGCCCCGAGTGCCGCCAGATCGCGCAGGATGTTGCGGCCCCAGCGGCCGCAGCCGATCTGGACGATCCGATGCGTCATGCAGACAGGTCTCCCGGGGCCGGCAGTGTAGCCGCGGTCGCCGCCGCGAGGGGACCCCCGGTACACTGCGCGCGATGCCGGAAGCGACCGTGCTGATCCCCACCCACGACCACGGTCGCCTGCTGGCGCGCAGCGTGGCGTCGGTGCAGCGCCAGACGCTCTCCGACGTCGAGATCCTGATCATCGGCGACGGCGCGACCGAGGAGACGCGCGAGACGGCGCACGCCCTGGCCGGCGCCGACGAGCGCATCCGCTTCTTCGATCGCGAGAAGAGTCCGCGCACCGGCGAGCCCTACCGGCACGAGGTCCTCCAGGACGCGCGCGGGGGGTTCGTGAGCTACCTCGCCGACGACGACCTGTGGCTGCCCCATCACCTCGAGGGCATGCGGGACCTGCTGGGCGAGGCCGACTTCGCCAACGCCTTCATGCTGCGCGTGCACGCCGACGGGAGGCTCGAGCCCTTCTTCTGCGACCTCTCCGAGCCCCTCTACGTCGCGCGCCACCGGGACGAGCGCCGGCCGAAGAACTACATGCCCCTGTCGTCGGTGTCGCACCGGCTCGACGCCTACCGCAGGCTGCCGCACGGCTGGCGGACGACGCCGGGCGGCGTCCCCACCGACCTCCACATGTGGCGGCAGTGGCTGGCGGCCGACGGCATGCGCTTCGCCAGCGCCTCGCGCGCGTCGGTGCTCAACTTCCCCGACGGAGAGCGCCGGCAGCAGGCGCTGGCGGACCGCGATGCGGAGCTTCTCGCGTGGCTCGATCGGATCGGGACGGTGGAGGGTCGGCTGGAGATCGCGGAGCAGATCGTCGCCGACCTGCGCGCGCGCGTCCTGCGCGAGAAGCTGAGGCCGGCCCGCACCTTCCGGAGCCTGTTCGGGCTGCTGGGCGACCGCCGCCGCTAGCCGCCGAAGCGGCCGAAGCCGGGCTGGTGCGGCTCGAGCTGCGCGAGCAGGTCGACGAAGGGCGGGGCGGTCGCGTCCCGCTCCGAGACGATCGGATCGCGTACCTCGGGAAACAGCAGGGCCGCCGTGTCGTCCCAGCGGTAGCCCAGGTCGTCGGCGGGATCGAAGTACTCGCTGGCGGCGACACAGAGAAGCGACGCCTCCGGAGTGTAGAAGCCGTGGGCCACGCCCGGCGGAATGCGGAGCAGCCGCGGCGATCCGGCGTCGACCGCGATGCACGCGTCCTTCAGGTGGGTCGGGGAGCCGCGGCGCAGGTCCTTCAGGCCGATGATCGCTGCGCCGTCCAGGACCGATACGTAGTCGGTGTGCCGGATGTGGACGTGGACCCCGCGCAGGCTGTTCCCGGTGGATCGGATCACGTTCCACTGGCGGGGGGCGGCCGCGTCGACCCAGTCGCTGCGGAACACCTCGGTGAGCTCGCCTCGCTCGTCGCGATGCGACTCGAGAACGAACGTCGAGACCCCCTCGATGGTTTCGCAGGAAGTCCAGCTCCCTCGGACGGTCGAATCCATGCCCCCATTCCCCCTTTGCCCGCGCGATTACACCGCGCCGCAGGAAAGGGGTCAAGGAGCCTACGACGCCTCTTCGCCCTCGGCCCACGCGTCCAGCCGGGCCATGGTGTCCGCGTACTCCATGGCGAACTCCTCCATCACCGAGCGCACGCTCTTCACGTGGTTCATCGAGCCGACGATCTGTCCCACGTAGTAGTTGATGAGCTGGGCGGCGCCCGGGTTCTTGTGGGCGTGGTGGGCGATGCGCGCCAGCGCCTCGGCGGCCAGCCGCGGCTGGAGCGGCATGGGCAGCGGATCCGGGTTGTCCGGATCGTTCCAGGCGTCGGTCCAGGCGCTGCGCAGCTGGCGCGCCGGCTTGCCGGTGGTGGAACGCGAGCGCAGCGTGTCGCGCGACGTCGCCTTCAGGAACTTCTCCTTCACCACCGGGTGGGTCTCGGCCTCCTCGGTGGTGAGCCAGACCGATCCGGTCCACACGCCCTGGGCGCCCAGGGCCAGCGCCGCGGTCAGCTGGCGGCCGCCGCCGATGCCGCCGGCGGCGAGCACCGGCAGGGGCGCCACCGCGTCGACCACCTCGGGCACCAGCACCATGGTCGAGATGTCGCCGGTGTGGCCGCCGGCCTCGTAGCCCTGGGCGATGATCAGGTCGGCGCCGGCCTCGGCGTGGCGCCGCGCGTGCTCGACCGTGCCGGCCAGCGCCGCCACGCGCACGCCCCGGGCGTTGCCCTGCTCGATCATCCACGCCGGCGGCGGACCCAGCGCGCTGGCGATCAGGCTGATGTTGCGGCTGAACAGCAGCTCGATCACCTCGCGCTGCTCCTCGAAGCCCACCCGGAACTGGTCGCGCGCGGTCTGGTCCGGCGGCAGCGGCGGCACGTCGTGCTCGGCGAGGATGCGGTCGACGAACTTGCGGTGCTCCTCGGGAATGCGCGAGTCGAGCTCGCCGCCCTCGAGGCCGCCGCTCCGGTCGCTGCCCACGTACTTGGCGGGCAGCAGCAGGTCGACGCCGTCGGGCTTGTCGCCCACCCCCTTCTCGATCCAGTCGAGCTCGGCCTCGAGGCCGGCGGCCGAGTGGCCGGCCACGCCCAGCACGCCGAGTCCGCCGGCCTTCGAGACGGCGGCGGCGACGTCGCGGCAGTGGGTGAACGCGAAGATGGGGAACTCGAGCCCCATCTCCTTCGCGAGCCTGGTATGCATGGGTCCTCCTACGAGGCCTGGGCCAGGCCCTGGAGCGCGGCGGCGCGTTCGCGCAGCAGCTCCGGACCGCCCAGCAGGTGTCGCGCCACGCCGATGCGCTTGAACCAGAAGTGGAGGTTCTGCTCGTCGGTCCAGCCGATGCCGCCGTGCACCTGGGTGGCGACGCTGGCGATCTCGCGCCCGATCTCCGAGACGTGGGCCAGCGCGTGGCAGGCCATCAGCGGCGCCTCGTCGGGCAGCGCGTCGAAGGCGTGGGCCGCGTACCAGACCAGCGACCGCGCCGGCTCGAGCTCGGCGATCATCTCGGCGCACATGTGCTTCACCGCCTGGAAGGAGCCGATCAGCCGGTCGAACTGCTTGCGCTGCTGGGCATAGGCCACCGCCTGGGAGATCATCGACTCGCAGGCGCCGAAGGTGTCGGCGGCCAGCGCGATGCGGCCGGCGTCGAGCATGCGCGCGATCGCCCCCGACGCGCCCTCGAAGAGCGCCTCGGGCACGACGCCGTCGAGCACGACCTCGGAGGTGCAGCGGGTGGCGTCGGTGGTGGGAAGGCGCGTCGTGCTCAGGCCCGCCGCGTCGCCGGCCACGACCGCCAACGCGTCGTCGCCCACCGACAGCAGCAGGCGCTCCGCGTGCAGTGCGTCGAGCACCATCAGCGCCTTGCCGGAAAGCCTGCCGCCCGCCAGCGCGATACCGGCCTCCTCGCGCACCGAGAAGGTCTCGGTGGCACCGACGCCGCACACCCGGTCGCCGGCGGCGATCGGACCCAGCTCGGCCAGCGCCGCGTCGCTGCCGATCTCGCGCAGCGCCACCGGCGCCATCACCGCCGAGGACAGGAAGGGTGCGGGCGTCACCGCGTGGCCCAGCGACTGGGCGACCAGCGCCGCGTCGAGCAGCCCGAGTCCGCTGCCGCCCTGGGCCTCGGGCACCAGCACGCCGGTCACGCCCATCTCGGCCAGCTGCTTCCACACCGCCCGGTCGTTCGGGCAGTCGGCGTCGCGCAGCTCGCGCACGCGGGTGATCGGCACCTTGTCGGCCAGGAAGCCGCGGACGGTCTCCTCGAGCAGCTTCTGGTCGTCCGAGAGTCCGAAGTCCATGTCTGCTCCTACGCCTGGGCCGGCTTCGGCTCGCGGGGAAGGCCCAGGCCGCGCTCCGAGATGATGTTCTTCTGGATCTGGGCCGTACCGCCGCCGATGATCAGGCCCAGCGAGAAGAACGAGTGGGCCTGCCAGTAGCCGCGCTCGCGCTCGTACTTGCTGTGGTCGTAGAGCGCGCCCAGCTCGCCCATCACGTCGATGGCCAGCGCCGACATGTCGAAGTTGAGCTGGCAGTTCTGGAGCTTGGTCACCAGCCCCGCCACGCCCGGCGACTCGCCCTTCAGGCTGCACGTCAGCATGCGCATGCCGTGGTGCTTCATGCTGAGCGCGCGGGCCTGCAGGCGCATCAGCCGGTCGCGGTAGACGGGGCTCTCCATGGCCGACACGCCGTTGCTGGTCTCCCGCTCCATCAGGCGCGACAGCCGCATCCAGGTGCCCTCGGCGTTGCTGTTCAGGCTGTTGCGCTCGTGCTTGAGCGTGGTGTTGGCGATCTTCCAGCCCTCGCCGCGCCTGCCCACCAGGTTGCTCTGGGGGACGCGCACGTCGCTGAAGAACACCTGGTTGAAGGAGTTCTCGCCGATGTCGCCCGACATGGTGCGCAGCGGCTGCACCTCGATGCCGGGGGCGTCCATGGGCGCGAGGATGTAGCTGATGCCGGCGTGCTTCTTGGCGTCGGGCTCGGTGCGCACCAGCACGAAGATCATGTCCGACTTGTCCGCCGTGCTCGTCCAGATCTTCTGGCCGTTGATCACGAAGTCGTCGCCGTCGGTGTGGGCGCGCGTCTGGAGGCTGGCCAGGTCGCTGCCGCTGCCCGGCTCCGAGTAGCCCTGGCACCACATGATCTCGCCGCGCAGCGTCGGGCCGATCCAGCGCTTCTTCTGCTCCTCGGTGCCGTGCTCGAGCAGCGTCGGCACCAGCATCGACGGGCCCTGGGCGTTCAGTCCGCGGACCACGCCGGCGCGGTTGAACTCCTCGTCCATGATCACCGTCTCGAGCAGGTCGGGCTCTGCGCCATGGCCGCCGTACTCCTTGGGGATCGTGCGCGCCCAGTAGCCGTGCTCGATCTGGAGCGCCAGCCACTTCGGCAGCTCGTCGCGCCGCTCCTCGAAGGCCCCCGGCCTGGGACGGGCGTCCTTCGTCTTCTCCAGGAAGTCGCGCACCTCCCGGCGGAAGGCCTCGTACTTCTCTCCGTAGCTGAGGTCCATGCTCTCCTCCTCAGGCGCCCTTGCGCGTTCCCGGCGCCGGCGGGTCGACCGGTCCGCCGGCGAAGCACTGGGCGATCGACATCCAGCGCGTCGCCACCGGTCCCTTCACCTCGAGCGCGGTGTCGGCGACGTTGCGTCCCTGGGTCACCACGTGGCAGAAGTCGACGGCGGTGCCCTTCACGAACTCCTCGTCCGACGGCTCGCCGAACTCCCAGACGGCGCCCGACGGAGCCTCGAGGCGCACGTAGGGCGGCGGGCCGGGCGGCTTCTCGCCGCGGTTGGCGAAGGTCCAGCCGAAGGTCTTCACGCCGATGACGGCGATGTTCCGGATGCGGTCGGTGTAGTGGCGCTTCACGCCCAGCAGGTCATGGATCTCCTGGGCGTGGGCCCAGGTCTCCATGTAGCGGGCGGTGGTGAACATGCGCACGCCCATGTCCGGTCCGAACCAGGGCAGCCGCCGCGTGGGCTCCGACTCGCCGAGCTGGGTGGCCATGTCCAGGCCGGTCTCGCGCCAGCGCTCGATCAGCTCGTCGGGAGCGACGTCGCCGAAGCGCTCGCGGGCCAGCTCCTGGTTGGTGCGTCCCGCGGAGATGGCCTCGAACAGCGCCTTGCGCTCCGGCGCGAACACCTCCTCGCCCTGGAGCGCCACCAGCGAGACCAGGTCGAAGTAGTGCAGGTGGGCGACCACGTCCCAGGGCGTCCAGTCCATGAAGCCGGTGGGCCGGCTCCAGTCCTCGGGCGCGAGCGTCGCCAGGAAGGCGCCCAGCTCCTCCATCTCGTCGATCAGGTCGCGCGCTTCCTGGAGCACGGCTACTCCTCCTCGGCCCAGGCGGCCTTGCGCTTGCCCAGGAAGGCGGCCATGCCCTCCTTCGCCTCGTCGCCGCGGAACAGGTCCGCCGACAGCCGCGAGGTCCACTGGAAGGCCTCCTTCTGGCTCATGGCCGGCACCTGCCGGACCAGCTGCTTGGCGAAGCCCAGCGCGTTCGGGCCGCCCTTGCGCAGGTCGGCCAGCACCTCCTCGACGGCGGCGTCGAGCCGCTCGCCCGGCACCGCCCGGTTGATCAGCCCCAGCTCGGCCGCCTTCGACGCCGGGAAGCGGTTGCCGCGCAGGAACGCCTCCATCGCCTCGCCGCGGCGCATCTTGGGCAGGCACACCACCGAGATGATCGCCGGAGCCACGCCCAGCCTCACCTCGGTGAAGCCGAACTTCACGTCCTCGCGGGCGATCGAGATGTCGAGCGCCGACGCCAGGCCGTTGCCGCCGCCCACCACGTGGCCGTCGATGCGCCCGACGATCGGCGTGGCCGAGGTCTGGATCGCCTCGAGCAGGTCCTCGAAGCCGCGACCGCTCGGCTGGGCGCCCGCGTCCTTCGCCCCGGAGCGCTCCTTCAGGTTCGCGCCGGCGCAGAAGGTCGAGCCCTCGTTGGTCACCACGACCGCGCGGATCGCCGGGTCGGCGTTGGCCGCCTCGATGGCGTCCAGCAGGCCGTCGATCAGGGCCGCGCCCAGGGCGTTGCGGTTGTCCACGTCGACCAGCGTGGCGGTCATCACGCCGCGCTCCGTCGTCACCTTCACCGGCTCCATCGGATCCTCCTAGCGTCCCTCGAAGGCGGGCTCGCGCTTCTCGAGGAAGGCGGCCACGCCCTCGCGCGTGTCCTGGCTGGTCAGGTTCACCGACTGCGCGCTCGCCTCGGCGGAGAGGGCCTCGCCGAGGCTCGACGTCAGGCCGTCGTTCAGCAGCCGCTTCGAGAGCTGGAGCGCCAGCGGCGGACCCGCGGCCAGCCGGTCCGCCCAGTCGTCGACGAAGGCGTCGAGCTCGGCGTCGGGCACCACCCGGTTCACGAGGCCCAGCTCGCTGGCCTGCTTCGCGTCGAGGATCTCGGCGAACAGCGCCAGCTCCTTGGCCTTGTGCAGGCCGACCAGCCGCGGCAGCAGCCAGCTGCCGCCGAAGTCGAGGGAGAGGGCGCGCCGGGCGAACACCTCCGAGAAGCGCGCGTTCTCGCTGGCGACGACCAGGTCGCAGCCCAGCGCCAGGTTCATGCCCGCGCCCACCGCGTCGCCGCGCACCTTCGCGATGCTGGGGACGTTCAGGTCGTGCAGCGCCTGGGCGCAGGCGTTCACGACCTGCATGCTGTGGATCGGGTGGCTCTGCTCGCCGCCGGTGTCGCTGGCCGACAGGTCCGCCCCGGCGCAGAAGGCGCCGCCGGCGCCGGTCACCACGAGCACCCGGTCGTTCGGGTCGTTGCGCACCTCCTGGAAGACCTGGCGCAGCGGCTCCCACAGCGTGCCGGGGATGGCATTCTTCCGGCGCGGCCGGTTCAGGGTGAGGGTGACGACGCCGCGCTCGCTGCGCTCGACGAGGAAGTCGGCCAAGGGGGGCCTCCCGGGCGGTGCGCTCCTGGGACAGGAGGGTAATTCTTGTTGCGCTCTGTTACCACCAATGGTAGGAATCGTCAATCCAATTCCCGAGCCCACCCTGGAGGTCGAGGAGCCCCCATGCAGACGCCCAGCCTTCTCGCTCCCCCGCTGCGGTCGCGCCTCGATCCGCGCTCCGAGGAGTTCGCCGAGAACCGCGACGCCATGCTCGAGAAGCTCGCGAAGATCGACGAGCTGCTCGACGAGGCCGAGGCCGGCGGCGGCGCGTACCACCACGAGCGCCTGGCCAAGCGCGGCAAGCTGCCGGTGCGCGAGCGCCTGGCCCTGGCCCTCGACCCGGACAGCCCGTTCCTCGAGATCAGCCCGCTGGCCGCCTACAACTCGTCGTACACCATCGGCGGCGGCGCGGTCATGGGCATCGGCGTGATCGCCGGCGTCGAGTGCGTGATCTTCGCCAACGACCCGACGGTGCTCGGCGGCGCGCTCACGCCCTACGTCAGCAAGAAGTGGATGCGCGCGCTCCAGATCGCCCGCGAGAACCGGCTGCCCTACGTCTCCTTCGTCGAGAGCGCCGGCGCCGACCTGCGCATGCAGGGCGCGTCGCGCAAGAAGGACTCGGGCGGCGACTCGCCGGCCAGCGCCCGCGTCGACCACTTCGCCGAGACCGGCCGCTTCTTCTACGAGATGATCGAGCTCTCGAAGCTCGAGATCCCGACGGTGTGCGTGGTGTTCGGCTCGTCGACCGCCGGCGGCGCCTACCAGCCGGGCATGAGCGACTACAACATCGTCATCAAGAAGCAGAGCAAGATCTTCCTGGCGGGTCCACCGCTGGTGAAGATGGCCACCGGCGAGGAGTCGGACGACGAGACGCTGGGCGGCGCGCAGATGCACGCCGAGATCTCGGGCCTGGGCGAGTACCTGGCCGAGGACGAGCCCGACGCGCTGCGCCTGTGCCGCGAGGTGATGAGCCACCTGAACTGGCGCAAGCCGGGTCCGCCGCCGAGCCTGGCCGCCGACCCGCCGCTGCTCGACCCGGAGGAGCTGCTGGGTCTGATGAGTCCGGACCTGCGCCGCCCCGTCGACGTGCGCGAGCTGATCGGGCGCTTCGTCGACGGATCGCGCTTCGAGGAGTTCAAGCCGCGCTACGGCCCGACGCTGGTGTGCGGCTTCGCGTCGGTGGAGGGCTACCCGGTCGGCATCCTCGGCAACAACGGCGTGCTGACGCCCGAGTCGGCGGAGAAGGCGGCCCACTTCATCCAGCTCTGCAACCAGATCGACACGCCGCTCGTCTTCCTGCAGAACCTGACCGGCTTCGTGGTCGGCCGCGACTTCGAGCACGCCGGCATCATCAAGAAGGGCTTGCAGATGATCAACGCGGTCACCAACTCGACGGTGCCGCATCTGACCATCATCTTCGGCAACTCCTACGGCGCCGGCACCTACGCCATGAGCGGACGCGCCGTCAACAACCGCTTCACCTTCATCTGGCCCTCGGCGAAGATCGCGGTGATGGGCGGCAAGCAGATCGCCGGCGTCATGTCGATCGTGCGCCGCGGCCAGGCGGCCCGGAAGGGCGAGCCCTTCGACGAAGAGGCCGACGCGAAGATCCGCGAGGCGGTGGAGCAGGCCCAGGAGCGCGGCTCGGTCGCCCTGGAAGCGTCGGGCGCGATCAGCGACGACGGCATCATCGATCCCCGCGACACGCGCACCGTGCTGGGCATCTGCCTGTCGGTCGTGCGCAACACGCCCATCGAGGGTGCGGCGGGCTACGGAGTGTTCCGGCTGTGAGCTTCGACACGCTTCTCATCGCGAACCGGGGCGAGATCGCGCGGCGGGTCGCGCGCGGCGCCCAGCAGATGGGCATCCGCACCGTCGCCGTCTACGTCGATGCCGACGCCGACGCGCCCTTCGTGCGCGAGGCCGACGAGGCCGTGCGGCTCGCCACCTCCTACCTGGACGGCAAGGCCATCCTGGAGGCGGCCCGCGCCACCGGCGCCGGCGCCATCCACCCGGGCTACGGCTTCCTGTCGGAGAACGCGGGCTTCGCCTCCGACGTGGCCGCCGCCGGCATCGCCTGGGTGGGTCCCTCGCCCGAGGCCATCGAGCGCATGGGCGACAAGATCGCCGCCAAGGCACTGGCCGAGGAGGCCGGCGTCCCGACGCTGCCCGGCTCGAACGATCCCGGCGACGCGGCCCGCGTCGGCTACCCGCTGCTGGTGAAGGCGGCCGCCGGCGGCGGCGGCAAGGGCATGCGGGTGGTCGAGCGCCCGGAGGACTTCGACGAGGCGCTGGCGGCGGCCCGGCGCGAGGCCAAGAGCGGCTTCGGCGACGACCGGGTGTTCGTGGAGCGCTTCGTCGCCCGCGCCCGCCACGTCGAGATCCAGATCCTGGGCGACTCCCACGGCAACGTGGTGCACCTGGGGGAGCGCGAGTGCTCGGTGCAGCGCCGCCACCAGAAGATCCTGGAGGAGTCGCCGTCGCCGCGGGTGGACGCCGCGCTGCGCGAGAAGATGGGATCCGCGGCGCTCGAGCTGGCGCGCGCGCTCCGCTACCAGTCGGCCGGCACCGTCGAGTTCCTGGTCGACGACGACACCGGCGAGTTCTTCTTCCTGGAGGTGAACACCCGCCTCCAGGTCGAGCACCCGGTGACCGAGGCGGTGACCGGCATCGACCTGGTGCGCGAGCAGCTGCGCATCGCCGCCGGCGAGCCGCTGGGCTACGCGCAGTCGGATGTCGCCTTCGCGGGCGCCGCCATCGAGGCCCGCCTCTACGCCGAGGATCCGGACAACGACTTCCTGCCCGCCATCGGGACGCTGGCGGCCTTCGAGCCGGCGGCCGAGCCGGTGGTGCGCTGGGACTCGGGCGTCGAGAGCGGCTCGGTGGTCGGCACCGACTTCGACCCGATGCTGGCCAAGGTGATCGCCCACGCGCCCACGCGGGCCGAGGCGGCGGGCCGCCTGGCCCTGGCGCTCGCGCGGCTGCACCTGGGCGGCGTGGTCACGAACCGCGACTTCCTGGTGGCCACGCTGCGCACGCCCGAGTTCCTGGCCGGCGACACCACCACCGACTTCATCGCGCGGGTCGATCCGCCGCGGCGGCACGTGCCTTCGGCCGAGGAGCTGGAGCGCGCGGCGCGGGTGGCGGCGCTGTGGATCCAGGGCGAGAACCGGGCGAACGCCAGGGTGCTGCGCACCACGCCCAGCGGCTGGCGCAACGCGCGCATGCCGGGGCAGAAGGTCGTGTTCGAGCACGGCGGCGACGAGGTGCCGATCGTCTACCGCTCCCTGCGCGACGGCAGCTTCCGCATCGACGACGCCGGCGGCGAGGGCGTCGTCGCCCGGGTCCACGCCTGGGACCCGTCGGGCATCGACGTCGAGGTGGGCGGACGCCGCGCCCGCGCGCGGGTGACGCGCAGCGGCGACCGGCTGGTCGTGCACGGACCGCGCGGCGACACCACGCTGCGCGTCCTGCCCCGCTTCGTGGTGCCGGGCAGCGGCGACGCCGACGCCGGCTTCGTGGCGCGCATGCCCGGCAAGGTCATCGACCTGCGCGTGGCGGTGGGCGATCGCGTCGTGGCCGGCCAGACGCTGCTGGTGCTCGAGGCCATGAAGATGGAGCACCCCATGAGCGCCACCGAGGACGGCGTCGTCCGCGAGGTGCGGGTGTCCCAGGGCGAGCAGGTCGAGAGCGGCGCCGTGCTGCTCGTGGTGGAGCCCGAAGGCGAGGGCGGCGAAGAAGGAGGATCGTGATGGCGGACCCCATCCGGATCGCAAACTGCTCGGGCTTCTTCGGCGACCGGCTGTCCGCGGCGCGCGAGATGGTGGAGGGCGGACCCATCCACGCGCTGACCGGCGACTGGCTGGCCGAGCTCACCATGCTGATCCTGGCGCGCACGCGCATGAAGCGTCCGAACGGCGGCTACGCGCGCACCTTCGTCGCCCAGATGGAGCAGGTGATGGGCACCTGCCTCGACAAGGGCATCAAGGTGGTGTCGAACGCCGGCGGCCTCGACCCGGAGGGCTGCGCCGAGGCCGTGCACGAGGTGGCCGGGAAGCTGGGGCTCTCGCCGACGATCGCCTTCGTGCGCGGCGACGACCTGATGCCGCGCATGGAGCAGCTGCTGGAGGCGGACCAGCTGCGCCACTTCGAGACCGGCGACCCGATCAAGGAGGCCTCCTTCCTCACCGCCAACGCCTACTTCGGCTGCTGGGGCATCGTCGACGCCCTCTCCCGGGGCGCCGACATCGTGATCACCGGGCGCACCACCGACGCGGCGGTCGTGTGCGGACCGGCGGCCTGGCACCACGGCTGGTCGCGCGACGACTGGGACGCGCTGGCGGGCGCCGTCGTGGCGGGCCACGTGATTGAGTGCGGCACCCAGGCCACCGGCGGCAACTACTCCTTCTTCACCGAGGTGCCGGGCATGACCCGCACCGGCTTCCCCTGGGCCGAGGTGGCGGAGGACGGCTCCTGTGTGATCGGCAAGCACGACGGCACCGGCGGCGAGGTGTCGGTGGGAACCGTCACGTCGCAGCTGCTGTACGAGATCCAGGGGCCCGAGTACTTCGGGCCCGACGTCACCACGCGCTTCGACACGATCGAGCTCGAGCAGCAGGACAAGGACCGCGTGCGCATCCACGGCACGCAGGGCGAGCCCCCGCCGCAGACCCTGAAGGTGTGCATCAACCGCGCCGGCGGCTTCCGCAACGAGGCCAGCTTCAGCCTGACCGGGCTGGACATCGACGAGAAGGCCAGGCTGCTCGAGGAGGCCTTCTGGCTGGCGCTTCCCTACGGGCCCGAGGACTACGCGTCGGTCCGCACGCGGCTGGTGCGCACCGACGTGCCGGACCCGGAGACCAACGAGAACGCCTCCGCCGTGCTGCGCATCAGCCTGAAGGATCCGGACGAGCAGAAGGTCGGACGCGCGGTGTTCAACGCCATGACCGAGCTCGGCCTGTCGACGATTCCCGGCTTCTACGGGGGCGGCAGCGGCGGCGCGGCCGCCCGTCCGTTCGGCGTGTACGAGCCCGCCGCCATTCCCGC
Organism: Myxococcota bacterium; assembly: GCA_050618055.1. Taxonomy (GTDB): domain Bacteria; phylum Myxococcota_A; class UBA9160; order UBA9160; family SMWR01; genus CALDCK01. The sequence continues at coordinate 27,084 of JBNLVK010000291.1, forward strand.
GGCGAACGTGCCCCAGGAGGTGGTGATCCTGGGCGGCGACACCCACGAGGTGTCGTCGGAGATCCCGCAGGCCGACGTGTCGGTGGAGGCGCGGCCCGGTCCGCAGGCGCGGGTTCCGGGCGGCCCCACGGTGCGCGCGCCGCTGGGCCGGGTGTTCGGCAGCCGCTCCGGCGACAAGGGCGGCAACGCCAACCTGGGCGTGTTCGCGCGCAGCGACGAGGCCTGGGCCTGGCTCGACGCGAACCTCACCACCGAGCGGCTGCGCGAGCTGCTGCCCGAGGTGCGCGAGCTGCCGATCGACCGCCACCGGCTGCCCTCGATCCGCTCGCTCAACTTCTACATCCACGGCCTGCTCGAAGAGGGCGTCGCCGCGTCGACCCGCCAGGATCCGCAGGCCAAGAGCCTGGGCGAGTGGCTGCGGGCGCGCGTCGTCGAGATGCCCGAGGCGCTGCTGTCTTGAGGGCGCCGGCTCCCGTGCGCGAGCCCTTCGCGGGGGTGCAGCGTCCGCGTCCGCTGATGGCGGCGGACGCCGAGCGCAAGCTGACGCCGCGCCAGCGCGAGATCCTGGACGCGCTCGAGGCGCTCGCGGTCCAGCAGGGCTTCGCCGAGCTGACCATGGCCGAGCTGGCCGCCCGGGTGAACTGCTCGCTGCGCACGCTCTACGGGCTGGCACCCAGCAAGGACGAGCTGCTGCTCGCGGTGGTCGACCGGCGCCTGCACCGCATCGGCCGCGACGCGGCCAGCGTGGTCGAGCCGGGCATGGATCCGCTGACCGCGCTGCGCGCGTACCTGGCCGCCACGAACGTGGCGGTGGGCCCCACCACCGAGGCGCTGTCCCGCGAGCTGGCCGCCGTGCCCGGCGGCATCCGGCTGATCAACGAGCACGCCAACTTCATCATCGCGGTCACGGGGAAGCTGCTCGACCGCGCCGTCGACGAGGGGCTGATCGATCCGGTCGACACCGGCGCGCTGTCGCTGATCCTGGGCGGACTCGGCAGCTACTTCTCGCGGCCCCAGGTGATCCCGCTGATCCGGGAGTCGCCGAAGTCGACGGCGGACGCGATCATGGACATCATCCTGCGCGGGCTCGATCGGCGCTGACGCCGGGCCCGCCGAAGGTCGTCATGAAGGCCCCGCCGCCGCCGCCGGATCTCGAGGAGGACCTGCTCCGGCTCCAGCACATGGAGTCGAAGCTGGTGATGGGCCTGTTCGACCATCCGGGCGTGGTGCCGAGCCGGGTCGAGCACCAGCTCCGGTACGCGCTCGCGCTGGCTTCGCTGACGGCCTTCGAGCCCGGCGCGGCGCGACGCGGCGGCGCGGGGCGGCGTCCCGAAGTGTACGTGCGCGCGACCCGGCTCACCCAGTGGCGCAACCGGGTGCTCGACCGGCTGGGCGACGTGCTGCTGCGCACGGCCGACGGCAAGGCGCGGGTGGAGGGGGCGGCGGCGGCGCTGCTGCCCCTGCTGCCCCAGCTCGAGAAGACGCGCAGCGAGGTGATCGAGAAGTACGCCGACCACTTCAGCGCGCGCCACCTCGACCAGGAGCTGGGCATCAAGACGCTGGTGTCGGTGGCCGGTGGCGGGGGCGGGTCGGGCTACGTCTACATCGGCGCCTGGGACGTGCTCCAGAACGCGGGCCTGGTGCCCGGCTACGTGATCGGGTCGTCGATGGGCGCGGTGCTCGGGCTGTTCCGCGCGCTGCGCAGGGACGCCGACTTCGACGAGTACGTGGCGCTGGCCAAGAGCATGCGTCCCGAGGACGTGTTCCGTTTCGTGAGCACGCGGACCCGCTACGGGCTGCCCGGCGTGATGCGGCTGTTCCTGCACGAGGTGTTCGGGCCGATCTACCGCACCGAGCTGAACACCGAGATGCTGCTCACCGACCTGGAGATCCCCTACGAGTCGGTGGTGGCCGGCATCCGGCGCAGCGCCTTCGCCGAGACGCCGGAGCAGTACGCGCGCTCGCACCACCTGCACGAGGAGAAGCGGCCCGGCGCCCTCCAGCTGCGCGCCCAGATCGCGACGCAGCTCGTGCGGCTGGTCGGCTTCATCAACCCGCGGGTGGTGCAGGAGATCTCGGTCGGCGGCGACGCGCTGACCCGCGACTTCAACGCCGTCGACGCCGCCGGCTTCTCGGCCGCGATCCCGGGCATCCTGCACTACGACGTCACCCGCGACGATCCGCACATGGACACGATCCTCACCGAGCTGCTGGACCGCGACGAGGTGGTGGCGCTGGTGGACGGCGGCGTCGCCAACAACGTGCCGGTGCGCACCGCCTGGCGTCACGTGCACGAGGGGAAGATCGGCACGCGCAACTGCTACTACCTGGCCTTCGACTGCTTCCACCCGCAGTACACGCCGGGCCATCTCTGGCTCCAGGCGGTGACGCGGCTGGTCGGCTACCAGGTGGCGCTCAACGACCGCTACGCCCAGCGGCGCATCCGCTTCTCGCCCACCCTCTCGCCGCTGAACCTGCTGCCGCCGCCGAACGCCCTGGACAAGGCGGTGGCGTGGGGTCGCAGCCAGATGTCCCAGGAGCTGCCGCGGGTGCAGAAGTTCTTCGAGCGCGTGCGCTACGTGCCGTCGAGCCCGGCCTAGGCCCGTGGGCGCGGACCTCCCGGAGCGCGATCGGGCGGCGGTCTGGCACCCCTACGCGCCGCCGCGCGCCGATCCGCTGTTCGCGGTCGAGTCGGCCGAGGGCGTGCGGCTGCGACTCGTCGACGGTCGCGAGCTGGTGGACGGCATGTCGTCCTGGTGGGCGGTGATCCACGGCTACCGCCACCCAGCCATCGAGGCGGCGCTGCGCGACCAGCTCGCGCGCCTTCCCCACGTCATGTTCGGCGGGCTGACCCACGAGCCGGCGGTCGCCCTGTGCGAGCGGCTGCTCGAGCTGGCGCCGCCGGGACTCTCGCGCGTCTTCCTCTCCGACTCGGGCTCGGTCTCCGTCGAGATCGCCATCAAGCTGGCGCTCCAGTACTGGCAGGCCCGCGGCCGGCCCGAACGCAGGCGGCTGCTCACCGTGCGCGGCGGCTACCACGGCGACACCTTCGCGGCCATGTCGGTGTGCGATCCGGAGACCGGCATGCACCACCTGTTCCGCGGCGCCCTGGCGGAGCAGGTGTTCGCCGAGCGCCCGGCCTGCCGCTTCGACCAGCCCTGCACGCCCGAGCACACCCGCGACCTGGAGGAGAAGCTGGCGCGCCACGCCCACGAGCTGGCGGCGGTGATCCTCGAGCCCGTCGTGCAGGGCGCCGGTGGCATGTGGTTCTACGCGCCCGGCTACCTGCGGCGGGTGCGCGAGCTGTGCGACGCCCACGACCTGCTGCTCGTCCACGACGAGATCGCCACCGCCTTCGGACGCACCGGCCGCATGTTCGCCTCCGAGCACGCCGGCGTCGCGCCCGACGTGGCCTGCGTCGGCAAGGCGCTCACCGGCGGGACGCTCACGCTGGCGGCCACGCTGGTGAGCGGCCGCGTCTGCGACACGATCGCCGCCTCCGAGGTGGGCGCGCTGATGCACGGCCCCACGTTCATGGGCAACCCGCTGGCGTGCCGCGCGGCGCTGGCCAGCCTGGACCTGCTCGCCAGCGAGCCCTGGCAGGAGCGGGTGGCGCGCATCGAGGCCCAGCTGCGCCGCGAGCTGGCCCCCTGCGCCGAGCTTCCCCAGGTGGCCGACGTGCGGGTGCTCGGCGCCATCGGCGTGGTCGAGCTTCGGGAGCCCGTCGACATGCGCGTCGTGCAGCCCGCCTTCGTCGAGGAAGGCGTCTGGATCCGGCCCTTCGGCCGGCTCGTCTACGCCATGCCGCCCTACGTGATCGGCGAAGAGGACCTGGCGCGCGTCACCGCGGCGATGCACCGGGTGATCGAGCGCCATACCTAGCGGGCGTCGCGGCTAGTGCAGCCGCCCGCGCCACGACGACGCCAGGTCGTGGAGCGCACCCTGCAGCGAGCCGTGGTCGCGGCGGCGGGTCTTGCCGCTGCGCGTCTCCTCGACGACGTAGCCGCCGCTGCGGCCCTTGGCGGCGCGCACGCGCACGCTGCGGTTCTTGTCCTTCAGGCGGGCTCCGAAGACGAGCGGTCGCAGGGCCATGGGATCCTCCAGTCGTTGGGACTGGAGAACGCATCGGCCGGGCGCCGGATTCCTTGAGCGAAATCGGGCGCCTGGCCCCGGAACCTGCGTGCTCGTGAGGGTTCCCCTTGCGGGGCGCGGACTTAGCCGATGAAGGCCGTGTCCTCCGGCTCCTCGACCACCGCGTTCTCGATCTCGCCGATGCCGTCGATCGAGACCTTCACCACGTCGCCGGCCACCAGCAGCTTCGGTGGCTTCATGGCGATGCCCACGCCCGCCGGCGTGCCGGTGGGAATGACGTCGCCCGGCTCCAGCGTGAAGGCGGTGGACAGGTGCTCGACGACCGTGAAGCAGTCGAAGATCAGGTGCTTCGTGTTCGACGACTGGCGCAGCTCGCCGTTCACCCAGGTCTTCAGGTCGTGGGTGTGCGGATCGCCGAACTCGTCGGGCGTCACGATCCACGGGCCCATGGGGCAGTGGGTGTCGAAGGACTTGCCCATGGTGAAGGTGGGCGTGCGCAGCTGCCAGTCGCGCACGGTCACGTCGTTCACGACCGTGTAGCCGGCGATCACCTCCTGGGCGCGCTCCTTCGGCACGTGGCGGCAGCGCTTGCCGATCACCACGCCGAGCTCGCCCTCGTAGTCGAGCACGTGGGACGCGCGCGGCAGGTGGAAGGGGTCGTAGGGCGGGTGCGCCGACGTCGACTGCTTGTTGAAGATCACCGGGTGGTCCGGGACCTTCATGCCGCCCTCCTTGGCCTCGTTCACGTGGTCGGCGTAGTTCACGCCCACCGCCAGGATCTTGGGCGGGCGAAGCACCGGCGACTCCAGGTGCACGTCGGCCAGCGGCAGGCTGGGGCCGTCGGCGGCGCGCGCCGCGTCGAGGGCGGCGTCGCCGGCCTCCAGGAAGGCCACCATCTCGGTGGGCAGGTCGGGCGCGGCGGCGGACAGGTCGACCACCCGGTCGCCCTTCGCCACGCCGATGCGGGTGCTTCCCTGGTGCGTGAAGGTCACGAGCTTCATCCGGTTCCTCCTTCGGGTTTCGGCACGAACAGCGCGATCAGCGCGTCCGCGTGGGCCTCGACCATCGCGTCGTCGGTCGGGTCGAGGCCGGTGAGACGTCGGCACTCGGGCGCCTGGTGGAAGATCAGCGTCACCGCGCCCACCAGGATGTAGAAGTAGAGGGGGACGAAGCGGCCGCCGTAGGGCGTGGTGTCGACCAGGCCTCCCATGTGCTCGGTGACGTCGAAGAGCGGGCGGATGTGCCGGTCGACGATCCAGTGCATGCGCGGCCCCTCGCGCTTGCCCTCTTCGCTCATCAGGCGGGCGAAGGCGGGCCGGCGCGCCACGTAGCGCACCAGGGCCCGGATCATCCGCGCCAGCCGCTCGCGGTCGTTCGGCACGTCGGCGTCGATCACCGGATCGATCTCGCCGCGCAGCTCGGCGAACGCCCGGTCGACCGCCTCGCGCCACAGCGCCTCCTTGGTGCCGAAGTAGTAGGGGATCATGCCCTGGTTCACGCCGGCCCGGGTGGCGATGGTGCGCGTGGAGGCGCCGTCGTAGCCGAGCTCGGAGAAGGCCTCGAGCGCCACGTCGAGCAGGCGCTCGCGGGTGGAGACGTCGCGGGGGGCTGCGGCGGCGGGGGCGGTCACGCCTTGCCCAGCAGCCGGTCGTCCAGCGCGCGCAGCGCCGCCGCGACCCGCGCGCCCAGCGCCGCGTCGTCGCCGGACCAGACGCCGTAGACCTGCCGGTCGGGACGCACCAGCACGACCCGCGCGTCGCCGTGGCGGGCGGCCCAGTCGGCCAGGCCGCCGTCCACGTCGCGCAGCGGGCCGTCGGGAGCGACGTGCAGCCGGACCATGCCGAGCACGTCGGCCACGCGCGTCGCCTCGGCGTCGAGCAGCGTGGCCGGGTCCACGCCCACGCCGATCAGCGCGAAGCGCTCGCCGATCTCGTCGTCCAGGGGCACGCGCTCGCCGCTGCTCCGCAGCAGCTCGGGCTGGTCGATCACGTGGCCGTGGGCGCTCTCGGGCGTGGGCTTCTCGGCCGCGTCGAACAGCCCGGGACCGGTGGCCCAGGCGGGCGCCCACTGCATGTCGCGCTGGCGCAGCGGCGGGAAGACCCGGCCCAGCAGGAAGACGGCGTCGCGCAGGAAGGCGCGCAGGCGGTTCGTGGTCTGGATGATGCCGCCGGCCCGGATCGCCTCCTTCACGATGCGGCGGGCGTGGGGGCGTCGCTCGCTGGTGTAGGTGTCGAGGACCGACGCGTCGAAGCGTCCCGCCAGCACCCCCTCGAGCTTCCAGCACAGGTTGTGGGCGTCGCGCACGCCGGCGCACAGGCCCTGGCCCAGGAAGGGCGGCGTCTGGTGGGCGGCGTCGCCCAGCAGGAGCAGGCGCCGGTCGCGGAAGGTGTCCGCCACCAGGCCGTGGAAGGTGTAGACCTTGGTGCGCACCAGCTTGCCCTGCTCCGAGGAGAGCCCCGGTTGGATGCGATCCATGTGGGGCGCCATCATGGCGCGCGCCGTCGCCTCGTCCTCCAGGTGCGCCGGATCGTCGCCGGGCCGCAGCATGAACTCCCAGCGGATGTGGGTGCCCTCGCAGGGCACCAGCGTGGTGGGCCGCACCGGATCGCAGATCTGCACGGCGGTGCGCTCGATGGGCGTGCCCTCCTCGAGGATCAGGTCGCAGACCAGCCAGGGCTCGTCGCACTGGAGGTCCTCGAGGCGGAAGGCGCCGCACTCGCGCACCCGGCTGCTGGCGCCGTCGGCGCCCAGCACGTAGCGCGCCCGGACCGTCTCCTCCGCGCCGCCGCCTGCTGCGCTGGGCGCCACCCGCAGCGTCACGCCGTCGTCGTCCTGTGCCAGGTCGCGCAGCTCCCAGCCGAGCCGCACCTCCACCGACGGGAAGCGGGCGACGCCGGCGCGCAGGTGGCGCTCGAGCAGCGGCTGGTTGAAGAAGTTGCCGATCGGCCAGCCGTGGCGCCGGGGCTCCTTCGTCACGTCGATCGACAGCAGGGTCCAGCCGCGGCCGTTCACGAAGCCCAGCCGCTCGGCCGTGCCGGACACCTGGCGGATCTCGTCCGACATGCCCAGCGCCTGGAAGATGCGCATCACCTCGCCGTCGAAGTGGACGGCGCGGGGGATGTCGTAGATGTCCTCGCTCTTGTCGATCACCAGCGTGCGCACGCCGCGCTGGCCCAGCAGGTTGGCCGCGACCGCGCCCGAGGGTCCGTATCCACAGATGACGACGTCGACGTCCACGTTGCGCCCCCTAGATCAGGCCCGCGTAGGACCCGCCGTCGAGCTGGAGGTTCTGTCCCGAGATGTATCCGGCCTGGGCGCTGCACAGGAAGGCGCAGGCGTCGCCGAACTCTTCGGGCCGGCCCAGCCGCCCCGCGCTGATCGACGCCTTCATCTCGTCGTAGGCCTGCTCGAGCGACACGCCGCCCGCCTTGGCGCGCATCTCGGCCATGAAGCGCTGGCGGTCGGTGTCGATGCGCTCGGGCAGCAGGTTGTTGACGGTGACGCCGTGGGCGGCCACCTGGCGCGACAGCGCCTTCGACACCGAGGTGAGACCGGCGCGGGCGCCGGTGGAGAGACCCATGGGCAGCAGCGGCGTCTTCACCATGGCGGAGGTGACGTTCACGATGCGACCGAAGCCGCGCGCGCACATGCCGTCGACCACCGCCCGGATCATCAGCACGGGCGCCAGCAGGTTGGCCTCCAGGGCGCCCAGCCAGGCCTCCCGGTCCCAGTCCTGGAAGCGCCCCGGCGGCGGTCCGCCGTTGTTGTTCACCAGGATGTCGGGCTCGGGGCAGGCGGCGAGCAGTGCCTCGCGGGTGGCGTCGTCGGCGACGTCGCCGGCCACCGTCGCCACCTCGACGCCGTGGCTCTCGCGGATCTCCCGGGCGGTCTCCTCCAGGGCCTCCGCACCGCGGGCGTTCAGCGTGACGTGGACGCCCTCGCGGGCCAGCGACGCGGCGCAGGCGCGTCCCAGCCCCCGGCTCGAGGCGCACACGATCGCCCGTCGTCCCGCGATGCCCAGATCCATGATTGTTCGATCGTATAGCAGGCATTGTTCGATCGAACAAGGCCCCGGCGAAGCCATCCGGTCCGCGGCCACGGGCCGCGGGTGCACCCCTCCCGCGGATCCAGGCCCGGGGTCGGCGCTGGGCGGGGGCCGGCTAGCGCTGGCGGCGGATGGCGCTGCGCGTGACGAGCAGGCCGATGCCGAAGACCAGGGCGGCGCTCGGCTCGGGGATCGCGGCGACGGCGGAGTCGAAGCGGACGCCCACCTTGTCGATCGCGTTGTTCAGGATGTCGTCCAGGCCCTTGATGTCGCCGACGTCCACGTTGCCCACGTTCAGGCTGTAGATGGTGGCCGTGGTGGGCACGCTCGAGAGCTGGAGGAAGAACGACTCCGACGAGGGGCCGAAGTTGTCGACGAACAGGGCGGCGGCGGTGCCGGTGCCGGGAATGGCCAGGCCGCGCACCACGTTGCTCGGGTTCAGCAGGCCGCCGACGGTGTCGCCGGAGTCGATGATCGAGGTGCCGTCGAAGACGATGGCCGCGATCGCCGCCGAGGGCATGGCTCCCATGAAGCCGGTTCCGCCTCCGCCGTGGACCGTGAAGTCGAGGATGTTGTCGGAGGTGTCGCCGCCGTCGAAGGCCAGCGTGAAGTCGTTGCCCTGGCCGAGCACGGTCGAGAGCGTGACGCTGCCCGGGTTCATGCCGATGGGAGCGGCGCCGGCGGCGCCCGCAAACCCCAGCGCAAGGAGGGTGGTGAAAACAACCAGGATCCGCTGCTGCATGAACTACTCCCCTGAACTCGGTGATCGCATCTTATCAGTGCCGCTCGGGACGGTACAGGTGTCTGTTACGTTTCTCCCTCGGGGGGCGAGGCCCCGATCGCCTGCTGGAACTCCGGGCACCTGGCCCGATACCTGCTCGGAAGGTGCGGCTCCGGTCGTCTGGGAAAACATTCCCAGGAGCTTCCGGATCAGCGGAAGCCGCGCTCCAGGGCGTCGAGCAGCAGGCCCTCGCGCAGTCCCCAGTCGCAGACCGTGAAGGCGTCCAGGCCCAGGGTGTCCGCCAGCGTGGTCAGCACGATCGCACCGGTCGCGACCAGGTCGGCGCGGCGCTTGCGCATGCCGCGCATGGCCAGGCGCTCTTCGTGGGAGGAGGCGATCAGCAGCTCCTCCAGCTCGCGCAGCTCGCCGAGCGGCAGGTGCGGGGCCGGCTCCGCCGATCGCTCGCGGCGCGCGCGCCGCTCCTGCGCGACCCGGGCCAGCGCGCGAACGGTCCCGCCGGCGGCGACGGCGCGCACCGGATCGTGGCCGCGCAGCGTCTTCCGGTGCCGCGCCAGCTTCTTCTGCACGTGCTCCCGGACGGCGTCCGCCTCCTCCCGCGTCATCGGATCGTGGTGGACGTGGGCCGCGTGCAGCCGCACGGCGCCCAGCGGGAGGCTCGCCTCGAAGTCGATGGCGCGGCCGCTGCCGACGGCCAGCTCGAGGCTTCCGCCGCCCAGGTCGAGGCCCAGCACCGGCGCGTCGGACAGGTTCAGCCGGCGGCGGAAGGCGCGGAAGATGAGCCGGGCCTCCTCCTTGCCGGAGAGGATGCGGATCGGCTCGCCGAGGGCCTTGCCCAGGCTGTCGGCGATCTTGCGGCCGTTTCCGGCCTCGCGCAGCGCCGCCGTCGCCACCGGCAGCAGGTGCTCCACCTTCTCGCGCAGCGCCAGGTCGGACAGCTCCCGCGCGGTCTCCACCGCGATCCTGGCCACGTCCTTCGGAATGCGACCGCCGTTGGCGATCACCGCGCCGAGCCGCAGCATCATCTTCTCGCGGATCACCGGCGTGATCGCGCCGTCGCGGCGCACGTCGGCGATCAGCAGGTTGAACGACGTGCTGCCCAGGTCGAGGGCGGCGGCGCGCACCGTGTGCCGGTCGTCCGGCTTCTCTTCGCCGCGCGGCTTGCGTCGGCCGCCGGGCTCGACGTACTGGGCGCGGGTCGGCGTGTAGCCGCGCCCCTCGATGACCCAGTAGGCGCCCTTGCGGCAGCAGGTGACGCCCTCGGTGCCGGGCGCGCGCAGCTCGAGCACCGCGAGCAGCGCCTCGATCACGTCGGCGTGGGTGCTGAAGGCGACCGGACCCTCGTCGACGGTGGGCAGCAGCTCGAGCACGCGCGCCGCCGACTCGCCCTGGGCCAGCCGTTCGTCGACCTCCAGCGGGATCGCGTGGCGGACCGCCAGCGGCTCGAGGGTCTGCTGGCAACGCAGCGCGGGCGCCGAGAGCAGGCGCGTCGGCGGATCGTCGGCCAGCGCGTCCGCCAGCCGCAGCGACTCCTCGACGCCGCGGTCCGACAGCGGCCGCAGCTCGTCGTGACCGGACCAGTCCGATCGCGGAACCGCTCGACCGTGGCGCACCAGGTACAGCTTCAACAGCACTCTCCCCCGCGCGCGACGTTCCTTCGCGACGCAGCGAAGTCGACGAGACGATGCCTTGTTGGGGAGGATCGCGACGGGAGGTGTCGCGGTGGGAAACGTATCACAGGCGCGCTCAGTCCGATCGGCTTCTCGCCACGGCGCGCTTCTGGAGCTCGACCTGGCAGTCGAGTCCGGCGGTCACCGGAACCTTCCGCCACGCGTGGTCCTCGAGCTCCCAGGCCAGTGCGTCGTCGGCCAGCAGCAGGTCGAAGATCTCCTCGAGCCGGGCCTTCAGCTCCGGCGCCTCGACCGGCGTCACCACCTCGACGCGCCGGTCCAGGTTGCGCGGCATCAGGTCGGCCGATCCCAGGAAGTAGCGGCGCCCGCGCTTGGCGCTGCCGAAGCGGAACAGGCGCGAGTGCTCCAGGTAGCGCCCCACGACCGAGCGCACGCGGATGTTCTCCGACAGCCCCGGCACGCCCGCCCGCAGGCAGCAGATGCTGCGCACGATCAGGTCGATCTTCACGCCGGCGGACGAGGCCTCGTAGAGCGCGTCGATCAGCGCCGGGTCCGACAGGTTGTTCACCTTGATGACGATGCGGCCGTCGCGCACCGCCATCTCCTGGCGGATCAGCTCGATCAGGCCGCTGCGCAGCGAGTCCGGGGCGCGCAGGATGCGGCGGAACTTGGGCTCCAGGCTGTAGCCGGTGAGCTGGTTGAACAGCTCGGTCAGGTCGGCCGCCAGGTCCGGATCGGCGGAGAGGATGCCAACGTCCTCGTACAGGCGCGCGGTCACCGGGTGGTAGTTGCCCGTGCCGACGTGGCAGTAGCCGCGGATCTGGTCGTCCTCGCGGCGCACCACCAGCATGACCTTGCCGTGGGTCTTCAGGCCCACCAGCCCGTACACGACGTGCACGCCCGCCTGCTCGAGGGTGCGCGCCCACTCGATGTTCGCCTCCTCGTCGAAGCGCGCCTGCAGCTCCACCAGCGTCACCACCTGCTTGCCGTTCTGGGCGGCGCGCATCAGCGTGCGTCCGATCGGGTTCTCGGCGCCCGACGAGGTCCGGTACAGCGTGTGCTTGATGGCGAGCACGTCCGGGTCGGCGGCGGCGTGGGCCAGGAAGGCCTCGACCGAGCTGTCGAAGGAGTCGTAGGGGTGGTGCACCAGCACGTCGCCCTGCCGCAGCCGCTCGAACACGTCGAAGGGCTCCTCGCCCGGCGCGGAGAGCGTGGCCACCGGACGCGACGCCCAGCTCTCGGCCTTCAGGTCCGGCCGCTCCACGCGGTACAGCTCCCACAGCGAGCCCAGGTCGAGCAGGGTGTGGCGGACGTAGAAGTCGTTCTCGTCGAGCTCCAGCTCCTCGAGCAGCAGGTCGCGCACCTCGGCCGACATCGACTTGTCCGCCTCGACCCGGACCGCGTCGGACAGGCGGCGTCGCCGCTTCACGCCCGACTCGACCGCCAGCAGCAGGTTCTCGGCGTCGTCGCTCTCGATGTCCAGGTCCGCGTCGCGGGTCACCCGGAACGGGCAGTGCGACACGATCTCCATGCCGGGGAACAGCTGGTCCAGGTGGGCGGCGATCAGCTGCTCGATGGGCACGATCTGGTCGCCGTCGGGCAGCGGGATGAAGCGTCCCAGCAGCGGCGGCACCTTGATGCGCGCGAAGCGCACCGTCCCCGTCTTCGGGTTGCGCACCAGCGCCGCCAGGTTGAACGAGAGGTTCGACACGTAGGGGAACGGGTGGGCCGGATCCACCGCCAGCGGCGTCAGCACCGGGAAGATCCGCTTGTCGAAGAAGGCGGCCAGGTGCTTTCGATCGCGCTTGCCGATGCGCTCCCAGTCGCAGATCTCCAGTCCGGCGGCCGCCAGCGCCGGCCGCAGCTCCTTCTTGAAGATCTGCTGCTCGACCTCCGCGAGCTCGACCACCCGCTCGCGGATCGCGTCGAGCTGCTGCTCGGGCGTCATGCCGTCGGCGGGCGTCGCGGTCACCCCCGACTCCAGCTCGGCCTGGAGCAGCGCCACCCGCACCTGGAAGAACTCGTCCAGGTTCTGGCTGAAGATCGCCAGGAACTTCACCCGCTCGAGCAGGGGCAGGGCCGGGTCCTCGGCCATGGCCAGCACGCGCCGGTCGAACTCGAGCCAGGAGAGCTCGCGGTTCAGGTAGCGGCTCGATCGGACCTCGGGGGAGTAGGAGGTCACGGGGGTCGACATGCGATGCACCAGTCTATCCATGCGGCTCCCGGACGACGGAGAAGCTGTCCCGAAAGCAGCGTGACGATTCCATGAAACGTCTGCACCCCCCAGCCGGACTCAAGGGGCGGAGTGCCGCTTCTTCCAGAACGCGCGCCGCTTCCGGACCGTCCGCCAGCGACGGGCCAGGCGCTCGAGCTCGCTGTCGGCGCCCCGCGAGATCCAGCCCTCGACGAAGCCGGCCGCGCGCAGCATGTCCGGCGTGGCCTCCGCTCCCAGGCGCTCGAGGATCCGGCCCAGCATGGCGTGGGCCGCGGCGGCGTCGTTCAGGTGGCCGAGCGTGTCCTGGAGCCGGGTCACGCCGCGCACGAAGCGTCGCGACCTCGTGCCCGGGAACAGCGAGCGCAGGAACTCGGAGGCGAAGCGCAGCTTCTTCGCCTCGATGCGCACCGCGTGCAGCTCGGGGACGCTGCGCTCGGGCAGTCCGCGACCGCGGCGCAGCAGCTTGCGGTGGCGTCGCGACAGCAGATCGCGGCCCACGTCCACCGCCGGCTGGAACAGCCGCGCGCTGTCGGGCGTGGTCGGCTGCTGGCGCCACTCGCGTCCCTCGAGCCAGCCGCCGAGCCGCAGCACCAGCGCCGCGTAGCGCAGTGAGTCCAGGCAGCCGCGCACGCGGTCGTAGGCCTCGGCGCGCATCTGGGCCGCCTCGTCGTCGATGCGCTTGAGCTGCGCGTCGTCGGGGAAGCGGCGGCGCAGCAGGGCCAGGCTCTCGTCGCAGAAGACGTCCAGGTCGCGGGCGACGCCCAGCTCGTCGGCCAGCCAGCGCAGGTCCTCGCGCAGCGGGCCCGCCTGCGACGCGGGCAGCACGCCGCGGAAGACGCTCAGCGCCTAGCGCAGCCGGCGCACGCCGACGCGCATCTGGTGCACGCCCTCCGGATCGACCCCTCGCCGCGCCGGCTCCTCGTTGGCCAGGATCTGCTCGAAGGAGGCCCGGAACGCCGCCTCCATGGCCGTTTCCAGCGTCGCGCCCTCGGGCAGCCGGGGCCGCCGGGCGCGCACCGGCGCCGGGTGGGCCCCGGTGAGACGCTCGATGCCGCGCTCGAACTTGCTGCGCGTCGAGACGCGCAGGCGCACCGACTGCTGGAGCTCGGCCGCGAGCTGGTAGATGCGGTACGGATCGCCGTGCACCAGCTCGAGCTCCAGCTCGCAGATGGGCAGGTTGCCCCGCGGCGTGCGGATCTCGCCCACGTCCAGGTCGAAGAGCAGCTCGGTGTCCTCGATCCGCAGCCGCCGCTCGGTGCGCTGGAAGTCGGTCTCGAGCACCGGGCCGAAGCCCGGCGCGGCGACGGCCTGGGCGACCAGCAGGCGCAGGTCCGACTCGGGGATCTTCGACGCGTCGGGCGCGGCCGACGGAACGCCCGCCTCGATCTCGGTGCGCTCGAGCAGTCCGCCGCCGCCGGCGGCCGGCAGCTTGACCGTCTGCACGAAGCGCCTTCCGACCCGTCGCACGCGCAGGGTCACGCCGCGCTGCATGAGGTCGAAGCCGGGCGTGTCGAAGTAGACGCTGTACAGGCGACGCGTGCGCGCCGGCGTCACCGCGCAGCTCGACACACGTCGGTGTCGGCGGAGCTGGGTCAGGTCCGCGGGCTCGGCGAGCAGCTTCAGCTCGACCTCGCGCGGGGGATCGGGGGGCGCCGTGGACGCCTGGGGAGGATCGACGCTCACCCTCCGAGTCTAGCCGACGGGGCGTGGGCGTCTCAGCGCGCCGCCAGCTCCTTCGGGGTCACGAAGCGCACGAGCCGGCCCGAGCCGGGTCCGACGTCGCGCCAGCGCTCGGCGGGGAAGCGCAGGTGGACGAGTCCGGCCGTCGGGAGCTTGTGCCGCAGCCGGTCGTAGGCGTCGCGATCGCCCTCGCCGGCGAGGTCCAGGGCGAAGGCCTGGAGGCCCGGGTTGTGCCCCACCATCAGCACCGCGTCGAGCGCGTCGTCGAGCCCGGCCAGGGCCTCGAACAGCTGCGACGTCGACGCCAGGTAGAGGTCGTTCTCGATGCGCAGCGGCGGCGTGGGCGTGAGGTGTGCCAGGACGCGCTCGAGGGTGTCGACGGCGCGCCGCGCCGACGAGCAGAGCGCCAGCCGCGGCGGCGGCGAGCCCCGCCCCAGCTCCGGGCCGACGGCGGCACAGGCGCGCTCCCCGCGCGGCGCCAGCGGGCGGTCGTGATCGTCCTGGCGGTCGTCGCCCCAGTCGCTCTTCGCGTGGCGCAGCAGGTAGAGGTCGCGCATCCCGGGATGATACGGATGCGCGACCCTCCTGCGTCGCGGCGGCTAGCAGCAGCGCCCGAGCGACTGGGCCGGGGCCGGCGGCTCCGGCGCGGGCTCGCCGAAGGTCTCCGAGTCGCCGCGGAACTGGTAGAACTCCCACATCAGGCCCTGCGGGTCGTGGGCGTAGACGGTCGTCTTCTTCGCGTAGCAGCAGGTCTCGTCCTCGATCACCTGGCTGGCCAGCCCCTGGGGCTCGAGGCGCTCGGCCGAGGCGGCCACCTCGGCCGCGTCCATCTCGAAGCCCACGTGGTTCAGGCGCTCCGGGGCGTCCGGCGCCTCGAACAGCACCAGCTTGATCGGCGGATCCTCCACCGCGAAGTTGGCGTAGCCGGGCTTGCGCTTGTTGACCGGGGCTCCCAGGAGCCGGCTGTAGTAGTCGATGGCCTCGTCGAGGTCGCGGACGTTGAGGGCGAGCTGGAACCGCATGGTGTACTCCTGTCGTTCGGGGTTCGGGGTTTAGGGGGTGATCAGTCCAGGGGCGGGCCGCAGTCCGCGCCCTGGCAGCAGTTCTCCGTGAGGAAGCCGAGCAGTGCGTTCATGGCCTGGAAGTCGGCCCGGTAGATCAGCGAGCGGCCCTCGCGGCGGCAGCGCACGACCCCGGCGTTCTTCAGCTCCTTCAGGTGGAAGGACAGCGTGGCGGCCGGAACGCCCAGCTCGCCGGACAGGGCGCCGGCGGGCAGCCCCTCGCCACCGGCCTGCACGAGCAGGCGGAACACGTCGAGCCGGGTCTCGTGGGCGAGCGCGGCCAGGGCGGAGATCGCATCCTGTTTTTCCATGATTTGAATACTATGGAAGAATCGAAGTATGTCAACCCCGGGCGGGGCGGGTGGCTGCTCGCGCTGGGGCTGCTCGTCCTGCTGGCGGCTGCCGCTCCGGCTCCCGCCCGGGCCCAGGGCGGCCCCCCGCCCGACAATCCGTCCGGGCAGGAGGACGGGTTCCGGGTCGACGACGCCACCCACCTGGAGACCCTCGACTTCCCCAGCACGCAGCGCCTGCGGGACGCGCTGCGCTTCCAGCTGGACTCGCGCTTCATTCCCGACGCCGGGCTCGGGTCGGGCCACGCCACCGAGTACCAGCCCGACCTGCGCGGCCGCTTCACCCTGCCGCTCGACGACCGGGCGGTGCTGCGCATCTCGGGTCGCGCCGGCATGACCCACTACTCGTTCCGCGGCAACCCGGACCCCTTCTTCCGCGAGAACCTCGACCTCTACCGCACCCGCCTGGCCGTCCAGGGCGCGTACCTGCTGAACCCGGACGGCTGGAACCTGTGGCGCGAAGGCGAGCGCTGGTCGCTGCTGGGTGCGGTGCAGGGCTCGTCCGACTTCCAGAGCGGCGAGTTCGACGAGGGGCTCTCGGTGCTGGGGGCGCTGTCGATCGGCTACGAGATCCCGGACCGGCTGCGCGTCGCGCTGGGAGTCTCCCTCTCGACCTCGCCCCAGGAAGGCGGCGTCGACCCGTCGCCGGCCGTCTTCGTGCGCTGGAACGTGACCGATCGGCTCACGCTGCGCTCGCGCGGTCTGGGCGCCCAGGCCGAGTACCGGCTGAGCCCGAAGCTCGAGCTCTTCGTCACGGCCACGCGCGCGACCGACAGCTACGCGCTGAAGCCCCGCGACTCGACCTTCCTGGCCTTCGCCACGTCGCCGCCGCCCCGCTTCGACGACCTCTCCCTGCGCGACCGCAAGCTGCTGACCGGCGTGGGCTTCGAGTACAAGCTCTCGCGGGCGCTGCGCATCAACACCGAGGTGGGCGCCGTGGCCTGGCGCCACGTGCGCGTGAGCTCCGACGACTTCGGCACGGTGGTCTCGCGCAGCGGCGATCCGGCGGCGTACCTGGAGGTGCGCTTCGAGGTGCGCCCCTGAAGGGCCGGTGCGCTAGCCGTCGACCCAGCCGTCGTCGTCTTCGTAGCCCAGCGCCACCAGCGCGTGACCCGCCTCGCCGGCGAAGAAGGCGCGATCCTCGGCGCTGAAGCTCTCGCGCCAGGGCACCGGCCGCGCCCCGCGCCGGTCGCCCAGCACGGTCGTCACCTCGGGGCGACGCGCGAGCCGCAGCCAGCGCGCCTCCCACACGCTCGACAGACGCCGCGGCAGCAGCGGCTCGCGCAGCAGCGGCTCGAGCGCGAGCTCCCGCGCCAGCCGCGCCACCGTGCCCCGCGGATCGCCCACGATCTCGTGGTAGGCCAGCGTGCGCACGCCCGGCGTGTCGCGCCAGCGCAGCACGTGGTGGGCCCAGAAGGCCGGCCGGCTCATGCCCTCGTGCTTCTGGCGCAGGAACTCGGAGACGGGGACGCGCGCCGCCGGGTCGAAGGCGCGCTGGTAGAGGTGGAGCGACGCGAGCACGTCGCGACCGTCGCGGTGGACGTTGTAGACGTCGGCGTCCGCCAGCAGCTCGCGCACGAACTCCGCGTGGTCGGGCTGCCAGGGCGCGAAGTCGGGCAGGGCGTGGGTCTTCACGATCGGACGCGGCGCGCGCCCGAGCAGCGCCAGCGCCCGCTCCTGCGAGATCGGGCGCCGCGCGTCGACCAGCCGCTCCAGGTTGAGATACAGCTCGGCCAGCGACTCGCCCACCCGCTTGGTCGACGCGCAGTCGGCGAACTGGCGCCGCAGCAGGTCGAGGGTCAGGTGGGTGCCCGAGCGGCGATGGGTCGCCAGCACGATGCGCCGTCCAATCGCCGAGAAGCGGTCCGCCACGTCTCCCCCCACCCGGAGTGTATCGGCAGGCGGCGCGCGCTTCCTCAGTACCCGTAGCGGCGCTGGAGCGCCCGGTTGCGCCGGGCGATGGCTTCGCTGCGCTCCGCGGGCGTGGTGCGCAGCGCGTCCGGCGGCAGGCGGTCGGGCAGCTCGGCGAGGGGCAGGCGCGTCAGCACCGGACGCGGCGTCTCGTCGGCGAACAGGAAGCGCACCGCCAGCGTGCCCGTGCCGTGACCCTCCACGTCGATCCAGTTGGGCACGCCCGGGTCGCGGTGGGCCAGCACGCCGCGGAACACGCCGTCCGGGTCGAGGCGCGCCTGGCTGCCGTTGAGCGACGTCTGGCGCTGGCCGAACTCGAGCGACTCGAACCAGAAGCTGCACAGCGCCACGCTCCACATGCGGCAGAGCGGCGGCGTGAACTCGACCAGCACGGCCTCGTCGGGCGCGCACGCGAAGGGTCCCATGCCGTAGGACTGGCCGTGCAGCCCCGGGCGGTCGACGGCGTCGGAGACGTCGAAGACCAGCAGCGTGTTCTTCTCGAGCGACAGCAGCAGGCGGCTCATCCGGTCCCAGCTGGCCAGGCCGCGGTCGAGCCAGGTGTGGAGCGTGGCCAGGTGTCGCTCGAAGCGCTCCGGCGTGAGGGCGGGGCGCGGCCAGGTCGCACCCACCCGCTCGATCGAGAACGAGGCGGGACGTTCGCGCTCCCAGTCGTCGAAGTACTGGCGCACCAGCACGTGGCTCGCCTCGGCGTCGAGGGCCAGCCAGTTGCGCTCGCGGCGCGGCCCGCCCAGGTGGACCTCGAAACGCCCGTCGGCGTCGCACACCAGGTCGTCGCCGGAGAGGAACGAGACGGTGCGCCAGGCCGCGTCGCCGCCGCCGAAGGCCGGGATGTTGCCGTCGCCCATGTGGCCGGTGTTGACCTGGAGCTCCAGGTGGCAGGCCGAGCCGCGTTCTCCCTGCACCACGTACTCGGCGTCGCCGCGGATGCGCGCCCAGGAGTAGTTGCAGTCCGGGTTGTCGAGACCCCAGCTCATGCCGTTCTCGATCATGCGGCCGAAGACGGGGTAGTCCGGGTCGTCGCACTCCAG
This sequence comes from Myxococcota bacterium, assembly GCA_050618055.1. Lineage (GTDB taxonomy): Bacteria > Myxococcota_A > UBA9160 > UBA9160 > SMWR01 > CALDCK01. The sequence continues at coordinate 45,857 of JBNLVK010000291.1, forward strand.
GCACACGCGCAGTCCGGCGGCCAGGAAGCGGGCGAGGTAGCGCAGGCCGTCGGCGCGGGCGTCGGCGCCGGCGGGCACGCCCTCGGCCTCGAGGAGCGCGCCCATCGCCTCGATCCTGTGGGCCAGGTCGCGCCAGCGCGGGTCGACCACCGTCATGGCGGCGCATGTTACCCGCCGGTACCGTGATCCGGCACGCATGCACGGTGAAGCCTCGGCGGATCTCGTCCTGGTGGGCGGCGGACACGCCCACGTCCAGGTGGTGCGCCGCTTCATGATGGCGCCGCTCTCGGAGGTGCGGCTCACCCTCGTGCTCGACCGGCCGGACGCGGTCTACTCGGGCATGGTGCCGGGGCTGGTCGCCGGCGACTACGCGCCCCACGAGCTCGAGATCGACGCGGTGCCGCTGGCGCGCCGGGCCGGCGCGCGGGTGATCCTGTCGAAGGCGCTGGGCGTCGACCCGGTGGCGCGCCGCATCCGCCTGGAGGGCCGACCGGACGTCGCCTACGACGTGGCGAGCCTCGACGTGGGCTCCACGGTGCGCGGCCTCGACCTGCCCGGCGTCGCCGAGCACGCGCTGGCGACGCGGCCGATCCGCCAGTTCGTCGACACGCTCGTCGCGCGGCTCGAGGGGCTGCGCGGGATCGCGGAGCCGCGCATCGCGGTGGTGGGCGCCGGGGCCGCCGGCAGCGAGCTGGCCTTCACGCTCCAGGCGCGCGCGCGCTCCATGGGCCTGGCGCCGCGCATCGTGGTGGTGGGAAGCGATCCGCGGCTGCTGGCCGGACTGGCGCCGCGGGTCGGGGCGCGGCTGGAGCGCGAGGCGCGACGCCGCGGCATCGAGCTGCGGCTGGCCTCCACCGTGCGCGCGGTCTCGAAGCGGGGCGTGCTGCTGGAGGACGGCGAGGAGGACGCCCACCTGGTGGTGTGGGCGACCGGCGCCGCGCCGGTGGCATTGCCCGCCACCGAGGCGCTGCCCACCGACGAGCGCGGCTTCGTGTCGGTGCGGCCGACGCTCCAGGTGGAGGGCCACGACGACCTGTTCGCCGTGGGCGACTGCGCGTCGCTCGCCTGGGCGCCCTGGGTGGGGAAGGCCGGCGTCTACGCCGTGCGCGAGGGTCCGGTGCTCGACGCGAACCTGCGCGCCCGCCTGCGCGGAAGGCCCCTGCGAAGCTACCGGCCCCAGCGCGACTTCCTGACCCTGCTGAACCTGGGCGGCGGCGAGGCGCTGGGCACGAAGTGGGGCTTCTCCGCCTGCGGTGCGTGGGTCCACCGGCTGAAGGACCGCATCGACCGCGCCTTCATGCGGCGCTTCCAGGTGCTCGACGCCGACGGCGCGCTGGCGCCCGACTTCCCCACGCCCCAGGCCATGGGCATGGAGGAGATGGCCTGCGGCGGCTGTGCGGCGAAGGTGGGGCAGAGTCCGCTGGGACGGGCGCTCGCGCGGCTGCCCGAGGCGCCGCCGGATGCGTCGGTGGTGTCGGGGCTGGACCTTCCCGACGACGCGGCGGCGCTGGCCCTGCCCGGCGGCGACGTGGTGCTCGCCACCATCGACGCCTTCCGCGCCTTCACCGACGATCCCTGGCTGGTGGGCCGGGCGGCGGCGGTGAACGCGGTGTCGGACGTGCTGGCGAAGGGCGGCACCGCCCGCCACGCGCTGGCCCTGGTGAACGTGCCCGAGAGCGACGCCGGGCGCGCCGAGGAGACGCTCTTCCAGGTGCTGTCCGGCGTGCGCGCGGCGCTCGATCCGCTGGGCGTGACGCTGGTGGGCGGTCACACGACCCAGGGCGAGGACCTGTTCGTGGGGCTCTCGGTGATGGGAACGCCGGACGGCGAAGGCGTGCTGCCGCTGGCCGGTGCGCGTCCCGGCGACGCGCTGCTGCTCAGCAAGCCGCTCGGCAGCGGCGTGCTGCTGGCCGCCGACATGCAGGGCACCGCGCCGGGTCGCGACGTGGCGGCGCTCCACGCCGAGCTGCTGCGCAGCAACGCGACCGCGGCCCGCGTGGCGCGCGAGCAGCGGGCGACCGCCTGCACCGACGTCTCCGGCTTCGGCCTGGCCGGCCACCTGTCGGAGCTGCTGCGCGCCGGCGGCGTGGCGGCGGAGCTCTCGCTCGCGGCGATCCCCGCCTACGCGGGCGTCGTGCCGCTGCTCGAGCGCGGCGTGCGCAGCACCTACCACGAGCAGAACGCCGCGGGCCGGCGCGGCATCGGGGTGGCGCGCGAGCTGGCCGGCGATCCGCGCCTCGAGCTGCTCTTCGACCCCCAGACCTGCGGCGGGCTGCTGATGACGGTGGACGCGGCGCGGGTCGAGGCCGCCGTCGACGCGCTGCGCGCCGGCGGCGACGTCGCCGCGGAACGGATCGGCCGGGTGACGCCGGCGCGCGCCGACGGTGCGCTCCTCCAGGTCGGCGCCTGAGCCGGCGGGAGCGGGCGCGGCGCCCTGGAGGCGTGCGCTTGACAACCCCGCGGGTTGTGAATACACAAGCCCCCGGCTTCCGTGGCTCCTGGTGTTGGGGGTCTGCTGGGTTTCGCCCACGCATGCGGCTGGCGCTTCGAGGGGCGTACGAACGACTAGGCGGAGACGTTGGCCAAGGTCAGGATTGCGATTGCGGGAGTCGGGAACTGCGCCAGCTCGCTGGTCCAGGGTCTCAGCTACTACGCCGACAAGCGCCCCGAGGACGCCATCGGCCTGATGCACTGGGAGGTCGGGGGCATCCGTCCCCACGACGTCGAGGTGGCCTGCGCCTTCGACGTCGACCTGCGCAAGGTCGGCAAGGACGTCGCCGAGGCGATCTTCGAGAAGCCCAACTGCACGGCCGTCTTCTGCGAGCGGGTCCCGAAGACCGGCGTGCGCGTGCGCATGGGCCGGGTGCTCGACGGCATCTCGGAGCACATGGCCGACCACCCGGACGACCGCCGCTTCATCGCGTCGGACCAGGCCGAGGCCACCCGCGAGGAGGTGATCGCCGCGCTGCGCGACTCGCGCAGCGACGTACTGGTGAACTACCTGCCGGTGGGCTCCGAGCGGGCGGCGCGCTTCTACGCCGAGTGCGCCCTCGAGGCGGGCGTCGCGGTGGTGAACTGCATTCCCGTGTTCATCGCCAGCGACCCGGAGCTGGGCGAGCGCTTCCGCGCCGCCGGCGTGCCGATCATCGGCGACGACATCAAGGCCCAGCTCGGCGCGACCATCACCCACCGCATGCTCACCGACCTGTTCGCCAAGCGCGGCGTGCGCCTCGAGCGCACGTACCAGCTGAACACCGGCGGCAACACCGACTTCCTGAACATGCTGAACCAGTCGCGGCTGGCGTCGAAGAAGGAGTCGAAGACCGAGGCGGTGCAGTCGGTGGCGGCCGAGCGGCTGGGCGACGAGAACATCCACGTGGGTCCGTCGGACTACGTGGCCTGGCAGAACGACAACAAGGTCTGCTTCCTGCGCATGGAAGGGAAGCTCTTCGGCGACGTTCCCATGAACATCGAGCTGCGGCTGTCGGTGGAGGACTCGCCCAACTCGGCCGGCGTGTCCATCGACGCCATCCGCTGCGCGAAGCTGGCCAGGGACCGCGGCCTGGGCGGCCCCATCGAGGGTCCCAGCGCCTACTTCATGAAGCACCCGCCCACCCAGTTCAGCGACGACGACGCGCACCGCCTGGTCGAGCGCTTCATCGCGGGCGAAGACTCCTAGCCTTCGGCCAGCTTCCCCGCCTGCTCGGCGCTGAGGTGGCCGGCGCGGTGCATCCAGCGGACCGTGTCCTCGTAGGTCTGCCGGGGATCGCGGAAGGTGGGCGCGAGGGCCGCCAGCGCCGGCGACATCTCCGCGCCGGGCCAGCCGCTGGCGAAGGCCATCGACTCGTGGGTCAGCGGGTAGTCGAAGTCCCAGACGTTCTTGACCGCGTCGCCCAGGCGTCCGGCCAGGCGCAGCAGCGCGCCGGGAACGCGCACCCGGTTCACGCGGCGGCCGGTCACCCGGTCCATCATGGCGATCGTGTCGGGCCAGGACAGGAAGTGGCCAGGGATCAGGTAGCGGCCGGGCGGCGTGTCCGGATCGACCAGACGGGCGTGGATCTCGGCCAGGTCGCGCACGTCGAGGATGCAGAAGCCGCTCGAGGTGTCGACCATGCTGACGTTCAGGAAGGAGTAGACGGCGTAGTTGGCGCCGGACATGCCCGGGTCGTCCGGGCCGACCACGCCGGGCGGGTAGCTGATGCGCAGCGGCGCGCCCCGGGCGAGCAGGTCCTGGGCGTAGCGCTCCGCGTCGGCCTTGCTGGCCGCGTAGGCGCTGCCCGCGTCGCCGATGGGCGAGTCGACGGTGATCGGATCGCCGCCGGGCCGGCCCAGGGCCGACAGGCTCGACACGTAGACGATCGACCCCAGCCCGCGCTCGTGGGCGCCGCCCACCACCAGCTCCACGGCGCGCTGGTTGGTGTCGAGCACCTTCCGCGCCTCGCTCTTCTTCAGGGCGACCAGCGCCGCCGCGTGGACCACGCCCTCGCAGCCGTCCAGCGCCTTCGACACCACCGAGGGGTCGGTGACGTCGCCCAGCACCACGTCCTCCATCGTCAGGCCGCGCGGACCGAAGACGCGGCGGACCTTGTCGGCGTCGCGCGCCAGCAGCCGTACCTGGTGGCCGGCGCGCACCAGCGCCTCCACCGTGTGGCTGCCGATGAAGCCGGTTCCGCCCGTGACGAGGACTCTCATGAGGGGGGCATTCTACACACCGTCCCCGGGTCGATTCCGGCTCGGGGCCGGCTCCCGCGGTGTACCCTGATTGCATGGGAAACCTTAGTTGGAAGATCGGGGATGTCACGGTCACCCGGGTGGTCGAGAGCGAGACGGCGCTGCCGCCCGAGGGCCTGCTGCCGGAGGCGAGCGCCGAGGCGCTGGCGCCCCACCTGGCCTGGCTGCGCCCCGGCTTCGTCGACGACGACGGCAACTTCGTGCTCTCGATCCACGCGCTGGTGATCCAGGCCGGCGAGCGCCGCATCCTGGTCGACACCTGCGTCGGCGAGCACGCCATCCCCGGCTTCGAGATGCTGGCGCCGAACGCGCGCTTCCTCGACGAGCTGGCGGCCGCCGGCTTCCCGCGCGAGTCGATCGACACGGTGCTCTGCACCCACCTCCACTTCGACCACGTGGGCTGGAACACCATGCGCGACGGCGACCGCTGGGTCCCGACCTTCCCCAACGCCCGCTACCTGTTCGCCCGCGTCGAGTACGAGCACTGGGACGCCGAGGACGACCCCACCTTCGCGCCCACCTTCGAGGCGGCGGTGAAGCCGGTGGTCGACGCGGGGCTGGCCGAGCTGGTGGAGACCGACCACCGGGTGTGCGACGAGGTCTGGCTCGAGCCGTCGCCCGGACACACGCCGGGCCACGTCTGCGTGCACGTCGCATCCGGCGGCCAGCGCGCCTTCATCACCGGCGACATGACCCACCACCCGGTGCAGTGGGCCGAGACCGACTGGAAGATGCCGGCCGACAGCGATTCGGCCCGGGCCGCCGCCACCCGGCGGCGCCTGATCGAGGAACACGCCGACCGGGACATGCTCGTGATCGGCACCCACTACGCGGCGCCCACGGCCGGCCACCTCGTCCGCGGGGAGTCCGGCACCTGGTTCCGCGCCAAGCGATAGGAGAGACCATGCCCGCGTTCATGAGAGGGTTCGAGAGCCAGACCTACGCGCTGCTGCGCATCGTGACCGGCCTGCTGTTCCTGTGGCACGGCTCGTCGAAGCTGCTGGGCTTCCCGGTGCCCGCTCCGGAGGCGCCGGCCTTCGTCATCTACGTGGCCGGCAGCATCGAGCTGGTCGGGGGCGTGCTGGTGATGATCGGCCTGCTGACCCGCTGGGCCGCCTTCCTGTGCGGCGGCCTGATGGCCGCGGCGTACTGGATGGCCCACGGCCTGAACGCGCTCTTCCCGATCCAGAACCAGGGCGAGCTGGCCGCGCTCTACTGCTTCGTGTTCCTGTGCATCGCGGCCAAGGGCCCGGGCATCTGGAGCGTGGACGGGGCGCGCGGGGGCGACTGAGCCGGACCGGCCCTACACTCCGCGCTCGCGAGGAGAACCTGTGGGCGCCGAGGACCGACCTTCCGACTTCATCCGCCAGATCGTGGCGGAGGACGTTGCGCGCGGGAAGAACGACGGGCGCGTGGTGACGCGCTTTCCTCCCGAGCCGAACGGACACCTGCACATCGGCCACGTGAAGGCGATCGCGCTGGACTTCGGCGTGGCGCGCGAGTTCGACGGCACCTGCCACCTGCGCTTCGACGACACCAACCCGGCCGCCGAAGAGGCCGACTACGTCGACGCCATCAAGCAGGACCTGCACTGGCTGGGCTTCGACTGGGGCGAGCACGAGTACTTCGCCTCCGACTACTTCGACCAGCTCTACCGCTTCGCCGTGGAGCTGATCCGCCGCGGCAAGGCCTTCGTCTGCGACCTGTCGTCCGAGGAGCTGGTCGCCCACCGCGGCAACCTGACCGAGCCCGGCCGGAACTCGCCCTACCGCGACCGCAGCGTCGAGGAGAACCTGGACCTCTTCGAGCGCATGAAGGCGGGCGAGTTCGAGAACGGCCAGCGGACGCTGCGCGCGAAGATCGACATGGCGTCGCCGAACCTGGTGATGCGCGACCCGATCCTCTACAGGGTGCACAAGGTCCCGCACCACCGGACCGGTGACACCTGGTGCATCTACCCGATGTACGACTTCGCCCACTGCCTGTCCGACTCGATCGAGGGCATCACCCACTCGCTGTGCACGCTGGAGTTCGTCGACCGGCGCGCGCTCTACGACTGGATCCTCGACACCCTCGAGGTGGACTGCCACCCGCAGCAGATCGAGTTCGCCAGGCTCCACCTCTCGCACACCGTGGTCAGCAAGCGGAAGCTGGCCCGCCTGATCGACGAGGGCGTGGTGACCGGCTGGGACGACCCGCGGCTTCCCACCCTCTCGGGCGCGCGGCGCCGCGGCTATCCGCCCACCGCGCTGCGCCGCTTCGCCGAGAGCGTGGGCGTGGCCAAGCGCGACAACCTGATCCAGCTGGCGCGCCTGGAGGCGGCGGTCCGCGAGGAGCTGAACCGGACGGCGCCGCGCCGCATGGGCGTGCTGCGCCCGCTGAAGCTGGTGATCGAGAACTACCCGGAGGGCGAGGTCGAGACGCTCACCGCCATCAACAACCCGGAAGACGCGGCGATGGGGACGCGCGAGGTGCCGTTCTCCCGCGAGCTGTGGATCGAGCGCGACGACTTCCTGGAGGATCCGCCGCGGAAGTACAACCGGCTGGGCCCGGGACGCGAGGTGCGGCTGCGCTACGCCTACTTCGTCACCTGCACCGGCTTCGAGAAGGACGCGAACGGCGAGGTGACACTGGTGCGCTGCACCTACGATCCGGCCACCCGCGGCGGCGACGCTCCCGACGGCCGCAAGGTGAAGGGCACGATCCACTGGGTGTCGGCGGCGCGCGCCCTGGAGGCCGAGGTGCGCCTCTACGAGACGCTCTTCCGCGACGAAGATCCGTCGGACGTGCCCGAGGGCGGCGACGTGATGGACGGCCTGAACGAGCACAGCCTGGAGGTGGTGTCCGACGCCCGACTCGAGCCGGCGCTCGCCGAGGCGCGTCCCGGCGAGCCGCTCCAGCTCGAGCGGCTGGGCTACTTCTGCGCGGATCCGGACGGCACGTCCAAGCGGCCGGTGCTGAACCGCACCGTCACGCTGCGCGACACCTGGGCGAAGATCGCGAAGCAGGGCTGATACACTGGGCGGCCCACCGACGGAGGCCCCATGGATCCCCTGCAGGAGCTTCGCGAGATCGAGGCGATCAAGGCGCTCAAGCACCGCTACATGCGGAGCATCGACACGAAGGACTGGGACCTGATGCGCCGGTGCTTCGTGCCCGACGCCACCACGGCCTACAGCGGCGGCAAGTACGCGTTCTCCGGCATCGAGGCGATCATGCAGTTCATGGTCGAGTCGATGGACCGGGGGAGCTTCCTGTCGAGCCACCGGGTGACCCAGCCCGAGATCGCGCTCACCAGCGAGACGTCGGCCACCGGCATCTGGGCCCTCGAGGACTACGTGGTCGACACGAAGCACGAGATCACCATCCACGGCGCCGCCTTCTACCACGACCGCTACGTGAAGGTGGACGGCGAGTGGAAGATCCAGCACACCGGCTACGAGCGCACCTTCGAGCAGATGGGCTCGCGCAAGGGCCAGGGCTGGACGGTCACCCAACGCGCCTTCGAAGAGGAATAGCCATGCCGATCGAGCATCTCGACGCGAGCGCCCCGGCCGAGAAGGTGGCCCTGCTGCTGGACCGCGACGGCGCCTGCATCGTCGACGGCCTGGTCGAGCCGGCGGTGATGGACCGCCTGGCGGCGGAGCTCCAGCCCTTCATCGAGAGGACGAAGCAGGGCGGCGAGGAGTTCAGCGGCCGGCACACCCGCCGCACCGGCGGGCTCATCGCCCGCTCCGAGACCGCCCGCGAGCTGGTGCAGCACCCGCTGGTGCTCGACACGGCGAAGCGCGTCCTGCACAGGGCGAAGAACTTCCAGATCCACCTGACCCAGGTGATCGCCATCGGACCCGGCGAGAGCGAGCAGTCGATCCACCGCGACCAGTGGGCCTTCGACTTCTTCCCCTTTCCGAAGGGCTACGAGGTCCAGTGCAACACCATCTGGGCCATGACCGACTTCACCGAAGAGAACGGCGCGACCCGCGTCGTGCCCGGCAGCAACCACCTGGAGGACCGCCTCCAGTTCAAGCTCGAGGATTCGGAGCCGGCCGAGATGCGCAAGGGCTCGGTGCTCTTCTACACCGGCTCGGTCTACCACGGCGGCGGCGCGAACCGTTCCGACGCGGTGCGCATGGGACTCAACCTCACCTACAACGTCTCGTGGCTGCGGCAGGAGGAGAACCAGTACCTGTCGGTGCCGCCCGAGGTGGCGAAGACGCTCGACGAGCCGCTGCTGCGCCTGATGGGCTACGCCATGGGCGCCTACGCGCTGGGCTACATCGACGACACCCGCGATCCGATCGAGGCGATCCGTCCCGACCTGTCGAAGACCCGCACCGGCTTCGGCGAGCTGGGCCAGCTGGAAGACGCCCAGGCGAAGCTGCGCGAGAAGCCCTGACGACCTCCCGCCCGGGGGTCAGGGCCGGGAATCGCGCGTGAGGCAGTCCACGATGCGCTGCGCCTCGGCCCGCGTCTCGTCGGCCGGCACCGCCTCCTGCTCGAGGCGCGCCGCGAACGCGAACGAGGACTGGAAGCCGGGTGCGTCGTCGCAGGTGCGCGAGAGCGTCAGCTCGCCCGCCGCCAGGCGCTCCGACCAGGCCGTGCGCACCGCCGACCAGAACGGCGCCGTCGCCGTCCAGTAGGCGTCGGCCGCGGTGAAGTCGAAGCCCTCGATGCGCTCGTAGCGGTCGAGGCCCGCCTCGCGCCCGCGCGATCCGGTGACCGCGCCCTCCTCGAACACCAGCTTCTCGTTGTCCTGCTCGTGCACCCAGCCCGTCGGCAGCAGGGTGATGCGGTGGCTGCCGGCCAGCACCTGGTAGTCGCTGCGCACGCTGCTCTCGCGCCGGGGCAGGGGACGCCACGCCGCGTCTCCCGTCCACACCGATCGCCATGCGTCGTGCTGCCAGCGGCCGGTCGACGCGTAGCGCGGCGAGTCGTCGACCTGCCAGACGCTCTGCGACCAGGCGCCGCTGCGCTGCTCCTCCGAAAGCTCTTGCAACGCGAAGCGTCCGTCGCCCAGGAAGGCCAGCGCGCGCTCGGGCTCGAAGCTCCAGTCCTGGCGCCAGTGCTTCTGCACGAAGGGGCCCCGGGTCTCGCCGCTCTCGTCCTCCACGAACATCACCAGCGTGTGCTGGAGGCTCACGAAGTCGGGTCGCTCCTCGAGGACGTCGACGCGCTCGGTCGCCCAGGACCGGTAGGGCGCGGCGGGCTGCCGGCCCGGCTCGTAGAGCACGGTCTCGAGGAAGTCGAAGGAGGTGCGGTACTCGCCCGCCAGCGCCAGGATGGCGGCCCGGTCGCGTTCCCGGGCCGTCAGTCCCGGCGCCTGCAGGCGTCGCCAGGCAGCGCCGGGCTCCAGGGCCAGGGTCACCTCGGGGCCCCGCGTCGTGCCGCCCCTGGGCGCCATCTCCGCCGTGTCGGCGAAGGGCCAGCCGAAGACGTAGCGGGGCTCCGGCTGCGGAGAGGCGCAGGCCATGCCGACGACGCCCGCGAGGATCGCCGCTCGCATGCCCATGCCCATGCCCATGCCCATGTCCGTCAGGGCTCGCCGCACGGCGCGAAGGACCTTCACTCCTTCGCGCTGCGCTCCTCCGCCGCGGCCAGGTGGGTCTTCAGCGGCTGGTCGCGCCAGCTCGCCGCGCTGAAGGGCTTCACGTGGGGCTCCCAGCGCGGGGGCGCGGCGGGCTGGGGCTCGTCGCCCATCACCGTCACGCGCTGGATCACGCGCTCGCCCTCGAAGTCGTTCAGCACGCAGTGCTGCGTGCAGCGGTTGTCCCACATGGCGATCGTGCCCGGCTTCCAGTGGTAGCGCACCGTGTGCCGCGGGTTGCTGGCGTGGCGTGTCAGGAAGCCCAGCAGGGCGTCGCTCTCGGCCAGCGACAGCTCGACGATGCGCCGCGTGAAGTGCTCGTTCACGAACAGCGACTTGCGGCCGGTCACCGGGTGGACGCGCACCACCGGGTGGATCGCGGTGCGGTCGGGGCGGTGGTGGGGGCCGGCGTCGTGCAGGGCGGTCAGGCCCTCGCAGAACTCCCGCATCGGCGGCGTCAGCTCGTCGTAGGCCTTGTACATGTTGGCCCACATGGTGTCGCCGCCGTAGGGCGGGCACTTCACCATGTGCAGGATCGCGATCACCGACGGCTGCTCCTGGCAGGAGAGGTCGCTGTGCCACTCGTCGGCCACCGCGCCGGCGCCGCCCTCGGCGCGCAGCTCGAAGAACTCGGGGCGCTCGCCGCCCAGCTGGAGGTTCGGGTGGGCTTCCAGCTCGCCGAACAGGCGTCCGAAGGCGATGTGGCTGTCCGGGTCGAGCTGCTGCTCCGGGAAGAACAGCACCTGGTGCTCCATCAGCAGCGAGCGGATCTTGTCCGCCTCGGACGGGCCGGCCTGGGAGAGGTCGATCCCGCGCACCTCGGCTCCCAGCGAGCCCGTGAGCCGCGTCACCTCGAGACCTCGTGCGTTCGTCATGGCTACCTCCGGACCCCCATTCTACTGCGATCGCTCCTGGAAGAGCATGTCCTGGAGCTCCAGCAGGAACTCGGTCTGGCGCGCCGCGGCCTCGGGCGCGAACGGGTCGATCCCCAGCAGCTCGCGGGTCAGCGGCGCCATGGTCGCGTAGCCGAGCACCAGGTTGTGGAAGCCGGTCACCACCCAGGGCAGCAGCGCCGGGTTCTTCTTCACGATGGCGTTCTTCTCGGGCGTGAGCAGCATCGCCTTCTGGAAGAAGGGCCGGTACCAGCGGTCGAGCAGCAGCTCCAGCTGCTCGCCGCCGGCCAGCGTGGCGTACTGCACCACCCGGGCCAGGTTCGGGTTGCGGGCGTGCAGGGCGATCTCGGCGGCCAGCCCGCGCTTGCCGCGCTCCGCCGACGGCGGATCCGCCAGCACCTGGTCGAGGGTCTCGAGCAGCGGATCGAGCAGCCGCTCCAGCACCGCCACCCACAGCTCCCACTTTCCCCGGTAGTGGTTGTAGATGGCCTGGGGGCGGATGCCGACCCGGTCGGCCACGTCGCCCAGCGAGGCGGCGTCGTAGCCGCGCTCGGCGAACACCTGCTCCGCAGCGTCGAGGATGCGCTCGCGGGTCGGCTTGCGGTGATTCGTCGGGGACGGCATGTTACTGGTTACCAACTAGTAATATCCAGACGCGAGGAATTCCGCAAGGATGAGTGCGACCCCCAGGAAGGCGTCCCAGGTCTCCGCCTGGACCGCCGAGGCCGACGTCGTCGTGGTGGGGCTGGGCGCCGCCGGGGCCTGCGCGGCCATCGAGGCGGCCGGCGCCGGCGCCGGCGTGCTGGTGCTCGAGCGGGCCGGGGGCGGCGGCGGCACCACCGCCGCGTCCGACGGGATGATGTACTTCGGCGGGGGCACCGCGCTCCAGCGCGCCTGCGGCTTCGACGACCCGGTCGAGGAGATGGTGAAGTACCTGATGGCGTCCTCCGGCCCCGAGCCGGACGAGGCGCGCATCCGGGTCTACTGCGAAGAGAGCGCCGCCCACTTCGACTGGCTGGTGGAGCAGGGCGTGCCCTTCAAGGCCGAGTTCTACCCGGAGCGCATGCTGTCGCCCGGCGAGGAGGGGCTCACCTACTCGGGCAACGAGCTGGTGCACCCCTTCCGCGACCTGGCGAAGCCGGCGCCGCGCGCCCACATGCCCCAGAAGGAGGGCCAGGCCGGCGCCTTCCTGATGCAGAAGCTCGTCGCCAGCGCCGAGCGCGCCGGCGTCGAGATCCGCGCGAACGTGCTGTGCGAGCGGCTGGTGGTGGACGACGACGGGCGCGTGGTGGGGGTGCAGGCCACGAGCGCCGGCGAGGAGCAGAGCTTCCGCGCGCGGCGCGGCGTGGTGCTGTGCGCCGGCGGCTTCATCAACGATCGCGAGATGGTGAAGCAGTACGCCCCCGAGATCCGCCGGGCGCGCTTCAAGGCCGCCACCGACGGCGACGACGGGCGCGGCATCCGCATGGGCATGGGCGCCGGCGGCGCGGCGATCCGCATGGACAAGGCGTCGGTGACGCTGCCCTTCTACCCGCCGAAATCGCTGATGAAGGGCATCTTCGTGAACGCGGCGGGCCAGCGCTTCATGCCCGAGGACGTCTACCAGGGGCGCGCCGGCGAGATCGCCCTGGGCCGGCAGGACGGCCGGGTCTGGCTGGTGCTCGACGACGCCACCTTCGAGCGGCCGCTGTTCGCCGGCGGCGAGATCCACGCCGGCGAGACCATCGAGGAGATCGAAGGGGAGTGCGGCTTTCCGCCGGGCGCGCTGCGCCAGACCCTCGACTTCTACAACGCCCACGCGGCGCGCGGCGAGGATCCGCTGTTCCACAAGGCGCCCGAGTACCTGGTGCCGCTCACCACGGCGCCCTTCGGCGTGATCGACCTGTCCTGGGACAAGGCCATCTACGCGGCCTTCACCCTGGGCGGCCTGGCCACCGACACGCAGGCGCGCGTGCTGACGCCGGACGGCGACCCGGTGCCCGGCCTGTTCGCGGCGGGACGCACCGCCGCCTCCATCTCCTCGCCCGGCTACTCGAGCGGCACCTCCATCGGCGAGGCCACGCTCTACGGACGCATCGCCGGGCGCAACGCGGCCTCGGCCTGAAGAAAGGAACCAACGTGGTCCAGTACGATCCCTACTCCGACCAGATCAAGGACGATCCGTATCCGGTGTACGCCGAGATGCGCAAGCACGAGCCGGCCTGCTTCGTCGAGGAGTACGACGCCTGGTTCCTGTCGCGCTTCGACGACATCTGGCGGGTCGGACCCGACGGCAGGCACTTCAGCGCCATGGAGGGCACGACGCCGAACCACCTGCTCAGCAAGGACACGCCGCTGAACCTGTCCTTCGCAAGCATGGACCCGCCCCAGCACTCGAAGTACCGGGCGCAGGTGAACGAGCACTTCAAGCCGGCCACCGTCGCGAAGATGGAGTCGCACATGGCGGCGATCGTGAAGGGCCTGGTCGACGACTTCATCGGGAAGGGCCGCTGCGACCTGGTGCAGGACTTCGCCGTGCAGGTGTCGGTGCGGGGCGCGCTCAGCGTGGCGGGGCTGCCGCTCGAGCTGGCCAGCGAGGGCGTGCGCTGGGTGAACGACATCTTCCACCGCGAGGACGACCACAAGGGCGTGACCGAGGTCGGCACGACGGCGATGAAGGACATGTTCTTCACGCTGCTCGACCACGTGAAGGCGGCCCGCAAGGATCCGGAGAAGGCGGAGGGCATCCTCAGGACGCTGCTCACCACCGACGTGGCCGGCGACAGGATGGACGACTTCCGCATCGCGTCGCTCGCCTCGGTCATCCTGATCGGCGGCACCGACACGCTGCCCAAGGCGCTGGCCGCCACGCTGCACCGCCTGTGGCTGAACCCGGAGCAGCGGGAGACGCTGCTGGGCGACCTGTCGCTGGTGCAGGACGCCTTCCTCGAGGGCCTGCGCATCGACACCCCGACCCAGCACCTGGGCCGCACCGTCACGAAGGAGATCGAGTTCCACGGGCACACGCTGCAGCCGGGGCAGAAGGTGATGCTGATGTGGGCCTCGGCCAACCGGGACGAGAACGAGTTCGACGCCCCCGGCGAGTACCGCATGACCCGGCGCCCGCCGCGCATGCTGGCTTTCGGCCACGGCATCCACATGTGCCTGGGCAAGCACGTGGCGCTGCTCGAGGCGCGGCTGGCGCTCACCGAGCTGCTGTCGCGCATTCCGCGCTACGAGATCGACGTCGAGAACGCGGTGCGCAACCGCACCGAGTTCGTGCAGGGCTGGCTGAACCTGCCGGCCACCTGGGAGGTCTGAGATGACGAAGTTCCGCATCCTGCTTCCGCTGCTTCCGCTCTCGCTCCTGCTCGCGCTGGCCGCCTGCGCGAGCCCCGACCCGCGCGCCGCCACGATCACGCCGGACGCGCTGGCGGAGCGCATCGCCGAAGGCGACGCGCCGCTGGTGCTCGACGTGCGCAGCCAGTCCGAGTACGAGTCCGGCCACATCCCGGGCGCCGTCTGGATCCCCCACGACGAGCTGGCGTCGCGGCTGTCCGAGCTGCCGGCCGACAAGGACACGGAGATCGTGGTGCACTGCCAGAGCGGTCGCCGCGCCGGCATGGCCGAGACGGTGCTGGGCGACGCCGGCTACACCCACGTCGTCGACCTGGAGGGCCACTGGGAGGTGTGGTCGGCGGGCGACTACCCGAAGGAGCCCTAGCGGCGGGTTGGCGCTACCCGGCCGGGGGCCGCCACGTCGGCGCGTCGAAGAAGGCGCGCTCGCGGTCGGCGAAGGCGTTCTCGATGACGCGCGGCGCCCAGCCCTGGAGCGGCAGCGTCTTCACCTCTTCGCGGGTGAAGGCGCGCACCTCGCTCACCTCCTCGCCGTCCGGGCGCAGGCGGCCGCCGACCACGCGCGCCAGGAAGACCGTCATCATGAACGACACGGCGTCGCCGTTGTCGTAGGTGGTGCGGAACCCGGGGCCGCCGTACACGCCGATGGTGCGCAGCAGCTCGACGTGCAGGCCGGTCTCCTCCCACATCTCGCGCAGCGCGGCGTCGGCGGGCACCTCCAGCGGCTCGACGCCGCCGCCGGGCGTGGCCCACAACCCGCTCTCGGCGTGGCGCACCAGCAGCACGCGATCCCGCTCGTCGAAGGCCAGGATCGTGACCGACGGGATCTCGAGGAGCTGCGTCCCGATCTTCTCGCGGATCCGGCGCATGGAGTCCGAGATGGGCATCCGGGTTCCTCCGCCGGCAGCTTCGCCCAGCCGGGGCGCCGCTTCACCCCGCGCGGCGGGGTGCCGATGAGCAGGCATGCGTCCCGCTCCCCCCCTCGGCCCGCTGCTCGTCTGCTGGCTGGCGTCCGCGGCAGCCCTGGCCTCGTCCGACGCGCTGCTGCGCGAGCGCGAGGTGCGCGGCTGGGACGTGGTCCGCGAGGCGCCGGTGCACGCGTCGGACGATCGCGACCTGGCCGAGTGGGGCGTGCGCGTGAAGCACGTGCGCCACTACGCGCGCAAGCTGGGGAGCGACATCCAGGTGTGCAGCGTGGAGCTCTGGATCTTCGAGGACGAAGGCCGCGCGGCGGCCGCCGCCGGCGGCTTCCACTACCCGGACTGGCGCATCGACCGGGTGGGCGCCTCGCTGGTGATGCTGCACGGATCGATCCGCCACCGCGGCGGCGGCGGCGAGCGCGGCGTCTTCCCCGACTGCGAGGCGCTGGGCGCACGCGTCCGCGATCGGGCCGGTTGACCGCCGCGGGCGTGCACGGATAGCGTACGCCCATGGAGAAGCTCGCCAGCGTCCTGTGGAAGCCCGCCGACCAGCCCGACCAGGCCTTCGCCGACGCCCTGCTGGCCGCCGCACCCGAGCTGGCCAAGCAGGGCGCCATGAAGCTGCGCATCGACGTGGCCGACGACGCGGTGGCCGACGGCGCCGGCGTGCGCGTCGGCCGCATGGATCCCCCGAAGGCGGCGGTGGTCTTCTACTGGCTCGACCTGGCCGACGATCGCGGACCGGTCGAGGCCGTGCTCGCGCCGCTGGCGTCGCGCGTCGAGACCTTCCTGGTGGTCGAGGCGGAGCCCGTGAAGAACACCGCGCACGTGGCGCCGCTGGGCCGGCGCACACCCGGCTTCAACTTCGTCACCTGCATCCAGCGCAAGCCCGGGCTGTCGGACGCCGAGTTCCTGTCCCACTGGCACGTCGAGCACCGGCGCTGCGCCGTCGAGACCCAGAGCACCTTCGCCTACGTGCGCAACGAGATCGTGCGGGCCTATTCGGACACGGCGCCCGCCTGGGAGGCGATCGTCGAGGAGAGCTTCCCGATCGAGGCGCTCACCGACCCGAAGGTCTGGTACGCCGCGAAGGACGACGCGCAGCTCGCGAAGAACCGGGGCTGGATGATCGAGAGCTGCCTCGCCTTCCTCGCCCTCGACCAGGTCGAGGGCCACCCGATGAGCGAGTACGTCTTTCAACGCTGACTGGTGTATGATGCGTCGGGGAAGGGGAGCGGGGGTTCCACCATGAAGCTCGTTCCGTTGCTCTCTTGTCTCCTGCTGCTCGCCGCCTGCGCGAGTCCGCCCGTCGCGCCCCCGACGGCGCCCCTCGACGACCCGCTGCTCCAGAGCGCCGGGCTCCAGCGCGAGCGCGGCCGGCTGGAGCTGCCGCCGCTGGACCCGGGTCTGGAACGGGCGCGACTGGTCGCCCACTTCGACCGGGTGCTCGAACGCCTCGAGGCGGGCCGGGCGCCCGCGCCCGATCTCGAGGAGCGCCGCGCCCTCCAGATCGAACGCCTGCGCCGCTACCGCGACGCGGGTCGCTTCCCTCTGAACCGGGAGGGCCACGGCCTGACCCTGCCGATCTTCGTCGACGCCGAGGACACGGCCTGCGCCGTCGGCTGGCTGATGCGCGAGGACGGCTGGCGCGCGGAGGTCGAGGCCATCCGCCGCGCCGACAACCACGTCTACGTGGACGACGTCGAGGACGGTCCGCTGCTGGCCTGGGTCGCCACGTCCGGGCTCACCCGCGAGGAGGCGGCGATCATCCAGCCCGGCTACTCGCCGCCTACCCTCGGATCGACCTTCGACGACCTGCTCGGCGGCGGGTCGCAGGTCGGCGCGGGACTCCTCTACCAGAACTTCACGCTCAGCCGCTCGACCCCCGGTGTCTCGGCGGAGGTGTGCGTGCTCTCGCCCGACTTCGCGAGCTGCCAGACACCGATCGATCCCGCCAGCGTCTCGCCGCTCGACGCGGTGGGCGTCGCGGCGGGCAATCTCACCATCACGACGCCCGACTACGAGGAGGACGCCACCCTCTCGAACTGGCTCTACGTGGGCGGCGGGACCTCGGGCGACACGCTGGGGACCGACGGCGGCGGTACCGGCTACTCGATCATCGAGGTGGGCTACGACGTCATGGTCACCGACCCGAACCTGGCGATCGGCGAGGTGCTGCTCCAGTCGTCCGGGTTCATCAACGAGAACGAGGCCGCGCCGCGCTCCGACGTCGGGTTCACCATCGCTACGGGCCTCGTCTGGGAGACCAGCCTGGTGGTCGGCTCGGTGTTCGAGAGCGGCGGCAGCGTGCTGGCGGATCTCACGGTCGGCGACGACCCGGCGGACCTGACGACGCCGTTCATCCCCGGCGCGCCGCAACTGCTGTCGGGAAGCGAGCGCCAGACGATCGCACCGGTGTCGAGCCTGCACGTGACCACCCGCGTCTTCGTCTTCGACGACGCCATCCTCCACGGCTTCTTCCACGAGTTCGACCTGGTGCCGATCCCGGAGCCGGGCACGGCGGCGCTGCTGGTGCTGGGGCTCGTGGCGCTGGGACTGCGCGGGCGGAAGCGCTAGGGCGCCTCGCCCACGTAGCGCGCGCGCGGGCGGATCAGGCTGCCGGCTTCGTACTGCTCGATGGCGTGGGCGATCCAGCCGGCGGTGCGGGCGATCGTGACCAGGCAGAGCGCGGCACCCGGCGGAAGGCCCAGTGCGCGCCGCAGGGCCACCGTCGCGAAGTCGACGTTCGGCGCCCGCGCGATCAGCCGAAGGCACTCGCGCTCGACGGCGTCGGCGACCGCCAGGTCCGGGCTCCCGCCGTCCAGCCCGCGCACCCGTGCGAGCAGCGCCCGCGCGCGCGGGTCGCCCTCGCGGTAGAGCGGGTGGCCGAAGCCGGGGATGCGCTCGCCGCGGCGGAGGCGCGCCTCCAGCACCGCGCGCGCCCGCTCCGGCCGTTCGATCTCGTCGAACAGCGCCTCCACCTGCTCGCTGGCGCGACCGTGCAGCGGTCCGCCCAGGGCCGACAGGCCGGCGATCACCGCCGCGTAGGGTGTGGCGCCCGACGACGCGACGCAGCGCACGGTGAAGGTGCTGACGTTCAGCTCGTGGTCCGCCCACAGGATGAGCGCCGCCTCCAGGGGCTCGCGCACCGCAGGGCGGTCCGGCGCCCAGGCGCGCTGGAGCACGTCGGCGGCGGGGGCGTCGGACGGTGCGCCGCCGGTGCTCACGGCGGTCAGGATGCGCAGCAGCTTCGCGCCGACGCGGCGCACGCCCGGCGCGCTGCGGTCGTAGCCCGACGCGTCCTCGCCGGCCTTGGCCGCCAGCACCACCTGGAAGCGTTCGATGGCGGGCAGGTCGGCCAGCGCCGGCGTGGGCTTCGCGAAGGCGCGAGGCAGGGCCGGCACCACCGGGTCGATGCCGGTCGCGAGCGTGCCGCCCCACAGGAAGCCGGCCACCTGCTCGAAGCCCGCCTGACCGATGAAGCCCTCGGCCGGCAGCCCGCGGTAGTAGAGCTGGCCGTCGCGGATCAGCGTCAGGCCCGACTCGAGCAGCGGCGCGCCGAACGACAGCGCCTGGGACGCCGCCCGCTCCGGATCGCGCCGGCTCTGCTTGCGCCGCGCCAGCCGCTCCACGTCCTCGGCGTGGTAGAGCCGCGCGCGGGTGCCCCGCTGCCGCTCGCTGCGGATCAGCCCGCGCGAGACGTAGGCGTAGAGGGTGTCGCGGCGGACGCCGAGCCGGCGCGCCGCCTCGTCCGCCGAGAGCCGCCCGGGACCGCTCACGAGCCGTCTCCGCGCGCCCCTGGACTTGATATATAAATCAAGATTGACCGCATTGATGGTCGAGTCTAGCCTCCCTTCGCGCGCCCCGCACGGAGGATGCATGACGCAGATCGCCCGCGGACTGGCCGACATCGCCATCACCGAGACCCGCCTCTCCCGGGTCGACGGGGAGGCCGGCCGCCTGCTGATCGGGGGCTTCGCCGTGGAGGAGCTGGCGCCGAACGCCTGCTTCGAGGAGACGCTCTTCCTGCTCTGGAACGACCGGCTGCCGTCGCCGGCCGAGCTCTCCGCGCTGCGCGCCGGTCTGGCGGAGCGTCGCGCGCTGGCGCCGGCCACCCTGGCGCTGCTGCGGGCGGCGGCCGACGCCGGCACCGCGCCCATGGACGCGCTGCGCATGGGCGCGGCCACGCTCGGGCTCGCGGAGCCCGGCCTGCACCGCACCGAGCTCCAGGCCCGGCCCGCCGGCGAGGTCCGGCAGACGGCGCTGCGCCTGGTGGCGGCGCTGCCGGTGGTCGCGGCCGCCTACCACCGGCTGTGCCAGGGCCGCGAGCCGGTCGTGCCGGACCCGGCGCTCGACCACGCGGCCAGCTACCTCCACCTGCTGACCGGCGAGGTGCCGGCGCCGGGCCAGGCGCGCGCCCTCGCCACCTACCTGAACACCACCGCCGACCACGGCATGAACGCCTCCACCTTCACGGCGCGGGTCGTGGCCAGCACGCGCTCCTGCCTGTCGTCGGCGATCGTCGCGGCGCTGGGGGCGCTGAAGGGTCCGCTGCACGGCGGCGCCCCGGGTCCCGCCCTCGACATGGTCTTCGATCTCCAGCGCCGCGCCGACGCGACCGGGCGTTCGCTCGAGAGCGTGACCGAGCAGTGGGTGCGCGACCAGGTGGCCAAGGGCGAGCGCATCATGGGCTTCGGCCACCGCGTCTACCGCGTGCGCGATCCGCGGGCCGACGTGCTGGGCGCCGCGGTGGAGCGGCTCTTCCCGGAGCGCGACGACGACGGTCTCTACCGCCGGGCGCGCACCGTCGAGCAGGGGGTGCTCGACGTGCTCGCCGAGCTGAAGCCGGACCGCGTGCTCCAGACCAACGTCGAGTTCTACACCGCGCTGCTGCTGCACGGCCTGGGGCTGCCGTCGCCGTTGTTCACGCCCACCTTCGCCGTGGCGCGCGTGGCGGGCTGGACCGCCCACGTGCTCGAGCAGATCGACGAGGATCGGCTGATCCGGCCGCGGGTGGTGTACGCCGGCGCCGAAGGACGCCGCTGGGCCGGCGCCGCCTGACGCCCGCGTGATACGGTGGCGCCGAGGGAGCGGCCGTGTCCATCCGCCACATCGACCACCTGGCGATCACGGTCGCCGACATCGAGACCACGATCGCCTTCTACCGCGACGTGCTGGACGCGGAGGTGCTGTACGAGGACCTGTGGCGCGCGGGGAAGATCCCGATCGTGCAGCTGCGGCTGGGGGCGTCGCGGCTCTCGGTGCACGCGGCCAGCGGTCCGGCCGAGCCCCACGCCCACGTGCCCATGCCCGGCTCCGGCGACTTCTGCTTCCGCTGGGACGGAACCGTCGCCGAGGCGGTGGCCCGGCTCGAGCGCCACGGCGTGCCGGTGATCGAAGGTCCCGTGCCGCGCCCGGCTGCCGACGCCACCCTCGGCCGGTCGGTCTACTTCCGCGACCCGGACCGCAACCTGCTCGAGCTGCTCACCACCGAGCCCGACTGAGCGGGTACACTGCGCCCCCGCCACCCACTGGAGGAGTCCCCCGTGAAGCTCTACGACGCCGTCGGACCCAACCCGCGCCTGGTGCGCATGTTCCTCGCCGAGAAGGGCGTCGAGCTGCCGACCGAGCAGGTCGACATCATGGCCGGCCAGAACCGCCAGGCCCCCTACACCGACGCCAACCCCTTCGGCCAGATGCCGGCCCTCGAGCTGGACGACGGACGCGTGATCGGCGAGACGACGGTGATCTGCGAGTACCTGGAGGAGAAGCACCCGACGCCGGTGCTCGTCGGCGCCACGCCCGAGGAGCGCGCCGAGACGCGCATGTGGACGCGCCGCGCCGTGCTGAACGTGATCGAGCCCATGTCCGCCGGCTTCCGCTTCGCCGAGGGCCTGTCGATGTTCCAGGGTCGCATGCGCTGCATGCCCGACGCCTCGGCCGACTTCAAGGCGGTGGCCCAGGACGGCCTGGCGCTCTTCGACGGCCTGATCGAGGGACGCGCCTGGATCGTGGGCGACCGCTTCACGCTGGCCGACATCGCGCTCTACACCCTGCTCGACTTCTTCGCGACCGTGGGCCAGCCCCTCGACCCGGAGCGGAAGAACGTGGGCGCCTGGTTCGAGCGCGTGGGCGCGCGGCCCAGCGCCGAGGCGAGCCTGCACCCGGTCGCCGCCGGCGGCGGCATGCGCGCCTAGGAGAGGCTCTCCACCTCGATCGGCAGGCCGTCGACCGGCTTCGAGATCGGCGCCTGCTGCACCGGCATGACGTAGCCGTCGGGCACGCTCCAGCGGAAGCGCTGCACCAGCTGGTGGGCGACCAGCCGCACCTGGGCTTCGGCGAAGCGTCGGCCCAGGCACATGTGGGTGCCGCCGCCGAAGGGGATCCAGCTGTGGGTGTGGCGCTCGTGCTCGGCGCGCTCGGGCGCGAAGCGCTCCGGCTGGAAGCGCTCGGGCTCGCTCCACCACTCGGGCATGACGTGGGTGTGGATCGGTGACACCACCACCATGGTGCCCTGGCGGATGGTGTGGCCCTGCCACTCGAAGTCGCGGGTGGCGGTCCGCGGAATGACCGGCAGCGGCGGGTAGAGCCGCAGCACCTCCTGCATGGCCCAGGTGAGTGCGGGCAGGCGGTCGAGGTCGTCGAAGCCGGGGCAGGGGTCGCCCAGCGCCAGGCTCTCCTCGCGGATGCGCTCCTGCCACTCCGGGTGCCGCGCCAGCTCCCAGGTGAGCGACGTCAGCGTGCTGGTGGTCGTGTCGTGGGCGGCCATCATCAGGAAGATCATGTGGTCGAGGATCTCCTGGTCCGAGAACACCTCGCCCGTCTCCGAGCGCGCGCGGCACAGCCGGCTGAACAGGTCGCCGGCCGGGTCGCCGCGCTTCTTCGGGATCATGTCTCCCAGCAGCGACAGCAGCGTGCGACGGCCGTCGAGACCGCGCTTGTAGCGTCCGGCGAAGGGCAGGCGCAGCCCGGGCATGGAGGCCGCGACCATCGCCTCGAAGGCGCCGTTCATGCGACGCGCCGCGGGCCCCAGGTCGACGCCCACGAAGATGGACGCCGCCATGTCGAGGGTCAGCGCCTTGTAGGCGTCGAAGGCGCGCAGGCGTCCGCCGCCGGGGCGCGGCGCGAAGCGGTCGAGGCCCGCCGCGATTGCCGGCCCCATGCGCTCGGTGTACTCGCGCAGCACGGGCCGCTTGAAGGTCTCGTGCATGATCTTGCGGTGGTGGCGGTGCTCGTCGCCGTCCCGCAGCAGCAGGCCGTTGGGGAAGATGCCGCCCATGATGAGCGTCCAGGGCTCCCGCGCCGAGAACAGGCGCTCGCGGTCGAGCAGCACGAAGCGGTTGGCGTCGGGTCCGAACAGGGTGACGTTGTAGAAGCGCCCGCCGCCCATGCCGACCACCGGACCCAGCTCGCGGTGGAGCCGGGTGTGGAGCCCGCGCATCTCGTAGCGACGCGCGCCGCGGCCGGTGATCTGACCGAGCACCAGGCGGGCCGGCGCCTTCGGGATCGCCATCAGCCGCCGTGCTCCACGAAGATGGGCGACGACCAGGCCCGCTCGCGCACCGGCGCCAGGCAGTCGTCGTCGCGGGGCGTGGCGAAGCCGCCGGAGCAGGGCTCCGCCGTCCAGGCGCCGCTGGCGTCGCGGCGGACGCGGGCGTTGGCGCCGTTGATGGCGGGGGTCTCGGCCTGGAGCGCTCGCACGTAGTAGATCGTATCGCGCCCCCGGGCCGCGAACTCCGCGTCCTCGAAACGCACGCGGCAGCCGCCGCCGTCGCCGGGGCAGGGCAGGCGCAGCCACGGATCCTCGATCAGCGCGGCCACGTCCTCGCCGGGGTGGCTGCGCGGCCGGATGCGCACCACCTCGATCGCCTCGATGGGCACGCGCTCGTCGCCCGGGTGATGGCACTCGCCCAGGCACAGGGCGTCGATGCGTTCGGCACTCATGGCCCGGAGCGTATCGTCCGGACAGCCCGGCTTCTGAACGAAGCTTCCCGCGGCGCGCACCTCGAAGGCCGGGCTGCCGGTGCGCGTGGCCTCGCCTCCCATGGGGGTGGGGACCTCGCCGCCCAGCAGGTCGAACCAGAGCAGGATGCGCGGACCGCTGGTGGCGTAGACCTCGCGCCGCTCGAGCGCCGCGAACACGCCCTCGCGGTCGCGCCGCTCGCTGTGCACGGCCACCAGCCCGCCGGTGTAGAGGAAGCTGGCGGTGCGCTCGGTGTCGAGCAGCGACCGGAAGCCCGTGGCCGCGGGCGGCGACGGCTGGGCGCGCGCCGGATCCTCCGGCTCGCCGGCCACGAAGCCGCGCAGCAGGTCGGCGGTGCGCTGCGAAGCGAAGCCGCGCGCGTCGGTCATGCCCTTGCGCCCCACCTGCTTGTAGCCGCTGCCGGCGCGCGCGGTGTGGTTGTCGCTCGAGCCGATGAAGCCCCAGCGGAAGTCGCCGCTGGCCAGGGCGTACTGGGCGCTCATGTGGGGGCGGTCGGCCAGGGCCGGCTTGAAGGCGCCGCGGGTCTGGTCGCAGTCGAGCCAGTCGGCCGCCGTGGTGTCGGGCAGCACCCAGTGCGGACGCCGACCCGCCTCGAGCGCCAGCCGCATGGCCTCGTCCACGCGGGCCTGGCACAGGGCGGCGGGCAGGTCGCCGCAGCGCTCACGCACGATCTCGCCGGCGCGCCAGCAGCAGGGCAGGTAGTCGTCGGTGGGCTCGGCGCACACGCCCGCCAGCGCGGCGCGCTCGGCGGCGGCGGCCGCCGGCTCGAAGCGCTCGCCGCTGCCGTGCCCCGAGAACACCTCGACCAGGCGCTGCACGTCCGGCGCGCTGCGCTCGGGTGAGGCCTGCACGTCGAGCCGCGCGCCCGGCGGCGCGTGGATTCCCCAGCCGAGGCCGTGGGGCACCACCAGCGCGCGACCGCCCCACTGGGCCAGCTTCTCGAACAGCACCTCGGGCGTGGGCGCGGTCTCCTGGCACTCGCGCGGCAGCTCGCGGGTGTCGACGCCGCGCTCGCAGAAGGGCACGTTCGCCAGCCGCCGGATCCACCACAGGAAGTCGGCGTAGGGTCGGGCGCCGAGGGTGAGCGCCGCCTCGGCCACCCGCGCCAGTCCCAGGTAGCGGGCCCGGTCCATCACGTCGTCGGGCAGGGCCGAGATGGGGCGGGGCGGAACCTCCTCGTCGGCGAGCCCGGGGACGATCACGTTCTTGTGGCCGAAGTGGGCGTCGGGCGTCATGCCCATCTGCGTCCACTCGTAGCCGACGAAGGCCATCAGGTCCGGGCTCGCCGGGTCTCCGGCCCGCTCGTTGCACTGGCGAACGCTCTCGATCGAGCGCCGCCAGCGCTCGGGCGTCAGGCCCTCGGCGTGGTCGTTCAGCGAGAAGAAGTCGAGGTTCGCGCAGTGGCGGGCGAAGTCGCAGGCGTCGGCCGGCGGGTGGGCGCCGGCGCCGCCGAAGACGGGCAGCGCGTACAGGAAGGCGTCGATCGAGTAGGTGGTGTGGACGTGCAGGTCGCCGAACAGGATCGACTTCGACGCGGGCACCGCCAGCGATCGCCGCACCTCGCGCTGGGCCGCCTGCTTGGCGGCCACGACCTCCGGCCCGTGGCCCGCCCCCTGCACGCGCCCCGCCGGCGGATCGCCGCCGCTGCACGCCAGCGCCAGCAGGCACCCCGCGAGCGCCGCGCGCGCCCGGCTCGATCGATCAGACACCCAGCTCCTCGTCGTCGTAGAGGCGCCGAACGTACAGCGAGTCGAAGTACTCGTGCACCTCGCGGATCCGGCCGTCGCGCAGCTCGTAGAGCACGAAGTAGTCGGAGGCGTAGGGCTCGCCGCTCCTTCGGGTGGTGCCGCGGTGGCGCATCTCCACGGCCACCCGGTTGCCCTCGGCCAGCGCCGACAGCACCTCGATGTCGTACTCGCGCGTGCCCGTCTCGTAGAGCTTCTCGTCGACCGCGAAGTAGACGTCGAAGATGGCGTCGCGGCCCTCGTGGACGCCGGGTCCGCCCAGGCTCGGCGGGTACTTCCAGCGCGCGTCCGGGTGGAAGGCCGCGCGCGCCGCCTCGCGGTCGCCGCGCGAGAGCGCCTCCAGGAAGGCCAGCACGATCTGCTTGTTGCCGGCGGCGCTCGTCATCAGTCGACGAAGGCCCGGATGCGCTGGTGCACCAGCGACTGGCGGAAGGGGGTGTGGGCCTCGAAGGGGACCCAGCCGGCCGAGTAGCCGATCTGGTCCGACAGGGCGCGCGCCGCCAGGTAGACGTCGAAGCTGTCGTCCCAGACGAAGAAGCGCAGGTAGACGCGTTGCGGCGAGTGCTGGAGCAGCTCGGAGCGATAGCGCGAGTTGCCGACGCGCAGCTCCTTCGTCGTCTCGCCCGCGTCGCGCCGCCGCCAGGCCAGCTGACCGGTCAGCGTCCCGCCCACGTCGAGCACGTGCCAGCGCAGGTTCGCGTCGCCCACGTCGTTGCTCTCGAACCAGCGGAGCACGCGGCTGCGGTCGATCGCGCTGCGCTGGATGCTCTCCGGCGACGAGCCGCCGGTGGCCTGGCGGATGGCGCCCCACAGGCGGTCCACCAGCTCCTGGCCGTCGACGCGCAGGATGCGGCCGTGGCGCACGAAGAAGGCGATCTCGCGGGCCCCGACCGGTGCCGGCCGCGGATCGGGCAGGCGCGCGTCGCGGGCCGTGGCGGCGACCGGCCGGGCGAGCTTCTGCTCGAGGTCGCTGCGCTCGCGGGTCTCGGCGGCGAGCGCGCGCTCCAGACGCTGCAGCGTCTCCCGCGCCGCGGCCCGCCGCCGCTCGATCTCGGCCGCGCCGCGCGGTGCGCCGCGACCCGCCTCGAGCTCGCGATCCAGGGTCGCCACGCTGGCGCGCAGCGCCGACAGCTCGGCACGGCGCTCGCGGCGCAGGGCCTCGCGCTCCGCCGCGTCGGGCAGCAGCGGCGCCAGGGCGCCGCGCAGCTCGCGGGCCTCCTCCTCGGCGGCGGCCATGGCCTCGCGCGAAAGCTCGGGCCGTCCCACCAGCTCGTCCTTCAGGCGCTCCATGGCGTCGCCCACGCTGATCTGCATCACCGCCAGCAGCACGACCAGGATGCCGGTCACGTTCGCCATGGTGTCGAGCAGCGAATCCAGGTTCTGACCGTCGTTGCGGCGGCGCCGGCTCATCCGCGCCCCCTGCGGCGCGAAAGCGGCGAGAAGTCGAGCGGGCCCTCGCCCACGATCGGCATCTCGCCGGAGCGCACCCGGTGGCGGTCGGCCACCGGGCGCGCGCGCCGGTAGCTCTCGACCCCGCCTTCGCGGATCAGGAAGATGACACTGGCGTTCGAGCGGAACAGCACCTCGCGCAGGAAGCGCGCGTACTCGGGGCTGGCGCGCACCAGGTGGGTGGGAATGGGCCGCGCCTCGCGCGTCTCGCCCACGTAGAGCACGATGCCCTCGGAGCGACACTCGACGAAGTGGGGATCCAGGCCGAGCCCGCTGCCCGAGGGCTGGATGCGGATGGGCGCCTCGGCCTGGAGGGCGCGGCGCCGGGCCAGCTCCTCGCGCTTCTCGCCGTTGGTCCGTTGCAGCGGTGCCAGCTCGCGCTCGAGGGCCGCCACCCGCGCCTCGTCGTCGGCCAGCGCCTCGCGATCGGGCACGTTGCGCGCCAGCGCGCCGGCCAGGGCGTCGCGCTCGCGGGCCAGCGCGTCGCGCCGCTCCCGCTCCGCGGCCAGGCTGCGGGCCAGGTCGTCCAGCTCGGTCGACAGGCCCTGGAGCTCGGCCAGCCGCCGGCGCCCCTCCACGATCTCGGCCTCCAGACGCTCGTAGCTCTCCAGGTCGATGCCGCCGGACGCCACCTGCGAGGTGGCGCTGGCCGTGATCACCAGGATCAGCGTGCCGATCACGCAGGCCAGGATCGACAGGAACGGGAACAGCGACACGCTGGGGCGCGTGCGGCGTCGCGGCCTCGCCACCCCCGGCCCCTCAGTCCTTCCGGAACAGGTCGCGCAGCGGCCGCCGCCGCTCCTGGTCGCGGACGTTGCGCAGGGCCCGGTCGTGCAGCGTCTCGAGCTTCGCGAGCTGACGCTCCCAGGGCTCGGCCATGCGCGACGCCACGCGCTCGGTCTGCTCGACGAGTCGCGTGAGCTGCTCGGCCGCCTCGCCCGCCACGCCGGCGCGCGCGGCCTCGGCCTCGCGCCGCAGGTCGGCCAGGGCGGCCACCAGGTCGTCGACGGCGCGCAGGCGCGCGTCGGCGGCGTCGTTCATGCGGGCGATCTGCTGGTCGATGCGTCCGAGCGTCTCGGCCAGGCCGTCGGACGCGCCCTTCAGGCTGCGCGTCTGGGCCTCGGTGCCCTCCTGCACCCGGCGCTGGAGCGAGTCGGCGCTGCGCGCCACCTCCTCCATGCGATCGACCAGCCGCGCGATCTCGCGCGCGCCCTCGTCGCGCATCTCGGCCACCTCGCCGCGCACGCGTCCCAGCGTGTGGGCGAGCTGCTCGCCGGCCAGCGCCAGCTGGCTGCGCTGGGCGCTCTGCTGCTCGGCGGCGGCCGACTGCTCCTCGACCAGCCGCCGGTGCAGGCGCTCGACGCCGGCGAGCTGCTCGTCGATGCGGTGGGCGCCCTCCTCCTGGAGCGTGCGCGCCTCGGCGGACATGGCGGTCAGGTGGTTGCGGAAGTCGCGCAGCAGCCCGCGCTGGGTCTCGAGCAGCTCCTCGCTGGCCTCGCGCTGGGCGGTGTGCGCCCAGTCGGACAGTCGCTCCTGCTGGCGGTCCTGCCGCAGGCGCAGCTGCTCGTCGATCTTCTCCCAGCCCGACACCACCTGGGCCGTCAGCGTCTCGCCGATCTGCGACAGCCGGTCCAGCCACTGGCGCATCGCCTCGTGGTGAGGCGCCAGCTCGGCGGCCACGGCCTCGCGGATCCAGCGCTCCTCCGGCGGGCCGTCGGCGTGGGCGTCCTCCAGGCGGCGCACCAGGTGCTCGTCGCAGTAGTCCTCGACGTCGGCCAGGAAGCCCTCTTCCCACTTCTGGAGCGAGCTGGCCGGGAACATGATCAGGATGCTCATGACCAGCGCCAGCAGCGTGGTGTCGAAGGCCACCGACAGGCCGCCGGTCACCGAGCCGATCGAGTTCTTCATCACCTCCAGGTCGACGGCGCTGCCCACCGAGTCGGAGAAGCCGCCCACGGCGGCGCCGATGCCCAGCACCGTGCCGATGAAGCCCAGGATCGGCACCGCCCAGATGAAGACGCGGACCATCGTGTAGCTCGAGTCGACGCTGTCGGCGTCGGTCTGGGCCTGGCTCTCCAGCGACGACACCACCTCGCGGGCGTCGCGCCGGGCCTGGAAGTGCTGGAGCGCGCGCTCGATGCGCTGCACCAGCAGGCCGCGGCTCGCCCGCTCCGGCAGCTCGTGGAGGTGGGCGACGAAGCGGGCGGCGTTGTCGGGAGTCACGCGCTCGCCGATGTGGGCGGGCAGCAGGTCGAAGGCCAGCGCCTCGCGCTGGCGCGAGAAGCGCCGGAACTTCTCGACCAGCAGCACGCCGGCCCAGAAGGAGAGGTAGGCGATGCCGTAGGGCACCCAGCCGCGCTCGGCGAACAGCTCGCCGATGGGCGATCCGAGCAGCGGCAGCACCGCCAGGTAGAAGACGACGGTCACGACGGCGGCCACGGCCCCGGTCACGCCCAGGCCGGGGTCGGTGGGGCCGCGGGCTCGTCTGCTCTCGGGACGGTCGCGGGTCAACGGAGGCCTCTCGAATCGGCGAAGCGCCGATTATCCCACAGCGGGGCCCCGGTCGCTTCGCGGGTATACTCCCTCGACGCCGCGCCCGGCCCCCGAGGAGACCCCCCATGTCCAAGCTTCGAATCGGTCTGATGCAGGGAACCAGCGGACCCACCGCCAGCCTCGACGAGATCGTGGCGACCGCGAAGCAGGCCGAGTCCCTGGGCTTCTCGACCCTCTGGTTCCCCAACATCTTCTCCTGGGACGCCATCGCGCTGGCGGCGATCGTCGGCCGCGAGACCGAGCGGATCGAGCTGGGCACCGCCGTCGTGCCCACCTATCCCCGGCACCCCATGGCCATCGCCCAGACCGCCCTCACCGCCAGCGCCGCGTCCGGCGGGCGCTTCACGCTGGGCATCGGGCTCTCGCACAAGATCGTCATCGAGGACATGTTCGGCCTCTCCTACGCGAAGCCGGCCCGTCACATGCGCGAGTACCTGGAGGTGCTGACGCCGCTGCTGCGGGGCGAGCCCGCCAAGTTCGAGGGCGAGCTGTACCGGGTGCAGGGAGGCATCCAGGTGCCGGGGGCCTCCCAGGTCCCGCTGGTGGTGGCGGCGCTGGGTCCGGTCATGCTCGACCACACCGCGAACTACGCCGACGGCACGATCACCTGGATGACCGGTCCGAAGACGCTGGCCGAGCACATCGTGCCGACGCTCACCGCCGCCGCCGGGAAGCGCGGCAAGGGCGCGCCGCGGGTGGTGGCCGGCCTGCCCATCGCGCTGACGAACGACGTGGACGCGGCCCGCGAGAACATGGGCAAGGCCTTCGCCATGTACGGGACGCTGCCCTCCTACCGCGCCATGCTAGACCGCGAGGGCGTGGAGGGTCCGGCCGGCGTGGCCATGGTGGGCGACGAGAAGTCGCTGCGCGCCCAGATCGACCGGCTGGCCGACGCCGGCGTCACCGACTTCGACGCGGCCATCACGCCCGTCGACGAAGGGGCCGCCGAGCGCACCCTCGAGTTCCTGGCCAGCCTGAACTGACCGGCGTCGTGGAGCTTCTGCGGGTCACCTACCGTCTCGACGGCGTCGCCGCGTCCGATGCCGAGGCGCGCGCCGAGGCGATCGCGCGCGAGCAGACCGTCGAGGTCCCGCGCGCGGTGGTCGATCGCGAGCCGGGCATCGCCGAGAACGTGGTGGGCCGGGTCGAGTCGGTCTCGGGCGAGGAGGGCGGAAGCCGGGTGCGCATCGGCTACCCGGTGGCCACCACCGCCCACGATCCGGCGCAGCTCTTGAACGTGGTCTTCGGCATGACCTCGCTCCAGGCCGACGTCCGCTGCGTCGACATCGAGCTGCCGCCCTCGCTGCGCGTCGCCCTGCGCGGTCCGCGCTTCGGCATCGCCGGCCTGCGCGAGGCGATGGGCGCCGCCGACCGGCCGCTCACCGCCACCGCCGTCAAGCCCATGGGCCACGATCCGAAGGCGCTGGCCGACCTGATGACGACGTTCGCCCAGGCCGGCGTCGACCTGGTGAAGGACGACCAGGGCCTGGCCGACCACGCCTTCTGTCCCTTCGAGGACCGGGTGCGCGCGTGCCTCGAGGCGGTGCGGCGCGTGGCCGACACGACCGGCCACGAGACGCTCTACGCCCCCAACCTGATCGGCACGCCGGCCAAGGTGCTCGACCAGCTCCACGTGGCCGAGGACCTGGGCGCGCGCGCCGTGATGGTGTCGCCCATGCTGATCGGGCTGCCCTTCTTCTGGGAGCTGTGCCACCAGCGCGCGTCGGTGCCGGTGCTGGCGCACCCGTCCTTCGGCGGGGCGCAGCGCTTCACCACCGACCTGCTGTTCGGCGGCCTGC